>VGBN01000006.1 GCA_016870455.1 Actinomycetota bacterium | reverse complement strand
CAAGAAGTTGGTTCTATTAACTAGAGATGGAGCGGGTGACCGGGATTGAACCGGCACAGCTAGCTTGGAAGGCTAGAACTCTACCATTGAGCTACACCCGCAAAATTGTTGCGTGATCTGCTACTGCGTTACCAAGTTTAACTTGTTATGCGGTAGCAGGTCATACCTTATTACTTCGGTTAGGAGAAGGGAAAATCACCCTCTAGACTTTCAGCCTTCGGGGCGTAGCGTAGTGGCTAGCGCGCCTGCTTTGGGAGCAGGAGACCGTGGGTTCGAATCCCTCCGCCCCGACCACAAACTTGTTGTTTAAATAATTAAGGGAGAGATTTAATTGAAAAGCGCAGTTGAAAAACTTTCGCCAACAAGAGTAAAGCTTTCAATTGAGGTGCCCTTTACTGAATTGGCTCCGCATATTACTGGAGCTTACAAAAGCTTAAGTGAAAAGATAAACATCCCAGGGTTTAGAAAAGGCAAAGTACCAGCTGCCATGATTGATCAACGGGTGGGTCGTGGAGCGGTCTTGGATGAGGCAATTAACGCTGCCTTACCTACCTTGTACTCACAAGCTGCTAAAGAAAATGATGTATTGGTGATTGGTCGACCAAATGTGGAGATCACCGAGCTTAAAGATAATGAGAGATTTGCTTTCACAGTTGAGGTAGATATTAGGCCAGATATAAAGCTACCTAACTTTTCTGAGATTAAGATTGAAGTAGATGATGTAAAGGTTAGTGATGCAGATATTGATGAGCAGATTCAATCACTACGAACCAGGTTTGGCACATTAACTACTGTCGATAGAGCAGTTACCAAGGGTGATTTTGTAACAATTGATTTGGTGGCAACTAAGGATGGCAAAGAGCTAGATGGTGGAACTGCAAATGATCTCTCCTACGAGGTTGGCTCTGCCTCCATGATCGATGGATTAGATGAGGCTCTGCTTGGACTTTCAGTTGGGGGAGAGAAAAGTTTTGAAACCGCTTTAGTTGGTATGGCCGAGGGTGAAAAAGGGAGTGTAAAGGTAAGTGTTAAAGCGGTGAAGGAGCGAGAGTTACCACCCATAGATGATGCATTTGCAAAGCTTGCCTCTGAGTTTGAAAACCTAACTGAGTTAAAGGCAGATTTAACAACCAGGTTGACTCGGTTGAAGCAATTGGAACAGGGAGCTCAAGCTAGAGATTTACTAGTTGCAAAGTTAACTAGCAGCATCGATATTCCACTTCCTGCTGAAATTATTGAAGAAGAGGTAAACACCTATCTTGAAAAAGAGGGCAGATTAGATGATCAAAAGTATCGCGCTGAGGTAACCGATGAGGTTAAAACCTCAATCAGTAGAGAATTTTTACTGGACACAATTGTTAAAGCAGAGTCTGTTGCAGTAAATGAATCTGAACTTACTGAGTATTTAGTTAGGGCGGCATCTCGTTATGGAATGACGCCAGATCAATTTATTAAAGAGGTCTCTCAGGCAGGGCAAATCACTACCATGGTGGCCGAGGTTGCTCGAGCAAAGGCGTTAGCTCAGGTGTTAAGCCGTGTGCAGGTTGTTGATAAATCTGGCAAAAAGGTAGATCTGGAGGCACTTGCCCCAAAGAGTGAGCCGGCAGAAAAGAGTAAATAATCGCTAACGGCGAACAGAGGTCAGGCTTGATCGGGGAAGCATTTTAAGCAAAAGATTGTTAGGGTCATGACAGTATTTTTTCCAAGAAAATCCAAATGAGGAGATAAAAGTGGAGCTAAGTAATACCCCACGAAATGCAACTAGTGGTGCTGGTGGATTAGATGATCAGGTTTATCAGCGATTACTAAAGGAGCGGATTATCTTCCTTGGTTCAGTTGTGGAAGATTCCATGGCAAATGCGATTTGTGCCCAGATGTTACTGCTTGCTGCCGAGGATCCTGCAAAAGATATTTACCTATACATCAACTCACCAGGTGGTTCGATCTCAGCTGGCATGGCAATTTATGACACCATGCAGTACATCAAAAATGATGTGGCAACAGTTGCAATGGGTCTGGCAGCCTCTATGGGACAGTTTTTACTTTGCGCTGGAACTGCTGGCAAAAGATACGCACTTCCTCATGCACGAATCATGATGCACCAACCATCAGGTGGAATTGGTGGTACCGCCTCAGATATTAAAATCCAAGCAGAGCAGATGAGCTTTACGAAAAAAAGCATGGCAGAGTTAATTTCATTTCATACTGGTCAAAAAGCTGAAACCATCACTGAGGATTCAGATCGAGATCGCTGGTTTACTGCTGCTGAAGCTAAGGAGTATGGCTTTGTTGATCATGTTGTTAAATCAGCTGGGCAGGTATCAGGAAGTGGGGGCACATCACGATGAAGCCAGAGATAAACAAGATTAGTGAGGTAACTGCGCGTTATGTACTGCCAACAATTGAAGAGCGCACAAGTTATGGCTATAAGCGACTTGATCCATACACAAAATTGTTTGAAGAGCGGATTATCTTTTTAGGACAAGCCATTGATGACACAATCGCAAATGATGTGATGGCGCAATTGCTTACCTTAGAGTCGATGGATCCTGATCGAGACATCATGATGTATATCAACTCACCAGGAGGATCATTTACTGCATTAACTGCCATTTACGACACGATGCAATTTGTTCGCCCCGATGTAATGACTATTTGTTTAGGCCAAGCAGCATCTGCGGCAGCGGTGTTACTTGCAGGTGGTGCTGCTGGAAAACGATACGCACTAGAGCATGCTCGAATACTGATTCACCAGCCATACTCTGAAGGTGGTGGTCAAGGCTCTGATATTGAAATTCAGGCAAAAGAGATTTTGCGAATGCGAACCTTGTTAGAGCAGATGTTGGCGCGCCACTCTAAAAAGAGCCAAGCTGATATTGCTAAAGATATTGAGCGCGACAAGATTCTTACCTCAGCTGAAGCTGTTGAGTATGGATTAATTGATCAAGTGCTAGCTACCCGTAAGGCAAAGGCTAAATCTTAATTAAGCCATCAAGCTAAATTACATTTATGTGATTTACTTAAATGCTCTTGATCAAATTGTTTTGTCGATAATTTCAAATCTAATTCGGCTATAGGCGAACAGCTTTACTATCAAATTCACAACTAAACCTGGCTCAATTCTTCTACCCTTACTCCTGTCGAAAAGGAGTAAATGGTGACAACCCGAATTGGTGAAACTGGTGACCTGCTTAAATGCTCCTTTTGTGGTAAGACTCAAAAGCAGGTTAAAAAGTTAATTGCAGGTCCTGGTGTATATATCTGTGATGAGTGTATTGACTTATGTAATGAAATTATTATTGATGAACTCAATGAGACCTCATCCCTTGGATTAGCTGAGCTTCCAAAGCCACTGGAGATCTTTGAATTTTTAGATCAGTATGTGATTGGTCAGGATAAGGCCAAAAAATCTTTATCAGTTGCAGTTTATAACCATTACAAACGAGTTCAATCTGGTGATTCGAAGCGAGATGATGCAATTGAGTTATCCAAGAGCAATATTTTAATTTTAGGCCCAACTGGCTGTGGCAAAACATTGTTAGCTCAAACTCTTGCCCGAATGCTTAATGTGCCATTTGCAATTGCTGATGCAACGGCATTAACTGAGGCTGGTTATGTAGGTGAAGATGTTGAGAATATTTTGTTAAAGCTAATACAAGCTGCAGATTTTGATGTTAAAAAAGCTGAGACTGGCATTATCTATATTGACGAGATTGACAAGGTGGCAAGAAAGGCGGAGAACCCATCCATTACCAGAGATGTTTCTGGCGAGGGAGTGCAGCAAGCTCTGTTGAAGATATTGGAGGGCACAACCGCATCAGTACCACCACAGGGTGGCCGTAAACATCCACATCAAGAATTCCTACAAATTGATACCACTAATGTTTTATTTATTGTTGGTGGTGCATTTGCTGGTTTAGAGAAAATTATTGAAAGCCGAAAAGGCAAGGCAGGCGTTGGCTTTAATGCCAAGTTGCAAAATGTAGATGATCAGGCAAAGACAGACATCTTTGGTGATGTGATGCCTGAGGATTTACTTAAGTTTGGCATGATTCCAGAGTTCATTGGCCGACTTCCAATTATGACCAGTGTGGAAAGCCTTGACCAAAAAGCCTTAATGCAGATATTGACCGAACCAAAGAATGCGTTGGTTAAGCAGTATCAAAAATTATTTGATTTAGATGAGGTGGAGTTGGAGTTTAACCACGAGGCACTTGAGGTAGTAGCAGATCTAGCAATAAAGCGTGGCACTGGTGCAAGAGGACTTCGGGCAATTATGGAGGAGACTTTGTTATCAGTGATGTATGAAGTTCCAAGTAAGAAAGAGATTGGCAAGGTGGTGATTACCCCTGCGGTGGTCAGAAAAGAAGAGGCACCAACTTATCTACCTCGAACTGCTAGTGGACCAAAGCGGGCGGTTAAGGGTGAAAAGGGCTCTGAGGAAAAAAGCGCATAAGATCAACCCTTATGAGTGGTGATAAAGGTAAAGAGTTAGCTGCCACATTCTCCCCTGCAGAGATAGAAGAAAAGCTATATAAAAAATGGCAAACAGCTGGTTACTTTAAAGCTGATGCTAAATCAACAAAGCCACCATTTACCATTGTTATTCCACCCCCTAATGTCACCGGATCACTTCATATTGGTCACGCACTAGATCACACAATTCAAGATCTACTAATTCGTATGAAACGAATGAAGGGGTTTGAAGCACTCTGGCTACCGGGTATGGACCATGCTGGTATTGCAACTCAAAATGTGGTGGAAAAACAATTGGCGGCGCAAGGACAATCCCGTCATGATCTTGGCCGTGAGGAGTTTATTAAAAAGGTTTGGCAGTGGAAGGCTGAATCTGGCGGTGCGATCTTAGATCAGATGAAGCGCTTAGGGGATTCTGTTGATTGGGATCGAGAAGCCTTCACAATGGATGAAAATTTAAGCCGGGCAGTTTTAACTATATTTAAACAGTTATATGAGCAAGGTTTGATCTATCGAGCAGAGCGAATCATTAACTGGTGCCCAAGATGTTTAACCGCACTTTCTGATATTGAGGTCGAACATAAAGAGGATTCAGGTGAGTTTGTCTCAATTAAATATGGGGATGAGAATGTAAATATCACCGTAGCCACCACCAGAGCTGAGACTATGTTGGGTGATGGCGCAGTTGCAGTTAATCCAAATGATGATCGATATAAGCATTTAGTGGGTAAGCAGGTATTACTGCCACTTGTTGATCGAATGATTCCAATTATTGCCGATGAGTTGGTTGATCCAGAGTTTGGAACTGGCGCAGTCAAAGTAACAGCTGCTCATGATCCAAATGATTTTGAGATGGGTATGCGCCATGGGGTTGAGTTAGTAATTATCATGAATGAACATGGTGTGATGGCTGGTACTGGTACCAAATTTGATGGCATGGATAGATTCCAAGCTCGGAAAGAGGTAGTCGCAGAGTTACGCAAGCAAGGTCGAGTAGTGGCAGAAAAGCGTCCTTATCTTCACGCCGTAGGACATTGCCAACGATGTGACACAACTATTGAGCCTCGTCTTTCAAAGCAATGGTTTGTAAAGGTTGCTCCCCTTGCCAAAGCTGCCGCAGATGCAGTTCGTGATGGTCGAGTAAAGATTGAACCAGAGCAGATGTCTGCTAGGTATTTTGAGTGGGTAGATAACATGCATGATTGGTGTATCTCTCGCCAGCTTTGGTGGGGACATCGAATTCCAGTGTTCTACGGACCAAATGATGAGGTTGTAGTTTGTGGACCAGATGAAACACCTCCGGCTGGTTACACCCAAGATCCAGATGTTTTAGATACCTGGTTCTCATCTGCGCTTTGGCCATTTTCGACCTTAGGTTGGCCAAATCAAAGTGAGGATTTAAAAAAGTTTTACCCAACCTCAGTCTTGGTAACTGGGTATGACATCTTATTTTTCTGGGTGGCTCGAATGATGATTATGGGATTGTTCGCAATGGATGGCAAACAACCATTTGATGTAATTGTTCTACATGGATTGGTAAGAGATCAATTTGGCAAAAAAATGAGCAAGAGCCGAGGTAACACCATTGATCCAATTGAGTTTATGGATAAATATGGCTCAGATGCGCTGCGCTTTACCCTAGCCAGGGGAGCTAATCCAGGAACTGATCAAGCACTAGCTGAAGATTGGGTGGCTGGATCTCGAAATTTTGCTACCAAACTTTGGAATGCCACTCGATTTGCGATGTTAAATGGCGCCACAGTAAATGGCAAGTTGCCAGATCGCCAATCATTAAGTGCTATTGATAACTGGATATTAACTCGACTAGATCAAACCATATCATCAGCTGATGAGTTGTTTGAAAAGTTTGAGTTTGCTAAAGCTTGCGAATTGATTTATCACTTTGCTTGGGATGATTTATGTGATTGGTATTTGGAGTTATCTAAATCAACCTTTACCACAGGGGGAGCCGAAGCAGAAAAGAGTAAGCGAGTACTAGGAGAGGTCTTAGATCAACTATTTCGCCTGATGCATCCAGTGATGCCATTTATAACTGAACAGATGTGGTGCACATTAACTGGCAAAGATTCATTGATGATTACCCCATGGCCAACCTCTGATCTTTCAACCCAAGACCAAGATTCGCTGGTGAAAGTTGAACAGATGCAACAGATAATTACTGAAATAAGACGCTTTAGAAATGATCAAGGGATTAAAAGCACAGCCAAGGTGGCGGCAAGATTTTCTGGGTTGGCCAAGGTTGGAGTTGAAGCATATGAGTCTGCAATCCGATATGTGGTCAAATGTGAAGCAGCACAGGCAAACTTCACTGCAAAGCTTCAAATTGGTGAGGTAGTAGTTGAGTTTGATTTAACTGGTGCGGTGGATTTAGTGGCCGAACGTGCCCGGTTAACCAAAGATTTACAGATTGCAACTAAGGATCGAGACACCGCCAAGGTTAAATTGGAAAATGAGGGCTTTATGGCAAAGGCACCTATGGAGGTGGTGACTGAGATTAGGGAGCGGCTGGTTCAAACTTCATCAGATATTGAACGACTTACCGCTTTACTTGAAAAACTTCCAAAGTAAATGAGTGAGCCATCAGAGATTGAGCAGTTAGCTCAGATCGAATCTGCTCTATTTAAGCGCTGGCCAGAGAGTCGAATTGAGCCCACCTTAGATCGAATCACTGCGTTATTGGATGCTCTTGGTTCACCACAACTTTCTTATCCAACTATTCACCTAGCTGGCACAAATGGTAAGACCACTACCTCACGAATGATTGATCAACTTCTTGCCAACCTGGGTTATCGAGTTGGCCGATATACCTCCCCACATCTTGAATCCTTCACCGAGCGAATCAGTATCAAAGGTGAGCCAATTACACCAACGCGCATGATTGCAACATATAAAGATATTGAGTTGTATCTTGATTTAATTGACTCTCGCCAGCCACACCCAATCTCATTTTTTGAGGCGATGACTGCGCTGGCATTTGTTGCATTTGCTGAGTATCCAGTTGATGTTGGTGTTATTGAAGCGGGTATGGGTGGGCAGTGGGATGCTACAAATGTTTTGGCCTCTCAGGTGGCGGTAATGACGCCAATTGGTTTTGATCATATGGAGTATCTTGGTGATACCTTAACCAAAATTGCACAAACTAAATCTGGCATCTTCAAACCAGAGTCAAATGTTGTGATGGCAGCACAACCTGCTGAGGCAGCAAAGGTGTTAATGGCGCAGGCAGCAAAGTTATCTGCAATTGTATTTAGAGAAGGTATTGAGTTTTCAGTTAAATCCCGGGCATTAGCAGTTGGTGGTCAACTGCTTTGCTTACAAGGTTTGTATGGGGAAATTGATGATATTTACTTACCACTTTACGGCCAACACCAAGCAAACAATGCTGCCGTAGCGCTGGCAGCGGTTGAGGCATTTACCTCTGTGGCATTAGATAAAGAGTTGGTGCAAGATGCCTTTAGCAAGGTTGCCTCACCTGGCAGATGTGAGGTTATTTATAAAGAACCGACAGTCATAATTGATGCAGCTCACAATCCACATGGTGCAGCAGCAATTGTGAAGACAATAAACAGTGAGTTTGATTTTGAGCTGGTGGTAGGTGTGGTAGCTGTTTTAGCTGATAAAGATGTGGCTGGAATTTTAGCTGAGCTAGCCACCTGTCTTGATTACATCGTAATATCCCAAAGTAGCTCAACAAGAGCGTTGCCAGCAGCTGCTCTTGCAGAAATTGCTGGGAAATACTTTAAAGCAGAACAAATTGAGGTGATATCAGATTTATCAGCTGCCTTAACCTTTGCAGTTGAAAAGGTATCTTTGGCTAATCAGGTAAATGAGGGAGTTAGCGCAGTATTGGTCACCGGTTCAGTGGTGACAGCAGGAGTTGCTCGCGCAAAACTAAGGCAGTTAGGAGGTGGCAAATGAGAGTAATGGCTGCGGCAGTGTTGAGCATGGAGTCGATTTTGATGGGCTTTGCACTTTTGATTGCCAAGGATTCAGCCACCACTACCGCCCTTTGGCTGGGAGCTGGGCTTGCGATCTTGTTGTTGCTCTGTGCTGGGATGTTAAAGCGAAACTCTGGTTATGTTTTAGGAAGTATCTTGCAGCTTTGCTTAGTTTTGTATGGCCAAGTGATTACATTGATGTATTACTTAGGCGGCTTGTTTTTGGTTTTATGGGTGCTTGCAATCCTGCTTGGTCGACGGGGTGAGGCGATAAAGGCGAGGTTAATCGCACAGCAGGATGAGGATGGGGCAAAAGAGCCATAATTTTCCGCTTGAGCCAAAGGTGCGTAGAATAAGAAAGTGAGCTCAGAGCAAACATTAATTTTAATTAAGCCAGATGGTGTTAAGCGCGGCTTAGTTGGTGAAGTGATTGCGCGGATCGAACGCAAAGGTTATGTAGTTACAAATTTAAAAATGTTAACTGCAGACCGCACACTTCTTGTAAAGCATTATGCTGAGCATGAAGGTAAACCTTTTTACGAACCGTTACTTGAGTTTATGCAATCTGGGCCAATCGTGGCGATGGTTGCTCAAGGTGAGCGAGTAGTAGAAGGGTTTCGAAAGTTAGCCGGGGCAACTGATCCAACAGTGGCCGAGGCCGGCACAATTCGAGGTGATTTAGCTAGAGATATGGGAACTAGGGTTGTGCAAAATATTGTGCATGGTTCTGACTCAGTTGAATCAGCACAGCGCGAGATTAAGATTTTTTTCGGAAATTAAGAGTAAGAAATAATAGGAAGAGGCACATATGGCAAAAGGAAGTAATCGGATGTCTTGGATTGGCCGAGATATGGCGGTGGATCTAGGAACAGCTAATACCTTGGTATATGTGCGTGGCCGAGGCATCGTACTTAATGAACCATCTGTGGTTGCAGTCAACCAAGATAATGGTGCGATTCTGGCGGTTGGGTTAGAGGCTAAGAGAATGATTGGTAGAACCCCTGGAAATATTGTGGCAATTCGTCCACTTAAAGATGGTGTGATTGCAGATTTTGATACTACTGAGCGAATGCTTAAGTACTTTATTCAAAAAGTACACAAGCGTCGTTACCTAGCAAAACCAAGAGTTGTAGTTTGTGTGCCATCTGGAATTACTGGTGTCGAACAGCGTGCAGTAAAAGATGCTGGGTATGCAGCTGGCGCTCGCAAGGTTTACATTATTGAAGAGCCAATGGCAGCAGCAATTGGAGCAGATCTGCCAATTCATGAGCCAACTGGAAATATGGTGGTTGATATTGGTGGTGGAACAACTGAGGTAGCGGTTATCTCACTCGGTGGCGTTGTTGCTGCTCTTTCAATTCGAGTTGGTGGCGATGAGTTAGATCAATCAATTATTAACTGGGTAAAACGTGAGTTTTCTTTATTGTTGGGTGAGCGAACAGCTGAGGAGATCAAAATGGCTATTGGCTCAGCATTCCCACTTCCAGGTGAGCCAGATGCAGAAATTCGTGGTCGAGATTTGGCAACTGGTCTACCAAAAACCATATTGGTTACCTCAGCAGATATTAGAAAAGCGTTGGAGGAGCCGGTAACTGCAATTGTTAATGCTGTGAAAAATACTTTGGATAAGACTCCGCCTGAGTTAGCAAGTGATCTGATGGATCGCGGAATTGTGCTTACCGGCGGCGGTGCCTTACTGCGTGGCTTAGATGAGCGACTACGCCATGAAACCGGCATGCCAATTCATATCTCAGAGCGCCCATTACAAGCGGTAGCAGAGGGCTCAGGAAAATGTATTGAAGAGTTTGAAGCCCTAGAGAAGGTTTTGATCTCAGAACCTCGTCGATAATTAAATTGTAAGGGAGTTTATTTGTGGCAAGAGGCGGCGGTAACCGTTCGCGGCTGCTACTAGTCCTCTTACTAGTCTCCTCGCTGTTTTTAATTACCCTAGATCTACGTGGTGTAAATCTTGCCGGCTCTTTAAGATCTGGCGTTTCAACTGTTACATCACCGGTTGAGAATTTTTTTTCCAGGTTGTTTTCTCCAGTCGGTAATTTTGCCTCCGATCTGCGCAACTTCGGCCAATCTAAATCAAAGATTGCAGAGCTCGAAAAACGAGTTGATCTACTTAAATCTAAAGAGGTTTTGGATGAGGACCTAGTTGGCCAATTAAATCAATTAAAGGCAGTACTTGATCTTGCAGGTCGAGGTGGTTACAAAGTTGTAGCTGCCAAAGTTATCAATCGTGGTTCATCAGCCTCTTTTAAACAAACCATCACCCTTGATGTGGGAAGTGCTGATGGCATCTCTCGCAACATGACCGTAATTTCAGATGGTGGTCTAGTTGGTGTTGTTAAATCTGTGAGCAGCCACTCTTCAATAGTTTTATTAATGAGTGATCCAACATTTAAAATTGGCGTGCGAATTGCTGGTACACAAAGTATTGGTGTCATCTCAGGTCAAGGTGGAAACAAGTACTTACTTCAATTACTTGATGCAACAGGTGAGATTAAAGTTGGCGATACCTTAGTTGCTCGAGGAAGTGATGGCGGTAGACCATTTGTGCCTGGAGTTCCAGTTGGGGTGGTTACTGCTGTGCAAAGTAACACCTCATCAATTACTCAAAATGCCGATGTTGAAGGAATAAGTAATCTAGATCGAGTTGGCATTGTTGCTGTGGTTGTAATGGCACCAAAGGCAGATCCTCGTGATGCCTTGATACCAAAGCCAGCTCCTACCGTTACCGTATTTGTCACACCTACACCTGCTTCCACAAATTAGTAATCATGAGTGGTCTTCGAGTTTTAAACACCTCAATTTTCCTTTTTGCGATCTTTTTAATACAAGAGTTGGTAATTGCTCGAGTTAATTTTCCAATAAATGGCTACTCGTTGTATCTAGCTGCAGTCATGGTCATACTTGCCTTAGAGGATCGAAGTGGCTCAATTGTCTTTGGTTTTATTGGTGGATTAATCATGGATCTATCAATCGCAGCAGATTCACCATTTGGCCAATGGGCTTTAATTTTGACCTTAATTGGCTATTTGTTCTCTTTGAATAAAGAAAGTATTGGTGATTTTACCCAATCGCCGTTAGTTTTTGTTTCGTTTATAAGTATGGCATCAGCTTTTGCACTGGTTTTGTATTTGATTGTTGGCGCCTTACTAGGCCAGGAAAATGGCAGTTTTTCTCACATCTTTTCAATCATTTTTGCTAACTCTCTTTGGAGTTTTCTAATAACTCCATTACTTCTTCCCTTGATTATAAAAACCAGAACTGCCTTGTTAAGTAATCGAGAGCGTATATGAGTTTGCGTTCTCGAATTAATTTAATTGTCTTTCAAACACTGGTTTTTTCACTGATGTTTGCACTGTTTGGGCGCCTTTTTTATCTGCAGATATTAGAAAATGATAGGTATCAGGATGCAGCCATTAGTATTCAAAGTCGGGATGTGGTAACTCCGGCGGTGCGAGGTGCTATTACCGATATAAATGGCATTCCAATGGTGGTCGATCTGCCCGGACTTGTGGTTTCAATTAATCGCATTGAACTTGATAAACAACAGGATAAAGGTGTATCGGTCCTATCAAAAGTAGCTACCCTTTTTGGGCTTGAGTATGCCGATGTCTATCAGCGAACTAGATTGTGTGGTGAGTTACCTATAGACAATCGGGCAGGTTGTTGGAATGGAACTAGGTATCAACCTATTCCCTTGGTTGGAAGTGCATCTCAAGATTTAGCGCTTAAGATCATGGAGAATGCCGATTTATACCCAGCTGTTGAGGTGCAATCAATTCCTATTCGAAGTTATCCATCACTTGAAAATGAGAATGCAGCTCATGTTTTAGGTTATGTGGGTGCGGTTACAGATGAGGATTTGAAAAATCCAGAGATTAATTATTACCGCAATGAGGTGGTTGGAAAATCAGGTCTAGAGGTTGAATACAACCAGTATCTGCGCGGCACACCAGGAGTAAGAACCTTTTTAGTAAATCGAAAAGAGGTAGTAACTAAGCAAGATAAAAATATTCAAGCGATCGCTGGAAATAATTTAATTACCAATATTGATGCCAAGCTTCAGGCTGGTGTTGAAAAGTCCTTGGCAGCAGCGATTATGCGAGCTAGAGCCTCTGGCTTTCGAGGTGACTCTGGCGCAGCTGTGGTGTTAGAGATTAAAACTGGTCGGGTATTAGCAATGGCCTCATACCCAACTTATGATCCAACAATTTGGCAAAAGGGTTTGACGGTAAAGCAAGCACAGGATTTGTTTAGTGAGGCCAAGGGTGTGCCGGCACTATCTCGACCACTACAAGGTTTATTTGCTCCAGCCTCAACATTTAAATCAATCTCAGTGGTAGCAGCAGCTGATGCGGGTTATTCACTTAATGCAAGTTATAACTGCCCAGCATTTGTTGAGATTGGTACTAGAACCTTTAAGAATTTTGGAAGCCAAGCTGCTGGCCGAATTCCTCTAGATCTTGGTCTTGCAATCTCATGCGACTCACTTTGGTATCAGATTGCTTATGATGAGTGGGTCAGAGATGGCGGATTAAAACCAAAATCAAGCCCAAGTGATTACTTTTTTAAAGCGGCTAAAGCCTTTGGTATTGGTTTGTTAACTGGCATTGATCTGCCAAGTGAGTTAAAGGGAAGGTTGCCAGATCGTCAATGGAAGCAAAATTGGTATGAACAAAATAAGGATTTTTACTGTAATTACAAAGAGCGGGCAAAAAAAGCGGATCTAACCGCGTATCTAATTGAGATCGCCAGAGAGAATTGTTTAGATGGTAATAAGGTGCGAGCAGGAGATGCAGTTAACTTTTCAATTGGACAAGGCGACACCTTAGTTACACCAATTCGGCTTGCACAAATTTATGCTGCAATTGCTAATAAAGGTGTTTATTACAAGCCGCAGGTGGCACGGGCAATTGTTGATGCTGATGGCAAGACAGTGAAGGAGTTTAAACCTGAGATTGCTGACACTATTAAAATCGAACAAAGCACCTGGGATTTTTTGCATAGAGGATTGAGAATGGTGGTAACTAGAGGAACTGCTGCTGGAGTGTTTGCAGGCTTTCCAGTTGAGGTAAGTGGAAAGACTGGAACTGCTCAAGTCTTTGGTAGAAATCCAAATGGTTCACCAAAAGATGACACCTCATGGTTTGCAGCTTATGGGCCAACTGATGATCCACAGTATGCGGTGGTTATGATGGTTAGCCAAGGAGGATTTGGTGCCTCTACATCAGGTTTAGGAGTAAGAAATATTTTTGAGACATTGTTTGGTGTCAGCGGTGGTCGGGTAGATCCAACGAAGGCAATATTTCCAAATGGTGTCCCTAATACAATTGCAAAGGTCGACTTGCGCAAAGTAGCTGCCAAGGTTGATTTGACCGATATAAATGGTGATGGGGTGAAGAAAAAGTGAGTCAAAGTGTTAAGTATCGCAGCGCAAACCGTGCTGTATTTGGCGGCTTTGATAAGTTGCTTCTACTTGCAGTTGGCGGGTTATTAGTAATTGGCACTTTATTGGTTTACGCCGGCACCAGAGAGTGGTTTCGCTCTTATGGTTTAGATCCAGAGTATTACCTAAAGCGCCACACCTTAAATATCATTATTGGTGGTCTGCTTGCATATGGCACAACCTTGATTGATTACCGACTACTACGTGCCTACACACCAATTGTTTGGCTAGCTGCAGTCATTGGCTTAATTATTGTTTTAATTCCTGGGTTGGGCACAGAGATAAATGGTGCCAAAGCATGGATCTCACTGCCTGGCGGATTCCAATTACAGCCGGCAGAGATGGCAAAGATTGCAATTATTGTTGGTATGTCGATGGTGTTAGCCGATCGAGATCAAGTAGATCAAGATCCATCTGATATAGATGTTTTAAAGGCATTAGCTATTGCAGCACTACCCATTTTGCTAATTGTTGCCCAACCAGATTTAGGGACAGTGTTGATTATTTCTGCGGCGGTTGTGGCAATGATTGGTGCATCTGGTGCACCAGCAAGATGGGTGGTTGGCTTACTACTTGCCGCAATTGTTGGCGTGTTTGCTGCGGTTCAAACTGGGGCGGTTAGCTCATATCAGGTGGCACGACTGCAATCCTTTGTCGATCCTTCTGCAGATCCACAAGCTACAGGTTATCAACTTCGACAATCTCGAATCACAATAGGTTCTGGCGGATTACTTGGTAAAGGATTATTTGAAGGACCACAAACAAATGGTCGATTTGTACCTGAGCAACAAACAGATTTTATCTTCACCGTAGCAGGTGAGGAGCTTGGCTTTGTTGGGAGCTCGCTGATTTTAGCGCTCTATTTCCTATTGTTTATTAGAGCTTTTGCAATTTGTCGGCGAAGTAGTGATTTGTTTGGTCGCTTGGTTTGTATTGGTGTAATTGCTTGGTTTGCATTTCAAACCTTTGAAAATATTGGTATGACTATGGGATTGATGCCGATGACAGGTGTGCCATTACCCTTCTTGTCATATGGTGGTTCATCTATGTTTGCTAATTTAATTGGGGTGGGCTTGCTACAAAATGTCCATGCTAGAAGCCGATAACACGCTTAAATTGCACCAAGTTGGCAGATCGCCCAGCCATCTGAGATACTTTCCGTACGCAATCAGCGCGAGGATAAAAATCCAACGCCGCGATCGCGTCGATATTTTTAGCAAGTTAATTAACCAGATTAATTAAAAAAGTATTGAAAGAGATACTGCAAGACTGCAGTAATAAATTTTGAGAAGGATTTGATTTATATGGCTGATGAGCCTAAAGCACCACGTAAGCGCGCTGCCAAAAAGGCAGTAGATAGTGAAAGTAAAAAAGCTGACAAAAAAGCTGCTGCAATTCCCGTACCGCTATTTCAAGCTGCACCTGTCTCTAAAACCACTAAAGCTGTTAAAGCTGCCAAGGTTGAAAAGCCAGAAGTAGCCGCTGATAACAGCAACAATGAAAGTGAGAAGGATGAGTTTCGTCGCCGTCGCCGAAGAGGTGGTCGAGGTAGAAGGCGAAATAATAAGGAAACAGATACTGGTGAGGAAGAGAGTTCATCTGAGCAATTAGATGAAAACTCAGATAGTGATGCCACTACCCATAAACGCCGTCGCCGTCGCAGGGCACGTGGTGAAGGGGTAACACCAGGAGAGACTATTGAAGAAGATGGTGTCTTAACTGTTGTAAAGGTACGTCCAGTTCGCGTACGCGAGCCAAGAACTGAGTTTAAAAAGTTTGAACGAAGAGATCGTTCTCGATTTGATCGTTCAGATCGATTTGAACGTAGAGAACGTAGAGATTTCACCCGCAAACGCGGCACAGTGATCACAGAATCAGAGTTTCTAGCCCGTAGAGAATCAGTTGAGCGAAGCATGTTAGTTCGCCAGATTGCAGATCGAACCCAGATCGCCATTATTGAAGATGATGTGATGGTTGAGCATTATGTAAATAGGAATAGCAATATCTCCTATGTTGGCAATGTTTACTTAGGTAAGGTTCAAAATGTTTTGCCTTCCATGGAGGCGGCTTTCGTTGATATTGGTAAGGGAAGAAATGCTGTTTTATATGCAGGTGAAGTTAATTGGGATGCACATGGCTTATCTGATACCGCACCTAGAAAAATCGAACAGGTATTAAAAAGTGGTCAGTCAGTATTAGTTCAGGTAACGAAGGATCCAATTGGTCAAAAAGGTGCCAGATTAACTAGTCAGATCTCTCTGCCTGGTCGTTACCTTGTTTATGTGCCTGGTGGAGGTATGAGTGGTATCTCCAGAAGATTGCCAGATAATGAACGAAATCGATTAAAGGGAATTTTAAAAAATCTAATTCCAGAGCAAGCTGGAGTAATTATCAGAACAGCAGCTGAAGGAGCACTAGAGGCTGAGTTGGAAAAAGATGTCACCCGACTAAAAGCACAATGGGGTGATATTGAAAAGAAATCAAAGGATTCCTCAACCTCGTCCCCAACCCTTTTGTATGGAGAACCAGATCTAACTGTTCGGGTAATTCGAGATATTTTCAATGAAGATTTCAATAAAATGTTGGTGCAAGGTGAGCAGGCTTGGGATGATATTCAAAATTACATAGGACATATTGCTCCTGAATTAGCTACCAAGATTGAAAAATGGAGTGGTCCAAGAGATCTTTTTGCCGAAAATCGGGTAGAAGAGCAGTTGGCAAAAGCTTTTGATCGCAAGGTTTATTTGCCATCAGGTGGCTCACTTGTTATTGAGCGCACCGAAGCAATGATTGTGATTGATGTCAACACCGGTAAATTTATTGGTAAGGGTGGAAACCTAGAAGAGACAGTAACTAAGAACAATTTAGAGGCAGCTGAAGAGATCGCTCGGCAATTGCGACTACGGGATATGGGCGGAATTATCGTGATCGACTTTATTGATATGACCTTGGAATCAAACCGTGAGTTGGTGCTTCGCAGATTAGTTGAGTGTTTGGGCCGAGATCGCACTAAACACCAAGTTGCTGAGGTAACCTCACTTGGTTTAGTCCAAATGACTAGAAAGCGAGTTGGCCAAGGATTAATTGAGGCTTTCTCAACAACCTGTGAAAGTTGCGGCGGTCGAGGAATTCATATTCATGCCGAACCAGTTAAAAAGGTTGCCTTGGAAAAAGATATGGAACAACGTTTTTCTAAGACCAGCAAGGCAAATGGCGATGAGGATTTATCAGACGATGACAAATCAGATGATGATGAGTTGGATAATGATCTAATTGAAAATTCAAATGAGATTGAAGTGGAAGTTGCTCAACCAGTGGTACGGCGAAAAGGTCGTCGAGCGGTGAGCACTGGGGTTATTTCAACCAGTTAAGTAGGTTAATTTGACCAAGGGTAGATCCATCTCTACCCTTATCCACCTAGCCAGATCGGTAATTTTCGATCTAGGTTGATAAGTAAAAGGAGCAGATTGTGTACGCAATTGTTAAAGCGGGTGGACGACAAGAGAAGGTTTCAGTTGGAGAAACACTTGTTGTTGATCGCTTAGATGCTGCAGTTGGTGCCTCTGTAACTTTTCCAGCAGTTCTGTTAGTCGATGGCGCAGATGTTTTGGCTGATCCAAAAGCACTTGCAGCTGTGAAGGTAACAGGTGAGGTTTTAGCTGAACAAAAAGGTCCAAAGATTGCAATTCTTAGATACAAGAGCAAAACTGGATACCGTCGCCGTCAAGGTTTTCGTTCAAAGCTAACTCGCGTAAAAATAACTGGCATTAACAAGTAACTACTACTTAAGGCAGGTGAAAGCAGATGGCAAGTAAAAAGGGTGTCTCCTCCACTAGAAATGGCCGTGACTCAAATCCACAATACCTTGGCATCAAAAGATTTGCTGGCCAGGTAGTTAAGGGCGGAGAGATCTTGGTTCGCCAACGCGGCACCTACTTCCACCCAGGAAAGAATGTTGGCATCGGAAAAGATGACACATTGTTTGCACTCTCAGGTGGCTCAGTTGAATTTGGTCGCGCACGTGGTCGTCGAGTTGTAAACATCGTTCCGGTTTCTTAATTACAGCGGATTTAATTCTATGGGTCCGCTAACAGCGGGCCCATTTTTATTTGATTTAAAAAGCATGAAAGGAAAGATCAGATGACAACCTTTGTTGATCGGGTTACCTTGCATGCAGATGCTGGCAAAGGCGGTGATGGTTGTGTCTCCGTTCATCGGGAGAAATTCAAACCATTAGGTGGGCCAGATGGCGGAAATGGTGGACGCGGTGGCGATATTGTTTTAGTTGTTGATCCAGATGTAACGACCTTACTGGATTTTCACCATTCACCTCATCGAAAATCTACCGATGGAAAGAAAGGCGCGGGAGATTTTTGTCATGGTGCAGATGGAAAAGATTTAATACTTTCAGTACCAAATGGCACAGTTGTAAAGGATGTCAATGGAAATACCATTGCAGACCTAATTGGTTTTGGCACCAGATTTATGGCAGCACAGGGTGGTAAAGGTGGTTTAGGAAATGCCGGACTGGCTAACTCAAAACGAAGAGCGCCAGGTTTTGCTCTCCTTGGTGAACCAGGTGAGACTCGTACCTTATTTTTGGAGTTAAAGAGTGTTGCCGATATTGGATTGGTTGGTTATCCAAGTGCAGGAAAGTCCTCTTTGATTGCTGCAATCTCAGCTGCAAGACCAAAGATCGCAGATTATCCATTTACTACCTTGGTTCCTAACTTAGGTGTTGTTCAAGCAGGGGAAACCAGGTTTACTGCAGCTGATGTTCCTGGATTGATCCCAGGTGCTAGTCAAGGAAAAGGATTGGGTCATGAGTTTCTACGCCATGTGGAGCGGTGCGCAGCATTAGTCCATGTTTTAGATTGTGCAACCTTAGAGACAGATCGAGATCCAGTTAAAGATTTTGATGTAATTGAAGAGGAATTAAAACAGTATGGCGGTCTATCAGATCGCCCGCGAATTATTGCCTTAAATAAGATTGACATGCCTGATGGCAAAGCGATGGCTGATCTGGTTCAAAAAACTCTTGAAGCCCGTGGTTTTCCAGTCTTTCAAGTATCAGCAGCATCTCGTGAAGGCATGCAGGAGTTGATTTATGCCATGGCACAGATAATTCAAAAGGTACGCAAGGAACAAAAAGCCGATCAGGTGGCAAGAATTGTTTTGCGTCCCATCCCAGTTGATGATGCTGGCTTTGAGGTAATTGCAAATGAGGATGGCACATTTAATATCACGGGGGATAAACCAGAGCGCTGGGTTAAGCAAACAGATTTTGCTAACGCTGAAGCAATTGGTTATCTAGCAGATCGACTTGCTTCATATGGAATTGAAAGAGAGTTGTATAAGAAAGGCGCTAAGGCAGGTGATGAGGTTCGTATCGGCCAAGGCGATGATGCAGTGATATTTGATTGGGAGCCAAGTATTGAAGCAGGTGCTGAACTTCTAGCCGGACCTCGCGGTGAGGATTTAAGACTTTCAACTCCCTGGCGCATGGATCTATTGGAAGATGATATTGATCAACTAAGTGATGATGAGATAGAGATGCAGTGGGAGTACAACGTTGCAAATCCTAGAACTCCACGAATCGATGAAGATGTCCGTTGATTTAGCAAAGTGTCAAAAGATTGTAATTAAGGTTGGTTCTTCAACCTTAACAGGCAGTGCTGGAGCTAACCTTGATCCCAAGGCAATTGATCAGTTGGTTGATGTAGTAGCAAATCTTAAAGCTGCTGGTAAAGATGTAATCATCGTATCTTCTGGTGCTATTGCAGCCGGACTTGCCCCATTACAGTTAAAAAACCGACCATTAGATCTAGCTTTGCAGCAAGCTGCTGCCTCAGTAGGCCAGGGGTTACTGATGGCTCGATATACCGAATCATTTAATAGGTTCAAAATTACCACCTCTCAACTCTTAATCACTATCGATGACATAAATCGTTCCACGCATGTTGAGAATATAAGAGGAGTTTTACAATCATTGCTTAAGTTAGGCGTAGTTCCAATTGTCAATGAAAATGACACAGTAGGCACAGAAGAGATTCGATATGGTGATAATGATGGACTGGCGGCTTTACTAACTACTTTAGTTGGTGCAGATCTTCTTGTTTTAGTAACTGATATAGATGGACTCTATGATGCAGATCCTAAGACACCAGGTGCTAAACAGATTAATTTGGTAAGCAAGATTGCAACTTTGGATATGGCAACAATTGGTGGTGCAGGTGGTGCTGGTGTGGGTAGTGGTGGCATGGTAACCAAAATTCAAGCTGCTAAAGTTGTGACAGCAGCTGGAATTGGAATGCTTTTAACTAAGTTGCCTGATCTACCTGCTGCTTTAAATGGGTCACAAGTTGGTACCTTCTTTACCCCTAATTAACTTTTTAGATTTGAGATATCAAGCAGTACTTTTGCAGTATCTGATTCATGATCTGAATCAGTTGGGTTATCACTTAACTTAACTATTACGGTGCGAGTTTTTGGATTAACAAAAACAAACTGACCATGTAATCCAAGCGCCAAACTGGTATTTGGATATGGATGCCAAACCTGAGCGCCATATCCCCAATCTCGATCCAAGGTGGTCACCGAGGTACTCATCCGATTCAACCAACGGCTATCAATTATTTTATTAGGACCTGCGTATCCACCATTTAATAACAACATTCCTATTCGTCCATAATCAATAGCTGAGGCGTTAAAGCAGCAGAAGGTTTTTTCAGTTCCTCCTATGCGATCTACATTCCAAGTCGCAGGATATTTTGCACCAACTGCCTGCCAAACATTTTCACTAAAGTAATCGGCAATCCGCTTGCCGGTAACCTTTTTAATAATCATGCCCAACATCATGGTGTCCACGCTTCGATACTCAGAGTTAGTGCCTGGCTCAAAGGCCATCTTTCGGTTGTTTTTTAAAAACCAATCCACATCAGTTGATGCATACATTTGTGCAATCGCAACCCCCCAACCAGATGGACCTGATGGGTAGTTATCACTAACACCTACCCCCGCCTTCATATCAAGTAGGTGAGCGATAGTTACTAGATCAAAACTTGTCCCAGCTTTTAAATTTGGAAAATAATCGACGAATTTATCACTCTCTTTAATCTTACCTTGATTAATTAATTGACCGATCATAATTGAGGTCATAGTTTTTGCCACAGAGTATGAAGGTAACTGAGTACTTTGCGTTACTTCATCTTCATACCACTCATATGTCATAACGCCATTTCTAATTACTAGAAATGCATTGGTATCGGTTTGCTTTAAAAACTGATTAAATGGCAGCGAGGTGCCTTTATACATAATCTCTGCTGGCATTTTTTCCGAAGCAACTGGCAAAGTAATAGGTTTTTTTGCCGGATCAATGACATGCCATGGCATCAAGGTAGGTGTCTTAGAGGCTGGGGCAAGCCCCAACTTAATCGTAGCAATTGGCTCTGGATAGTGGATTACCCGAGTAAAGATAAATAGAGCACCATAAATTAACGCAAGGGTTATTACGGTATTGCGGATAATTCTAAACAATCGCATCACAGCCATAGCCTAATTGAGCATAGGCTTAGCCAATGGATGCCACCACGATAATCACTCAGATTGCTACTAAAGCAGCGACTGCATCCCGGACTCTTTCAACCTCTTCTAGAGAGGAACGAGATTTAGTCTTGATAAAAATTGCAGACAATCTAGAAAAAAATTGTGATTTGATTTTGAAAGCAAATCAAATTGATATGGAAAATGCCAAATCTGCCGGGATAAGTCAGGCGCTATTAGATCGTCTATTACTGACAAAGCAGCGAGTTATGGATATGGCAAAGGGAGCAAGAGATATTGCCAAACTACCTGATCCGTTGGGCCAGATCTTGATTGAACGTAATTTAGCTAATGGTTTAAATCTTAAACAGATATCAGTTCCATTTGGTGTGGTTGGAATGGTTTATGAAGCAAGACCTAATGTAACAGTAGATGCTGCTGTTATTTTAATTAAATCTGGAAATGCTTCATTACTTAGGGGCTCTGCTACTGCAGCTCAGAGTAATAAAGTTTTAGTTGATGTTATCCGTGAAGCATTTGCAGGTTCGAAAATATCTCAAGAGGTAGTTCAATTAATCCCATCTGAAGATCGCTCAACTGTTCAAGCATTGCTCACCGCAAAGGGGTTAGTTGACCTGGTAATCCCACGAGGAGGGGCAGAATTAATCCGCTCTGTGGTTGAAAACGCCACTGTTGCAACAATTGAAACTGGTGCTGGTGTTTGCCATATTTATGTCGACCGATCAGCTGATTTTGATAAAGCAATTGCGATTTTGATAAATTCAAAGTGTGATCGCCCAAGTGTTTGTAATGCAGCTGAAACTCTATTGATTGATCAAGCCATATCTGACTCCTTTACCCCGATTGCACTTAAAGCCCTGGTTCAGGCAGGTGTGGTAATAAATTGCGACCCTGCTATAAAAAAGATTGCCGATAAGAATAAAATTACAACTAAAGTTGCCAGTGAAAAATCATGGTCAACTGAGTATGGTGATCTTGAAATTAATATTGCTCAGGTATCTGGGGTAGAGGCTGCAATTGAGCATATTGCAAAATATGGCACTAAGCACACCGAGGCAATTGTTGCTACTGATTCTCAAGCAATTAAAAAGTTCACCACTTTAAATGATTGCGCAGCAATTATGGTTAATGCTTCGACACGATTTACCGATGGTGCTCAGATGGGATTTGGGGCAGAGATTGGAATCTCAAATCAAAAAATGCATGCACGTGGACCGATGGGGCTTGAACAGATGACAACTACTACCTGGATAGTTAGCGGGGATGGTCAAATTCGCTAGTGATTTAACACCAGTTATACTCGCCAATTATGGCTGCAATCTCCCGCGATGAAGTAGCAAATTTAGCTCGCCTTGCTCGTATCTCAATGAGTGATGCTGAGTTAGACCACCTAGCAGGTGAGATGGATGTAATTCTTGGCGCAGTTGCCAGAGTGCAAGAGGTTGCAGGTGCTGATGTGCCACCAACCTCTCACCCATTAGCAGTAAGTAATGTGACTCGAGATGATGTTGTCACGCCCAGCCTGACACCAGAGCAAGCATTATCTGGTGCCCCTGCATCTAGTGAGCAAAGATTTAAAGTGCCAAAAATATTAGGCGAAGAGTAAATGAGTATTAGAGATAACGCCTGGCAGATGGCAGCCGCCCTTAACAACAAAGAGATCTCAGCAGTTGAGTTAACCAATCAACATTATGAACAGATCAACGCCGTCGATAAGGATGTCCATGCCTTTTTGTACTTAGACAAAGAAGGCGCACTTTTGCAAGCAAAAGAGGTTGATAAAAAACGTGCAGCAGGTGAGAGGTTATCTCCACTTGCTGGTGTGCCACTTGCATTAAAAGATGTTATGACTCAAAAGGATGTGCCGACAACCTGTGGCTCAAAAATCTTGGAGAACTGGCGTCCACCATATGACTCAACTGTGGTTACCAAGTTAAAGGATGCTGGTGTAATTATTTTGGGTAAAACAAATATGGATGAGTTTGCTATGGGCTCATCAACTGAAAACTCTGCCTTTGGACCAACCCATAACCCATGGGATCTAACTCGAATTCCAGGTGGTTCAGGCGGTGGCTCCTCTGCATCTCTTGCAGCATTTGAAGCACCACTTGCAATTGGAACTGATACTGGTGGATCAATTCGTCAGCCTGCTGCGGTAACTGGAACTGTTGGAGTTAAACCAACCTATGGTGGAGTTTCAAGGTATGGTTTAGTTGCATTCTCATCATCTTTAGATCAAGCAGGCCCATGTGCTCGAACCGTTTTAGATGCAGCCTTACTACACCAAGTAATTGCAGGTTTTGATCCAAAGGACTCCACCAGCATTAATCAAGCACTCCCTGATGTGGTTGCAGCTACTAAAAAATTAGATATCAAGGGAATGAAGATTGGTGTTGTAAAACAATTAGCAGGTGAGGGGTATCAAAAGGGAGTTGAAAATAAATTCAATGAGGCGATCGCTGAGTTGGTTAAGTTAGGCGCTGAGATTATTGAACTCTCTTGCCCAAACTTTGAGTACGCCCTAGCGGCTTACTATCTAATCGCTCCAAGTGAGTGCTCATCAAACTTGGCAAGATTTGACTCCATTCGATTTGGTTTAAGAGTTGGCGATGATAAGGTTAAAAGCGCTGAAGAGGTAATGAATTTAACCCGACAAGCAGGGTTTGGCCGTGAGGTTAAGCGGCGAATAATTCTTGGAACATATGCTCTTTCATCTGGGTATTACGATGCCTATTACGGCTCAGCGCAAAAGGTGCGCACACTTATTAAGCAAGATTTTGATAATGCCTTTGCAAAATGTGATGTTTTAGTCTCACCAACTGCGCCAACTACCGCCTTCAAAATCGGTGAAAAAAGTAATGATCCACTTGCCATGTATTTAAATGATATTGCCACTATTCCGGTAAATATGGCTGGTATTGGCGGCATGAGTCTGCCTTGTGGATTAGCTGAAGAGGATAACCTGCCAGTTGGTTTTCAAATCATGTCACCTGCGATGAAGGATGATCGTATGTACTTAGTAGGTGGGGCGTTGGAGGCAGCTTTGCTTTCAAAGTGGGGTAAACCAATCTTAGATTTTGCGCCAAAGTTAGCAGGATCAAAATGAGTTTAAATTACGATAGCGCACTTGAAATTTATGAACCAACCTTGGGCCTTGAGGTGCATGTTGAGTTAAATACAAACTCAAAGATGTTTTGCGGGTGTGCCACTGAGTTTGGCGCACAACCTAATACCCAAACCTGTCCAGTATGCCTTGGACTTCCTGGCTCACTACCAGTTGTAAATAAGCGCGCAATTGAGAGCACAATTTTGATCGGCTTAGCCCTTAACTGTTCGATAGCGCCATTTTCTAGATTTGCTCGAAAGAATTACTTCTATCCAGATATGCCAAAGAATTTTCAAACCTCTCAATATGATGAACCAATCTGCGTTAATGGCTCACTAGATGTTGAGATTGAAACCGATGAAGGTAATAAGGTATTTAAAGTTGAGATTGAACGAGTTCATATGGAGGAGGACACTGGAAAATCACTCCATGTTGGTGGCTCAACCGGTCGTATTCATGGCGCTGATTACTCACTTTTAGATTACAACCGAGCTGGAATTCCACTAGTTGAAATTGTCACCAAGATTGTGCCCAACACCGGCAAGTACGCACCACTTGTTGCCCGGGGATATGTGGCAGCACTGCGCGATATTTTAAGATCGCTTAAGGTCTCTGATGTAAAGATGGAGCAGGGCTCACTTAGATGTGATGTAAATCTTTCACTGAGCAAAAGAGGCAGTGGTGTTTTAGGAACAAGGAGTGAGACTAAAAATGTTAACTCACTTCGCTCAGTTGAACGAGCAGTAACTGGTGAGATAGTCAGACAGGCAAATAGATTACAAAGTGGTGAAAAGGTTGTGCAGGAGACCAGGCACTTCTTAGAAGAAAGTGGTCAAACACGTCCTGGTAGATCTAAGGAGCAGGCGGAGGATTACCGCTACTTTCCAGAGCCAGATCTAGTTCCAGTTGCTCCAGATGGTAAGTGGATTGAGGAGTTACGAAAGAGCTTGCCAGAAAAACCAGCAGAGCGTCGAAAGAGATTGCAGCAAGCGTGGGCAGTTCCAGATAAAGAGATGAGAGCGATGGTAAATGCTGAACTACTAGATACGGTAGAGCAGACTGTTTTATTAGGTGCAGATCCAACTAGAGCTAGATCTTGGTGGTTAGGTGAGATCTCACGTATTGCCAATGAGAGATCTGTTTTGCCTACTGATTTGATAACAGTTAGTG
The DNA here is from genome assembly GCA_016870455.1 of Actinomycetota bacterium. Lineage (GTDB taxonomy): Bacteria > Actinomycetota > Actinomycetes > Nanopelagicales > Nanopelagicaceae > Nanopelagicus. The sequence goes on along the minus strand of VGBN01000006.1, from coordinate 21,808 downwards.
ATGTTGCGCAAATTATTGAGTTAATTACCAAGGGTGAGTTAACCGACAAATTAGCCCGGCAGGTTGTCGAAGGCGTGATTGCAAAAGAGGGTACGCCAAGTCAGGTAATTGCAAAACGATCTCTTAAAGTTGTCTCAGATGATTCTCAACTTATGAAGGCAATAGCGGAGGCGATAGCAGCTGCTCCTGAAACTGCACAAAAGGTTAGAGATGGAAATATCCCAGCCGCCGGGGCTTTGATTGGTGCAGTAATGAAATTAACTGGTGGTCAAGCAGATGCAGCTAGAGTGCGCCAACTGCTGCTTAAGCATTTAGGGCAATAAACTAATCATATGAGTGATCAAAAATCTAAAAATAATATGAAGCCAAGATCTGGCTTAGTTACCGATGGCTTAGAGCGAGCGCCAGCACGTGGCATGTTGCGGGCGGTTGGATTTAAAGATGAGGATTTTGCAAAACCTCAAATTGGTATTGCATCATCATGGAATGAGATCACTCCTTGCAATTTGTCCTTAGATAGATTGGCAAAGGCCTCTAAAAAAGGGGTAATTGAGGCGGGTGGTTTTCCAATGCAATTTGGAACTATCTCAGTCTCAGATGGCATCTCAATGGGACATGAAGGAATGCACTTTTCATTGGTCTCACGTGAGGTAATTGCTGACTCAGTTGAGGCGGTTATGCAAGCCGAGCGGTTAGATGGCATGGTCACATTTGCTGGCTGTGATAAATCATTGCCGGGAATGATGATGGCAGCAGCTAGATTAGATGTGGCATCAGTATTTGTTTATGCCGGATCAATTATGCCGGGCAAGGTTGATGGTCGAGATGTAACAATTATTGATGCATTTGAAGCGGTGGGTGCTTGCGCTCGCGGATTGATCTCTGAAGCTGAGGTGGACAAGATTGAAAGAGCTATTTGTCCAGGTGAGGGCGCCTGCGGTGGCATGTATACCGCAAATACAATGGCTGCAATTGGCGAGGCGATGGGTTTATCACTACCTGGTTCAGCCTCACCACCATCAATTGATCGACGTCGTGATGATTATGCAATCAAATCTGGCGCAGCGGTAGTTGAGTTAATCCGTAACGGAATTACCACTAGACAAATTTTAACGAAGAAAGCATTTGAAAATGCGATCACAATTTTGATGGCCTTAGGTGGCTCAACCAATGCCGTGCTCCATCTACTTGCCATTGCACATGAGGCGCAGGTTGATTTAAGTATTGAGGATTTTCAGCGAGTTGGTGCAAAGGTGCCACTACTTGGAGATTTAAAACCATTTGGAAAGTATGTAATGACAGATGTTGATAAGGTCGGTGGAATCCCAGTGGTGCTACGTGCCCTACTTGATGCTGGTCTATTACATGGTGATTGTTTAACAGTTACTGGTAAAAGCATGGCAGAGAATTTGAAGGATATAAGACCGCCAGATCCAGATGGTGAAATACTTAAAGCGGTAAAAAATCCAATCTCACTGGGCGGTGGAATAACAATTCTTCGTGGCTCATTAACACCGGAAGGCGCGGTGTGTAAAACAGCTGGTATTGGTGTTGATCTATTTGAGGGACCGGCCAAGGTTTTTGAAAGAGAGCAAGCTGCAATGGATGCATTAGAGAATGGATCAATTGTGGCAGGTGATGTTGTAGTAATTAGATATGAAGGTCCAAAGGGTGGACCTGGTATGCGTGAGATGTTGATGATTACCGGTGCAATAAAAGGTGCCGGTCTGGGTAAATCAGTTTTACTACTAACTGATGGCAGATTCTCCGGTGGTACAACTGGTTTATGTGTTGGCCATGTTTCACCGGAGGCAGTAGATGGTGGCCCAATTGCATTTGTTAAAAATGGTGATCGGGTAAGAATTGATATAAAGGCAAGAACCTTAGATTTATTAGTAAGTGATGATGAGATAAATCAGCGTAGAAAAAACTTTAAACCGCTGCCACATAAGTACCATCGTGGCGTATTGGCCAAGTACACCAAATTAGTTGGTAGCGCCTCAAAGGGTGCAGTCTGCGATTAATACTTTTTTGTTATCTTTTTAGGCTCAAATAATGAGATTGGCATCTCAGGAGTTGACTGCCCAATGGACCACCTGCAAAACTAAGCCCATGAAGAAAAGCTCATCTATCTCACAAAACCTGATCACCGCTGTGGTCGTGGTGATTATTGAGCGTGCGCGCTAACTAGAAAAAGTTAGTTCGCACCCCTCAGATAAAACTGAGGGGTTTTGCTTTAGATGGGCACAACTTAAGAAGGGAAGCGATGAGCAAGATCAACGGTGCGCAAAGTTTAGTTAACGCACTTGAGGCTGCTGGTGTCGAAGTTATGTTCGGCATTCCAGGTGGTGCGATCTTGCCTGCCTATGATCCAATCTTTGATTCAAAGATAAGACACATATTAGTTAGACATGAGCAGGGTGCCGGCCATGCGGCAACTGGTTACGCCCAAGCAACAGGTCGAGTTGGTGTTTGCATTGCAACCTCCGGTCCGGGTGCAACAAATCTTGTAACCCCATTAGCTGATGCACAGATGGATTCAGTACCAATTGTGGCGATCACCGGTCAGGTGCCTGGTCCTGCAATTGGAACAGATGCATTTCAAGAGGCAGATATTCGTGGCGTGACCATGCCAATTACAAAACATAATTATTTGATCACTGATCCAAATGATATTCCAAAAGCAATTGCAGAGGCATTTCATATTGCCAGCACTGGTCGTCCTGGTCCGGTTTTAGTTGATATTGCAAAGGATGCGCTGCAAAAAGAGTCAACCTTTAATTACCCACACGTGGTTTCTCTTTCTGGTTACAACCCAGTACTAGAGCCAAAAGTGGAGGCGGTAAGGGATGCAGCAGCATTAATTGCGCAATCAAAGAAACCAGTTTTATATGTTGGTGGCGGGGTAATAAAAGCGCAGGCATCTGCTGAGTTAATGCAATTAGCACAAGTTACCGGTGCACCAGTTGTTACCACCTTAATGGCACGTGGTGCCTTCCCAGATTCACATCAACAACATCTTGGCATGCCAGGTATGCATGGTACCGTTGCTGCAGTAACTGCATTACAAAAAGCAGATCTGCTAATTACTTTGGGTGCAAGATTTGATGATCGAGTTACCGGCAAACTTTCCACCTTTGCTCAAAATGCCAAGATAATCCATGCCGATATTGATCCAGCTGAGATTGGTAAGAATCGCCACGCTGATGTGGCATTGATTGGTGATTTAAAAAATACTTTGGCGGTGTTGGTGCCAGCAACTAAGGTGGCACTTGCTAAATCAGCTCCAGATATAACACCTTGGTTAAATGAGGTTTATGGGTGGCGAAAAAAGTTTCCATTAGGTTATGACAAACCGGCAGATGGTTCTGTCTCACCACAACATGTAATTGAAAGAATTGGCAAGATCTCTGGCCCAGATACAATTTTTACGGCCGGCGTTGGCCAACATCAGATGTGGGCATCACAATTTATTGGTTATGAAAAACCAAGAACCTGGCTTAACTCAGGTGGCTTGGGAACTATGGGATATGCAGTTCCAGCAGCGATGGGTGCAAAGGTTGGCGCGCCAGATTCAACTGTGTGGGCAATTGATGGCGATGGATGTTTTCAGATGACAAATCAGGAGTTAGTAACCTGTGCCTTAAACAATATTCCAATCAAGGTTGCGGTAATTAACAATGAATCTTTGGGCATGGTTCGTCAGTGGCAAACCCTGTTTTATAACCAACGGTATTCAAATACCGATCTGCACTCAAAGCGGGTTCCAGATTTTAAATTATTAGCTGAAGCAATGGGTTGTGTGGGGCTGCGATGTGAAAAATCAGAGGATGTGGATAAGACAATTGAGGCTGCGATGGCAATTAATGATCGCCCAGTTGTTGTTGATTTTAATGTTCACCGAGATGCGATGGTTTGGCCAATGGTGGCAGCTGGAACTTCAAATGATGACATAACTGTTGCTAGATCGATGGCACCAGTTTGGGATTCACAGGAGTTGTAATGGCGACTCATACTTTGGCGGTCTTAGTTGAGAACTCACCTGGCGTACTTGCTCGGGTTGCCTCATTGTTTTCTCGCCGTGGCTACAACATCGATTCACTAGCGGTGGGGCCAACTGAAAATCCAAAGGTCTCTCGCATGACAATTGTATTAAATCTAGAGGGCCATGCATTAGATCAAGTTAGCGCTCAGTTGTTTAAGTTAGTAAATGTTATCGGTATCGCTGAGATGAAGGACTTAGATTCTCTAAAGCGCGAAATCTTGTTAGTTAAGGTAGCAAACTCAGCTGCCACTAAAGAGATTGTGAAAAAACATAATGCAGTGATTGCAGACGAATCAAAAGCCACAATTTCTATTGAAGCGGTGGGGCAGAGTAATGCAATTGAAAGTTTGCTTAATGATTTAAAACCACATGGAATTCGAGAGCTAGTTCAATCTGGGCTGGTGGCATTAGAGCGTGGGGATAAGACCCTCGCTGAGGCCACCTTAAGCACTATGGGAACAGCTAACGAATCAGATTCAAATAGCTCAACTGCTGATTACCAGAATTAACAAACCAACCAACTGAAGGAGAAATAAAGTGGCAACGATGTATCACGATGAAGATGCAGATCTAGCAATTATTCAATCTAAAAAGGTTGCAGTAATTGGCTACGGCTCTCAAGGACATGCGCACGCACTATCCCTACGCGATAGTGGTGTTGATGTAGTGGTTGGTCTAGCCGAGGGTTCAAAATCAAGAGCTAAGGCTGAAAGTGAAGGACTTAAGGTTGCAACAGTTGCTGATGCAGTAAAAGGTGCTGATGTTGTGATGCTGCTGGCGCCTGACCATGTGCAACGACATATTTACAATGATTCAATTGCACCAAATATCAAATCTGGCGCAGCTTTATTTTTTGGCCATGGATTCAATATCCGATTTGGATATATCAAGCCACCTGCAAATATTGATGTTTGTATGGTTGCTCCAAAAGGACCTGGCCATTTAGTTCGACGAGAGTACACAGCAGGTCGGGGTGTGCCAGTAATTGTTGCAGTGGAGCAAGATGCAACTGGAAATGCTTGGCCGTTAACTCTTTCCTATGCCAAAGCAATTGGCGGATTACGGGCTGGTGGAATTTTGACTACCTTCACCGAAGAGTGTGAGACAGATTTATTTGGTGAGCAATCAGTTCTCTGCGGCGGTGCCTCGCAATTGGTTATGTATGGTTTTGAAACGTTAATTGAGGCTGGCTACCAACCAGAGGTTGCATACTTTGAGTGTCTACATGAGCTAAAACTTATTGTTGATCTTATGTATGAAGGTGGAATTGCAAAGCAGCGCTGGTCAGTATCTGACACCGCTGAGTATGGTGATTATATCTCCGGGCCAAGAGTTATTGATCCAAGCGTCAAAGAGAATATGAAAAAAGTACTTGCTGATGTGCAATCAGGTGCTTTTGCAAAGCGATTTATTGATGATCAGGATGCTGGAGCTCCAGAGTTTAAATCATTACGCGCAAAGGGTGAAGCTCATCCAATTGAGCAGGTTGGTCGAGAGCTGCGCAAGATGATGTCCTGGGTTAAATCCTCTAACAAAGATGATTACAAAGAGGGAAATGTAGCGCGTGGCTAAACCAGTTGTCTTAATCGCTGAGGAGTTAAGTCCAGCCACATTAGCGGCCTTAGGACCTAACTTTGAGGTGCGCAATTGTAATGGCGCAGATCGGACAGAGTTACTGACTGCTTTAGGTAAAGGCGTGGATGCGGTATTGATTCGCTCTGCAACCAAGATGGATGCCGAAGCAATCGCAGCAGCAAAGGGTTTAAAGGTAATTGCAAGAGCAGGTGTTGGATTAGATAATGTTGAAATACCTGCTGCAACTGCAGCTGGTGTAATGGTGGTAAATGCACCTACCTCAAATATTGTCTCCGCCGCAGAGTTTGCAATTGGGTTGTTACTAGCATCTGCCAGGTTTATCTCACCAGCACACAGTGCGCTACAAAATGGCAAGTGGGCAAGATCTAAGTACACCGGGGCAGAGGTTTTTGAAAAAACTTTAGGAGTAGTTGGTTTTGGTCGGATTGGTCAGTTGGTTGCAGCCAGAATGCAAGCGTTTGGTATGGAGGTTGTTGCATATGATCCATATTTACAACCTGCTCGAGCTGCCCAATTAAATGTGAAGTTGGTGGAGTTAGATGAGTTATTAAGAGTAAGTGATTTCATCTCAATTCATTTACCAAAAACAAAGGAGACTGCCAATTTAATTGGTGTTGAGGCATTAAAGAAGGTAAAGCCAACCGTACGTATTATTAATGCCGCTCGTGGTGGCGTACTAGATGAGGCAGCCCTCTATCAAGCTCTAAAGGATGGCAAGGTGGCAGCTGCTGGCCTTGATGTATTTGCCACCGAGCCATGCACAGATTCACCACTATTTACTTTAGATAATGTTGTTGCAACACCACATCTTGGAGCCTCAACTGATGAGGCACAGGAGCGGGCTGGAATTGCAGTTGCCATCTCAGTTAGAAAAGCTTTATCTGGTGAGTTAGTACCGGATGCAGTAAATGTTAAAGGTGGTGCAATTGATCAAGCAGTTCGCCCAGCACTTCCATTGGTTGAAAAATTAGCCCAGGTTGCAACTGCGCTAGCAAATGATGTTATCTCCTCAATTGATGTTGAGGTAAGAGGTGAGATCTCAAACCTTGATGTATCAGTTCTGGCGACTAGTGCATTAAAGGGTGCCTTGATTGCAATGGGCTCTGAGGATGTAACCTATGTAAACGCCCCAGCACTTGCTGCTGAGCGCTCTTTAACATCTGCTGTGGCAACAGATCCAGAAAGTCCAGATCATCGAAATTTAGTTTCGGTAAGAGCAGCTTGTGCTGATGGCACACAGGTATTTGTCAGCGGAACTTTAATGGGTATAAAGCAAACCCAAAAAATTGTAGCAATTGATAAATTAGATCTAGATCTTAAACCTACAAATTATTTACTATTTTTAAGGTATACCGATCGACCTGGTGTAGTTGGTGTGGTTGGAAATGCACTCGGAAAATTGCAGATCAATATTGCCGATATGCAGGTAGGTCGCACCCAAGAGGGTGGTCAAGCTTTAATGGCATTAACAGTTGACTCTGTTATTCCAAAAGAGACAATTGATGTGATTGCTAAAGAAACTGGCGCAGCCTTAGTTAGATTTGTAAGTCTGGTTAGCGAATGAAAACCTTTAACTTAGCCACAATTCCAGGTGATGGCATTGGCCCTGAGGTAGTAACTCAAGGTTTACGGGTATTGGATACGGTTGCTAAAAAATATGATTTAGAGTTTAAGAAAACCAATTATGAGTTAGGCGCTGCTTACTGGCATAAGACCAAAGAAACATTGCCTGATTCAGTTATGGCTGAATTAGCAAAAGCAGATGTGATATTACTAGGGGCAGTTGGCGATCCAACTGTGCCAAGTGGCGTATTAGAGCGTGGGTTGTTACTTAAACTTAGATTTGCCTTTGAACATTACATAAATTTGCGTCCAGCAAAGTTATTTCCAGGGGTTAACTCGCCAATCACCAATAACAAAGGGATTGATTTTGTTGTAGTCCGTGAGGGCACAGAGGGCTTATATGTTGGCGCAGGCTCAATTAAGGATGAGGGAACAAATAAAGAGTTAGCGATAGAGGAGTCAATCAACACATATAAAGGTGTGGAACGGGTAATCCGAGATGCCTTTAATCGAGCAGCCAATCGACCTCGGAAAAAACTTACCTTAGTTCATAAAAACAATGTTTTAACAAGAGCTGGTGGCTTATGGACCCGGGTGTTTAATGAGGTAGCTAAGGATTTCCCAGATGTGACCACCGATTACCTACATGTTGATGCTGCTTCTATGTTTTTTGTTACTAACCCTGAACGATTTGATGTAGTAGTAACTGACAACCTATTTGGTGACATAATTACCGATATTGCAGCTGCAATCTGCGGCGGCATTGGCTTAGCAGCTAGTGGCAATATCAATCCAACAGGTGATTTTCCATCGATGTTTGAACCAGTTCATGGATCTGCCCCAGATATTGCAGGTAAAAATCTTGCTGATCCTACGGCGACAGTTTTATCAATCGCCATGATGTTAAATCATTTGGGACAAACACAAGCTGCAACTGATGTAGAAAGTGCGGTAGCTAGGGATTTAGCAGCACGCGGGGATAAAAAAAGATCAACCTCTGAAATTGGAGATGCTTTAGTTAGGGGAGTGGCATGAAGGTAATTAGTAATCCAAATACAAATCCAGTACCTGCTGCAGAGCGAGAAAAGAAGGTCGCAGAGCCTGGCTTTGGTAAGTACTACACCGACAACATGGTGGTTGCCCAGTGGAGTGAAGCAACAGGTTGGGCTGATGCCAAGTTACAACCATATGGTCCAATTACCTTAGATCCAGCAGCAATGGTTTTTCATTATGGCCAAGAGATCTTTGAAGGGATGAAGGCATATTCACAACCAGATGGCGGCGTATCCCTGTTTAGACCAGATGCAAATGCAAAGCGGTTTGCAAAATCTGCTGCTCGGATTGCATTGCCTGAGATGCCAATTGATTTTTTTGTTAAAACAGTTGAAGAGTTAGTAAAAGCTGATGCTGGTTGGGTGCCAAAAAAGATAGGTGAATCTTTATATCTTCGTCCCTTTATGATCGCAACTGAGGTTGGCTTAGGGGTTAGGCCATCAAATCATGCAACATATATTTTGATTGCAACTCCTGCCGCTGCTTACTTTAACTCTGCCAAAGCTGTCACTGTATGGATCTCAACTGAGTATGTAAGAGCAGCGCTCGGCGGCACAGGTGAGGCAAAGTGCGGTGGAAATTACGCAGCATCACTGCTTGCACAAAAACAAGCAGCAAAAGAGGGCTGTGATCAGGTTGCTTACATTGATGCAGTTGAACGCAAGTGGGTTGAAGAGATGGGTGGCATGAACCTTTACTTTATTAAGGGAAGCGGAAAAGATGCCAAGATCATCACACCAAAATTAACTGGCACATTACTGCCAGGAATTACCCGTGATTCAATATTAACTCTGGCAAAGGATCTTGGATATAAGACTGAAGAGGCGATGATCTCCATTGATGATTGGCGAGATGGTGTTAAATCCGGAGAAATAACTGAGATTTTTGCCTGTGGTACAGCTGCAGTTGTCTCTGCTGTCGGTACTGCAAAAAGTATTCATGGCACCTGGCAAACAGGTGATGGCCAACCAGGTCCAATTACAAATCAAATAAGAGCAGCCCTGCTGGCAATTCAACATGGCAGCGCCGAAGATAAACATGGTTGGAATAAGCGGGTTATCTAATGCCAATTAATGATTCATTTCATATCTATGACACCACACTTCGTGATGGCGCTCAGCAAGAGGGTTTAAATTTATCGGTTCACGATAAGTTAACTATTGCTCGCCACCTTGATGATTTAGGTGTTGGGTTTATTGAAGGTGGCTGGCCAGGTGCTAACCCAAAGGACACTGAGTTTTTTAAATTAGCTCAAACTGAGTTAAAACTTAAAAACGCAACCTTTGTGGCATTTGGTGCAACTAGGCGTCCTGGTGTTAAGGCTGCCGATGATCTACTACTTCGTGCTTTACAAGATTCAAAAGCACCAGTGGTAACCCTGGTTGCTAAAAGCCATGATCGCCATGTTGATCTAGCACTTAAAACTCAACTTGATGAAAATCTTGCGATGATTGTTGATTCAATTAAGTTTTTAAAGGCAGGTAGCCAGAGAGTTTTCCTAGATGCTGAGCACTTCTTTGATGGATACCTTTCAAATAAAGCTTACGCACTTGAGGTGGTTAAAGTTGCTGTTGAGGCAGGTGCTGATGTTGTGGCCCTGTGTGACACAAATGGTGGAATGTTGCCTGATCAATTATCAGAAATTGTCCATGAAGTAATTACCGCCTCACAAGCACGTCTTGGTATTCATTGCCACAATGACACAGGGTGTGCGGTTGCTAACTCCCTAGCTGCAATCTCTGCCGGGGTTACCCATGTGCAGGGAACATTAAATGGTTATGGTGAGCGGACTGGAAATGCTGATCTAGTAAATATCATTGCAAATTTAGAGTTGAAAAAGGAACAAACTGTTTTACCTGCTGGCAAATTACAAGAGGCATTTCGTATCTCACATGCAGTAGCTGAGATCACCAATGTGGCACCAAGCTCACGTCAACCATATGTTGGCACATCAGCATTTGCACATAAGGCAGGGCTGCACGCATCTGCTATCAAGGTGGATCCGATGATGTATCAACATGAAACACCAGAGTCTGTTGGAAATGATATGCGGATGTTGGTCTCTGAGATGGCCGGAAGAGCATCAATTGAGTTGAAATCAGCTGAGCTGGGAATTGATTTACGTGGAGATAAGGATTTAATTGGCAGAGTTGTGGAGAAGGTTAAGAAGTTAGAGGGTAAGGGCTTCACCTTTGAAGCAGCAGATGCCTCATTTGAGTTACTACTTCGCACAGAAGTGTTAGGAAAGCGGCCAAGTTTTTTCAAGATCTTAGATTGGCAAACAACTGTTCATCAAGATGACTCTGGCAAAGTGGCAAGTAAAGCAACGGTGAAGATCAATGCCAAGGGTGAGTCCATCTCAGCCTCTGGGGTTGGAAATGGTCCAGTTAATGCAATTGATAACGCACTTCGCAGTGGCTTAGAGAAGTTTTATCCAGAGTTATCAAAACTGGAGTTAACTGATTACAAGGTGCGTATTTTGGAAGGTCGCCTGGGCACTGGTGCGATAACTAGAGTTTTGGTTGAGACTAGTGATGGAAATGGGGAGTGGAGCACAATTGGGGTGCATGAGAATGTGATTGCAGCCTCAGCGATGGCATTAGATGACGCAGTTACCTATGGCTTACTAAGGCAGGGGCGCAAACCCGAGTAATCTGCTATTTGTGTCCGCCGCCCTAATCACCCAGTATGAAGAACACCTAGCGCTGGTTAGAAATTTATCTGATAACTCAATTAAGGGTTATGTCACAGATTTAGAGTCTTTTCTTAAACACATGGAGAAGTTGGGCATTGTTGAGTTTAATCAATTAGAGATTGAGCACATCAGATCATGGCTGGCAAACCTACAAAGCACAGGTGTTGCAAGATCTACACTGACTAGGCGAATTGTTTCAATTAGAGCCTTCACAAATTGGGCAGCAGCTAATGGCTGGTTAACCTCTGATTTAGGAGCAAATCTAGCAATTCCAAAACCCCACCGGGTCTTGCCTGAGGTTCTAAAGGTTGATGAGGCAGCCACTGTATTAAAAGCACTTGAGGTTAAATCTATTGAAGAGCCATCAGCGGTTAATTTAAGAGATCTAGCATTGGTTGAGGTTTTATATGGATCAGGAATTCGAGTCTCAGAGCTTTGTGGATTAAATCTTGGCGATGTTGATAGATCAAGAAATACCTTAAATGTTATTGGTAAGGGCAGTAAGCAGCGGGTTGTGCCATTGGGGCTGCCAGCACTTCGGGCAATTGATAATTACTTGAAAACTGGCAGAGATGAGTTTGTAAAAACTTCATCAGCAGATGCATTGTTTTTAGGCTCTCGTGGCAAAAGAATTGATCAACGAACTGTGCGCGAGGTTGTATATGAAGCGATGAAGGCAGTTGGCGCCAAGATGGGACCACATGGACTTCGCCACTCGGCTGCCACACATTTACTTGAAGGCGGAGCAGATTTACGAACCGTGCAAGAAATTCTCGGACATGCCTCTTTATCTACCACCCAGATCTATACACATGTTTCACCAGAGCGTTTGCAAACTGCTTATAAGCAAGCCCATCCAAGGGCGTAATTTGTGAAGATTGAATTACCCTCTGCCTTTATTGAATTAGGTAACCGGATAAGGTCAGAAAAGTTTGTAAGAGCAGTCCTTTCAGGCCGGCGCCGAAATATGCAAACTGAGTATGAGCGGATTGATATCAAGCCGGTATTAATAAAAGATGAGATCAAGTGGCAGGTAGTTTCAAGTGATGGCAAAAAAGATTTGACTAAAAATGTGGCAGCTGATTTTAACTTTACTCAATTGTTTGAAAGTGGTTACGCCAATCTATTAGTAGATACTCAAGATGAGTCCTACCAGGTGAGGATCTCTAAAAAAGATGAGGCGTTAGTTGCGATAAGTAAGGTGAAGTTAACTCGGGATCTCTCCCATGATCGCCAAAAGATGAGATTGTTGCCGGAGAACAATCAGGTATTTAAAGCACTTGAACTATCTGACATTTTGGGGCGGATTAAACCCAGCAAGATGGATAAGTACAGGCAGGTGGATGAGTTTTTAAGATTGATCAACCAAACATTAGATGCTGATCTAAATAATCAGGATGAGATCTCAGTGGTTGATTTAGGTTGTGGTCATGCCTACTTAACCTTTGCCGTTCAAGAATTTTTAAAGGATAGATACCAAAAGGTTTCAATCTTAGGAGTAGATGAACGGTTAGATTCAAAGGAGCACAATAAAAAAGTGGCAGCTAAGTTAAAGGTTGATGCCAAATTTATTGCAGCAAAAATATCTGATACCCCAAATCAAAAGGTAGATATTGCAATTGCACTTCATGCCTGTGATACGGCAACTGATGATGCTCTTTTCTGGGCGGTCAAAAACAAAGCCAAAGTAATAATGGCAGCGCCATGTTGTATGCATGAGCTTCAAACTCAGATTAAGAGCTCACCTGAACCATGGGAGTTACTGACTAAGTATGGGTTGGTTAAAGAGCGCCTCGTTGACCTAATGACAGATTCACTTAGGGCACAGATTTTAAAACTTCTTGGGTATCGGGTAGATATTGTGGAGTTTATTGGTGGTGAGCACACCGCACGTAATATTTTAATTAGAGCAATCTTTACCGGAGCAAAGCCATCCTTGATTGAGATAACAAGGTATGAGGAGTTACTAAAGCAGTGGCAGATCAAGCCATATCTAGCTAAGTTGTTGGCGGATGAGTTAAAAGCTGCGGCGAATCTTTGATGAAAACTCTGGTTGACAGTAGGAGCTAAAACTTAACTCGCAATTGATACTTTTGTAATCATCAAAGCCAATACCCATCACCACCCCCACCAGTAGGGCGGTTATAACTACCGCAGCTCTCATGCGCTGATTTTGGATTACTGGCCTACCTTTGCGCATAGTTATGGGATTAGATTGTGGATTTTTAGGGTAAAAAGCTCAGGTAGGATTTGCCCTAGCACAGGGTGTAAAAATCTTGTGACTTCACGCATCTTAAAGTGATTAATTGATTACTAATTAATGATTTAAGAACCTGTTCGGTGTAGTTAGTGATAACTACTCGGTTCGAAGATGCTAGGGATTTAGCAGATTGCTAGATCACAAACCGAGTGCTCTTTATTACCCAAGGGTGAAAAAGAGCGATAAAGGAGTGTGCCTAAATGGCAGTTGTAACAATGCGAGAGCTCCTCGACAGCGGTGTTCACTTTGGACATCAGACCCGTCGATGGAATCCAAAGATGAAGCGCTACATCTTCACTGAGCGCAATGGCATCTACATCATCGATATCCAACAATCATTAGCGCTAATTGATGCCGCTTATGAGTTTATTAAAGATGCAGTTGCAAAGGGTGGCCATGTACTTTTCGTTGGCACCAAAAAGCAGGCACATGAGCCAATCAAGCAGCAATCTGCCAGAGTTGGTATGCCTTATGTAATAGAAAGATGGCTAGGCGGAATGCTTACTAACTTCCCAACTGTCTATAAGCGCGTGCTTAGATTAAAAGAGTTAGAGGCGCTAGAGAGTGCAAATGATCAACTTTTAACAAAGAAAGAGTTACTTGTTCTCCGCCGCGAGCGTGAGAAGTTAAATAAAAACCTGGATGGAATTCGTAATATGACCAAGTTGCCTGCGGCAATTTGGGTGATTGATACCAAGAAGGAGCACATAGCTTTGGCTGAGGCTAAAAAACTTGGTATTCCTGTAATTGCCATTTTGGATACAAACTGTGATCCAGATGAGGTTGATTTTAAGATCCCTGGTAATGATGATGCGATTAGATCTATTGCACTGCTGACTCGAGTAATGACCGATGCAATTGCAGCAGGTCTTCAGATTAGATCAGCAAATGCAGCAAAGATTGCAGATAAGGCAGCTGCTGAAGCAGCCGCCGCTGCTGAGAAAACAGTTGAACAGCCGCTTGCTGATTGGGAAAAAGATTTAATTAAAGAGTCAACTGAAGATAAGGGTGAGTAATTTGGCATACACAGCAGAGGATGTTAAAAGATTACGGGAGCAGACTGCTGCTGGAATGCTTGATTGCAAGAAAGCATTAGATGAGGCAGGTGGTGATTACCAAAAAGCGGTTGAGATCATCCGAGTTAAGGGATTAAAGGGTGTTACCAAGCGTGAAGGTAGAGCTACCTCAAATGGTTTAGTTACCGCAAAGGCAGAGGGTGATCTTGGGGTAATGCTTGAATTAAATTGTGAGACTGACTTCGTTGCAAAGGGAGATAAGTTTCAAGCTTTAGCAGATGAGTTGTTAAACCATTTAGCTTCATCAAAAATTGGTGAGTTAGATAAATTTTTATCCTCAAAGCTTGGCTCAGGCAAAACTGTGCAAGAGGTAGTAGATGAGGGCAATGCGATGCTGGGAGAGAAGATTGAGATTAAGCGAATCTCAGTTTTAACTGGTTCGCCAGTCTCACTTTACCTACACAAAACCTCTCCTGATCTGCCACCACAGGTTGGAGTTTTAGTTCAATTAAAGAGTGCAGCCGAGAGTGTTGGCAAAGATATTGCCCAACATATTGCCGCCTTTGCACCACAATTTGTTAGCCGAGATCAGGTTCCAGCTGATGAGATTGCAAAGGAGCGCAGGCTAGCTGAGGAGAGTGCTCGGGCTGAAGGAAAGCCAGAGGGTGCAATCGCCAAGATTGTGGAGGGTCGAGTTGCCGGCTTTGTAAAAGAGGTATCTCTACTTGAGCAGGCCTTTGCAAAGGATGCAAAGAAGACGGTGCAACAAATTGTGGATGAGGCAAAGACTGCCGTGTCTGCCTTCAATCGATTCCGCGTAGGTCAGTAAACTAGTTATATAAATTAATTAAGGGAGCACTCATGCCACGTAAGAGCTACAAACGAGTGCTCCTTAAATTATCTGGTGAGGTTTTTGGTGGCGAAAAAGGCATCGGTGTTGATCCTGATGTAGTGAATGATGTTGCAAATCAGATTGCCCAGGTAGTAAAGGGTGGGACACAAATTGCCATCGTGGTAGGTGGTGGAAATTACTTTAGAGGCGCTGAGTTACAACAACGAGGCATGGATCGGGCCAGAGCTGATTACATGGGAATGCTGGGCACAGTTATGAACTGTCTGGCGCTACAGGATTTTTTAGAAAAAGCAGGAATTGAAACTCGGGTACAGACTGCAATCACAATGGGTCAGGTGGCAGAGCCATATGTACCAAGACGTGCTATTAGACATTTAGAAAAGGGCAGAGTTGTAATTTTCGGCGCTGGCGCTGGTATGCCATTTTTTACCACTGACACAGTTGCAGCGCAGCGAGCACTTGAAATTGGTGTCAATGCGTTGTTACTGGCAAAAAGTGGGGTGGATGGGGTTTACTCGGCAGATCCGCGCAAGGATAAGAGCGCTACTAAGTATGAAGCGATCTCATATGATGAGGTTTTGAGCAAATCTTTGGCAGTGGCAGATGCAGCAGCCTTTGCACTCTGCCGTGAGAATAAACTGCCAATAGTGATCTTTGATTTGAAGAATCAGGGCAATATTAAGCGGGCGGTCTCAGGTGAAAGTATTGGAACCTTAGTCTCATAAGCCTTATTTCTAGTGGTTGGTAATTTGCTAGTAGAGTTAGATTGAATAAAGGAGTTGGAAGATATGCCAGATCTAAATACCTCACTAGCTGAGTGCAATACCAAGATGAATAAAGCAATTGAGGTTGCAAAAGAGGATTTTTCTACCATCAGAACTGGCCGGGCTCACCCGGCAATGTTTGCTAAGTTGATGGTTGATTACTACGGAACTGGCACGCCACTGTCCCAACTTGCCACAGTTCAGGTGCCGGAGGCCCGACTTGCTTTGATTACTCCATATGACAAAGGCGCCATGGCTGGAATTGAAAAGGCGATTCGAGATTCAGATCTAGGTGTTAATCCTGGCTCAGATGGAACTGTAATTAGAGTTAACTTTCCCCAACTTACCGAGGAGCGACGCAAAGAGTTTATTAAGGTGGCAAAGAGCAAAGCCGAGGAGTCTAAGGTTTCCATTCGTGCCATTCGTCGAAGCGCTAAAGAGGCGATGGAGAAGTTAGAAAAAGATGGCAAGGTTGGTAAAGATGATCTAGTCCGTGCTGAAAAAGAGTTGGAAAAGATTACTGGTGAGCACACCGCCAAAATAGATGAGTTGCTAAAGCATAAAGAAGCAGAGTTACTAGAGGTCTAGTGATGGCAGACCTGCACGCAATAAATGATGCGATAAACAAAAAAGCAGGTCGCAAACTTCTACCATCAATTGCTGTATCACTTCTCTTACTGGGATTAATCTTTGGCACAATAAATACCGCTCCACTTTTGTTTTTTGGCTTTATTTGGATAGTAATCATGATTGGAATTAGAGAGATTACCGCCGCTTATGGCAAAGGCGGGATAGAGCTACCCGATTATGTTTTGATGATTGCCGCCACAGTCTTATTGGTGGCAACCTGGAATGGCAATACTCAAGGGTTGGCAGTTGCCGCTGGACTTATGATTCCAATTTTGATGTTTACTCTTTTACTTATCTCCCAAAAAGATTTTATTAAAAGATCAACCTCAGCAGTATTTATTACATTTTATTTGGCAGTTTTAGGTGGCTTTATTTTGTTACTGGCCAACCATCCAGATGGTGCGATGAGAATCTTTGCGCTGGTGGCATTGATCGCCTGTAATGACACCTTTGCATATATCGCAGGGGTATTACTTGGAAAGCACAAAATTGCACCCAGCATTAGCCCAAAGAAAAGTTGGGAGGGGTTAATTGGTGGTGCCATCGCTGCTGTAATTGGTGGGGCTGCAATATTTCACTACCTCTTTGAAACCAGCTGGTATGTCGGAGCGGTGATTGGATTAATGACGGTCGTTACTGCAACCTGTGGTGATTTGATTGAATCTGCAATTAAGCGAGATTTAGCAATAAAAGATATGTCTAATTTACTACCTGGTCATGGTGGCATCATGGATCGATTAGATTCTGCCCTCTTTACTGCACCTGCGGTCTGGTTTGCATTTGAATTAATCAATCGGTATTTATAGATGGCTGATCTTGTATTTGAAGCACCTGCAGTTAAGAAAAAGACGCCAGTTCATTTAGCAGATTTAAATTTAGCAGAGCGAAAAGAGCGGGCAGTTGAGTTAGGGCTGCCAGCATTTAGAGCCAATCAGTTAGCGGTCCATTTTTTTACCCACCACAATGATGATGCTGAGAGCTTTACCGATATTCCAAAGGAGTTACGAAGTAAGTTAGCGGAAGCCTTTTTGCCTAAGTTGCTTACATTGGTGCGCTCAGTTACCTGTGATGGCGGGCGAACAAGAAAAGATCTCTGGCGCTTACATGATGGTGTCTTAGTGGAGTCAGTTTTAATGAGATACACCGACCGAACCACTGTCTGTATCTCATCCCAAGCAGGTTGCGGAATGCAATGTCCATTTTGCGCAACTGGCCAAGCAGGATTAACTAGAAATCTAACTGCAGGTGAGATTACCGCCCAGGTGGTAATGGCAGCTCGGGCCTGTGATCTAGGTGAGTTACCAGGTGGTGCTACTCGATTATCAAATGTAGTCTTTATGGGCATGGGTGAGCCGATGGCTAATTACAAAGCGGTGATGCAATCAATTAGAAATATTACAAATCCACAACCAGATGGCTTAGGTATTGGAGCAAGATCGGTGACACTTTCCACCGTTGGTTTAGTAAGTGGTATTGAAAAATTAATTGATGAGGATATTCCAGTAACCCTTGCGATCTCACTTCACACCCCAGATGATGAGCTACGCGATAGCTTGGTGCCGGTAAATCAAAGATGGAAGGTTAAAGAGGTATTACAAGCTGCTGATAAGTATGAGGCGAAAACTGGCAGAAGATACTCAATTGAGTACGCCTTGATCAGAGATATTAATGATCAAGCATGGCGGGCTGATTTATTAGGACGGCTGCTAAAAAATAAAAATGCTCATGTTAATTTGATTCCGTTAAATCCAACTCCAGGCTCTAAATGGACCGCCTCTCGGGCAGATGATGAGCGGGCATTTGTTGAGATTTTGGAAGGGTATGGAGTGCCAGTAACTGTTCGAGATACCAGAGGACGAGAGATTGATGGTGCCTGTGGCCAACTTGCAGCAGCACAGGCTGGTAAGTAGGGGTTAGCCTGGTGTGATCAATTACGCAACATAAATGTTGCGTAATTAGGTAAAGGGTAATAACCTTGCAGATATGGGCAAGGTGGTCAGAGTTGGTTTTATAACCGCTTTGGTGCTTTCGCTAATTAGCGGGTGCAGCTTTGGCGCACCAAACTCAGAGCAGGTATCTGAGTTAACTATCTACTCGGGTAGATCAGAAAAATTTATTTCACCATTTTTTACCCAATTTACTGAACAAACTGGGATTAAGTTAAATGTTAGATATGCAGATTCAGCGGAGTTAGCTGCCCAAATTTTAGAGGAGGGTTCAAACTCTTCGGCAGATGTGTTTTTAGCCCAAGATGCTGGCTCACTTGGTGCGGTTAGTGCGGCAAATCTGTTCACTCAACTGTCAACGGATGTGGCAAATCAGATTCCAGCAAAGTTTAATCAAGCTCAGCGAAATTGGGTGGGGGTAACTGCCCGGGTTCGAGTATTTGCCTATGATCCAAAACGGGTTAAAACCCAGCCAAAAAGTATCTCAGATCTAACTAAGCCAATTTATAAAGATCAGATAGGAATTGCACCTACCAACGCCTCCTTTCAAGCCTTCTTAACTGCAGTAATTGAAAGTAAGGGCAGAGCCTTTGCAAAAAGTTGGCTAAGTAGCCTGCGTGCAAATGGCGTGAAGATATATCCAAAAAACTCCGTAATTGTTGAGGCAATTGATAAAGGGGAGATTTCACTTGGTTTAGTAAATCATTACTACACCTGGGAGGTCGCAGAGGCGTTAGGTCGTCAAATCAATGTGGTAAATGGCTACTTCGAACCAGGTGATTTAGGAAATTTAATAAATCTCTCTGGTGCTGGAGTATTAAATTCAAGCAAAAAACAAGATGCTGCAATTGAGTTAATCAATTTCCTTACCTCACCTGCCTCGCAAAAACAGTTTGTTGAGCAAACCCATGAGTACTCACCAATTCCATCCATTCAACCGCCAGCTAATCTGCCCGCCTTAGATCTAATCGGATCCCCTGCGATTGATTTAGGCAGCTTAAGAAATATTAGCCAGACTCAGGATTTATTAATTGAGGTAGGTCTGCTATAACCACGCCAATACTTACCCAAAATCCTTCCCTAAAAAGTTTAGGGCTGTATCAACGCCAAGGCAGATTAGGTACTGCTTTGGTTTCTACTACTGCTGCCTTAGTTGTTGCACTCTCACTGATTCCGCTGCTTTACCTTTTGATTCGGGCAGCGCAAAAGCCAGTTAATGAGTCAATTGCACTACTGGTTAGAGTAAAAACTCTTGAGGTAGTAGGCACTACCGCTTTGCTGGTGTTAATGGTGGTCCTTTTAACCGGCTTTTTTGGCTTGGTAATTGCCGCAGGATTACATTTCTTAGAGCTGCCAGCAAAGCCATGGTTGGTAATTCCAGCTGTTCTACCACTTGCAATTCCATCCTATGTATTTACCTATACCTGGATCGCATTTGCGCCAGGGTTTTCTGGATTTTTTGCAGCAGTTTTGATTCTCTTTTTAACTACCCTGCCATATGTAACTTTGGCGTCACTGGCAGGATTTGCCAGGGTTGATGCATCCCAGATTGAAGTTGCCAGATCCTTAGGACTTACCTACCCAAAGACCTTTTTTAAGGTGGTACTGCCTCAAATTAAAACTCATCTAAGTGGTGGGCTACTGCTAGCTGGGCTTTACACCATGAGTGATTTTGGAGCTGTCTCCTTATTAAATGTGGATACCTTGACTGTGACTATTCAAAATATGTACCGGGCATCTTATGATCGCACAGCTGCTGCAGTAATTAGTTTAGTCTTAATTGTTTTATCAGCCTTGTTTGTCTTTGCAGATGAAAATATAAGGCGCAAACAACAGGCTGGGGTGGCTATTAAAACCACCACCATTAAATCTGCCTTAATTAAGAGGAGTAGTTACGTAGCTACTACCTCAGCTTTAATTGGAGTTTATGCTGTACTAGCTATTGTTATCCCAGTTTATGTTTTACTAAGTAGATTTTTTTCCAATACGGTAGAGATCTCTTGGCAACTTTTATTGCAGGCAAGTTTTTCAACCATAACCGTGGCATTACTTGGTGCATTAATCGCACTGTTGCTATCTATTCCACTTGGTATCTTGCTTACTGAACGCAGCAATCGCTTTTCTCAATTCAGCAGTAGATTAATTTTAATTGCCCACGCACTTCCTGGTGTGGTAGTTGGATTAGCGTTAGTCTCATTTGGTTCTAAGTTAGGTCCGATATATCAAAGCACTTTCTTATTAGCATTTGCTTACTCATTATTGTTTTTAGCTAAATCAATTGCCAGTATGAGCGCATCTCTAAGAGCAGTTCCAACTGGTGCAAAAGAGGTAGCAGCTACCTTAGGACTTAATCGCTGGTTAGTATTAAAAAATGTAGTAACGCCAATTGCCTTCCCAGGTATTGCATTAGGTGCGGTATTGGTTTTCTTAACTGCCATGAAGGAGTTGCCAGCAACCTTAATGCTTAGACCCACAGGTTTTGAAACCTTAGCTACTCAGATCTGGTCTTATGCGGCGATTAATCGATTTAATGAAGCTGCTCCTTATGCATTAATCTTGATCTTAATTGCTGCGATTCCAACCTTTATTTTAAGTAGACCAGATAAATCTGATCGAAATGAAACACACGCAGAATTGGTAGGGTAAAGATGACATCAGTTGAGATAAAAAATTTAGATGTCGAATTGGGCACCCGAAAGGTGTTAGATAACCTCTCATTTAACATAGGTGCTGGCCAAATTGCTGCCTTACTTGGCCCATCTGGTTGTGGCAAAACCACCTTGTTAAGGGCAATCGCCGGATTGATTCAACCAAGTGCCGGCACTATTAGATTTGATAAGCAGTTGGTCTCACTTTCATCATTGGTATTGCCTGCCCATAAGCGAAAGATTGGTTATGTGCCACAAGAGGGAGCGCTATTTCCACACCTTAATGTGGCTGAAAATATTGCATTTGGTGTAGATCGCACCTTGCTAACTAAGGAGCAGATAAAGCAGGTGGTAAAGCAGATGTTATCTCTTACCAATTTAACTGGTTTGGAAAATCGTATGCCAAATCAATTATCTGGCGGTCAGCAAACCCGAGTGGCATTGGCAAGAGCGCTTGCAGTTAAGCCAGCTATTATTTTGTTAGATGAGCCATTTTCTGCATTAGATGCCCAACTTAGAGGTGAGCTACGAGCTGATGTCATAAAACTATTACGAAATCAAAATACCACAGCAATTTTAGTAACCCATGATCGAGAAGAGGCGTTGGTATCAGCTGATTTAGTTGCATTGATGCGACAAGGAAAGATTATTCAACAAGGCACACCTGAGCAGGTATACACCGCACCACTTTCTGCAACAACTGCAATTAGTACTGGAGATGCTTTGGTGCTAACTGCTA
>VGBN01000005.1 GCA_016870455.1 Actinomycetota bacterium | reverse complement strand
CCAGTCCATATTTGTGTTGGGAGTAAGACACCTAAACCAAAAAAATAAGAGGTAATTAATCTTTGTGATAAGGATCTTTTGATCAGAAATCTATACCAAAATAAAAGCGCAACAATGGCAAAAGGCCAAAGTGCAATCGGCTCAAAGGACAAAGATGCAACAAAGCCTGAAAATAATCCCTGGAGAGCTCTGATCATGACCAGCCAAATGCATTTAGTATTCGATCAATACTGGCTCCTAGACCATACTCCTTTTTAAGTTCACTTAATCTCTTCATCGATGCTGGGGCGGTAGGTATCGAGATATCCATGTTAGGAATTACGACATCGGTTGCACATTTGACGAGTTTTGGTGCGATAAGGGCGTAATCAATACTATCTAACAACTTCTTGCGATGATTAGCACTCAGTCTGTCATCTTCTTTCTTGGCTGCTGCGATAACATCAGGCAAAGAGGCAAAATGTTTAGCAATATCGGCTGCACCCTTCTCGCCTATACCTTTTATGCCGGGCAAGCCATCTGAGCTATCTCCTCTTATCATGGCAAACAAATCGTATCGATCGCCGGGGATGTCATATTTATTGGAAATCCAATTCAGATCAACTAAATCATGATTAGCAAATCCTTTTGCCAGGTAAACAACCTTTACATCTCGTTGGTCATCTACTAGTTGGAAGAGATCTCTGTCCCCTGTAACAATTCGAATAGGCCCCATTTGGGTAACACTAAGCGTGGCAATTAAATCATCCGCCTCATAATCATCAACCCCTAATAGGGGCAAGCCCAAGGCGTCGATAACCTCTAGTAGTACGGGAATTTGTGGAGAAAGTGTGTCCGGTTCCTCCTCTTGACCTTCATCATCTAATCGATCAACTTTGTAGTCCGGGAAAAGCTCAACTCGCCACGACGGACGCCAATCCCCCTCCAGACATGCAACTAATCGGTTTGGCCGATATTTCAAAACCAAGCGTGAGGTCATATCTAAAAACCCGCGAATTGCATTAACTGGTGCACCAGATGGTGATGTCAAGGTGTCAGGCATACCAAAGTAAGCTCGATACCAGAGCGAGGCACTATCTAACAACATCAAACTCATACCAAGGCTCCTGCATAAGCAATAACACCACGATCAATCTTGGATAAGGCTTGATCGGTTAACTCACTCAATTCTGGAGCGGCAGCACGCAACTGTCTAAGTAGATCAATAATCTGCTTCATTGATCGGACAAAATCCCCAACGGTTATATCATTTCCTTTAAGGATCGAAGTTAAGGAATTACCGCTTGCCCACTTATGAGCCGCCCAGCAAAATCCAAAGTCAGGAGCTCTCATTGGTTCTAAGTTCAGATCGATTTCAATCTCATGAATCTTGCCATATATTTTGGAGATAGCTGCCAAGGCAACCTGTATATCTCCCTTGGGTATCTTGGCAGCCTCCTCGTTTCTAGATTCGTAGATACAGGCTGAAATTACTGAAACTAGATCTGCTGGCATGAGGTTGTTAAATACACCAGCCTGGATTGATTCTGCGATGAGTAAGTCGGTTTCACCATAAATTTTGGCTAATAATCTGCCAGTTTTTGAGATGAGATCATTCTCAATGTATCCAAGTTTTTCTAGGATAAGTTTGATCCGATCAAACCTTCTTGCGATCACATTAGTTCGAGATTCAATCCGCTCGGAGAGTGCGTCAATCTCTCGTTGAAGCCGTTGAGCACGCTCAGTAAGTCGGGCGTGTGTCTCTCTTTCAGGGCAAGCATGACAAGAGTGAGCCCTTTGCTGCTTTCGCAGGTTAGCTATCTCTTCTTCGATCTCATGTCGCTTCTTTTTTCCACGTCTGCCATGTGTTTCTAGTTTTTTAATTCCCTCTCGAATCGATGCATATTGCAGGAAATCTCCAAGATGGCACTGAACTTGACGGTACAAGTCATCACGAGCAACTTCATTTTTTCTAATTTGCCTAGCAAGTCCTACCACCGCTTTATCAGCTTGAAACTGTGCTAAAGAGGATTCAAGCGAAGTTCGAGCACGATTTGTCCCCAACTGTGAAATCAAATTAATGCTCATATTGTAGGTTGGCTTAAATGAACTTTTCAGCGGGTAAGTTCGAGTAGATGCCAAGCCGCCTACAGAGGATGAATCCAAATCGTTGTTCCAGAGAATCACTGCATTGCCTTCAATATCAATACCTCTGCGACCAGCTCTACCGGTGAGTTGGGTATATTCACCTGGCGAGATGGCAACATGTGCCTCGCCATTCCATTTGCTTAACCTTTCTAAAACTACAGTTTTAGCCGGCATATTTATTCCCAAAGCTAGAGTCTCTGTCGCAAAGACTGCTTTTATTATTCCTCTTTGAAACAACTCTTCAACTGTCACTTTGAATGCTGGCAGCAAACCTGCATGATGGGATGCAATGCCTCTTTCCAACGCATCGGCCCATTCATAATAGCCAAGCAACACCAAGTCTTCTTCACCCAAGTTCTTCAAATTTTTTCCTATAACAGCTCTAATCTCTTTGCGCTCTTCACTATTAGTAAGCCTTACTCCAGCAGCCAAGCATTGGCGAACAGCAGCATCACAGTTGTTTCTCGAGAAAATAAAGGTTATTGCTGGTAACAAACCTGCTCTATCAAGCTTTTCAACTATCTCTGGACGGGATAAAACCCGAGGGCCTTTTGGCTTTCCTCGCCATGTTCCCCTAATCTGGCGATAAGACTCCCGCTCTAATCTGGTTAACTCCGAATTTAATTTTTGATTTTCACCAAATAGATCTAGTAATCGGTTCCCAAACAAGACATGTTGATAAAGCGGGACCGGACGCACCTCGCTGACTATGACCTCCGTGTCACCTCTAACAGTTTGTAGCCACTCGCCAAACTCCTCTGCATTCGAAACTGTTGCCGATAGTGAGATTATCTGAACCTTCTCAGACAAGTGAATTAATATCTCCTCCCACACTGCACCACGGAACTTATCTGCTAAAAAATGAACCTCATCCATCACAACATATTTAAGATCTGCAATTGTGGATGAATTGGCGTAAATCATATTTCGTAACACCTCAGTGGTCATTACAACAATCTGGGCCTCTGAGTTGATGGATGTATCGCCGGTGAGCAAACCAATTTTGTTATCACCATACTTGAGAGTTAACTCTTGAAATTTTTGATTGCTCAGGGCTTTTATAGGTGTTGTATAGAAGCACTTACCACCTGAATTAATCACCAGATCGACTGCAAACTCACCGACAATGGTTTTACCCGCTCCAGTTGGTGCCGCTACCAAAACTCCCTTGCCAGCCTCCAAGGCATAACATGCATCTAACTGGAATTGATCTAGCTCAAATGGAAAACTTTCTGCAAACTTCTTAGTTTTAGGATACTTCGCACGACTTTTACTTCGAGCATAACTCTCGGCGGGAGATAAATTCACCACAGTAACCAAGTATTCAAAGATTTTGGCACGTTGGTCACTGTAATTGGCAATTCAGATACAAACTCACCATCCGCATGCGCAAATGTGTTAGCACCTAACTTGATACTCCTACCAGTAAGAATCTCAATTTTGGGATGCGGAATGTGTTTTCCAAGGAAAACTTTCGGGAAAATAGTGAGTAAAACTATCCGGGAAACAGGCTTAACTATAAAGATGTCAAAAACTCCATCACTATTAGAGGCATTTGGGCATATCTGCATACCCCCACCATAGTTTTTTCCATTAGCTACAGCTAACAGCATTGCTTTAACAGTAAATTGTCTCCCATCTATATCTACTTCATAATCAATGGGTTTGAATTTAACCAGTGTTGCTAGCATACTGATCGTATATTTTATTTTTGCCTTTGGCCACTTCAAATTATTTGCTAAAGAATTAACCTGAGCATCAAAACCGGTACTTAAAACCTGAACACACCAGCGCTCCCCAAAAGATCCTGAGATCTTCCCTAAATCAATCTTGCTCATCTTACGTTCGTTTAGTTGCTCAAATATGTCTTTTACACTCTTCTTATATGCTCCTACAGCTCTAGCAAAATCATTGCCAGCACCAGTAGGAATTACTGCTAGTCCAATTGTTGTACCGGCTACATGCTGTAGACATAAATTGACCAAACCATCTCCGCCTATTGCGATAATCGCCTTGTATTTTTCGTTATTTAATTCTGCTTGAATGATCGCATCGGTATTGGTTTTTGAGTCGGTATCTACAACCCTAAATTTTTCTTGCCTCTCGTCTAACAAGGCTATTAACTCACTAGCGAGCTTGCTTCCTTTTCCACTACCAGCTGAGGAATTTACAACTATTAGCCACATTTAGATCGATTCGGGTTTATCGATAGGTGTAGCTTGAATTGATTGTGGTTCTTTTTTGGCACGTCTTTTATCAACCAAGATGGCGAATGTGCCGCTAGCAAAGTAAATCAGGCACAGAGGAATTGCCAGTAAAGTCATCGTTATCGGATCAGGTGTAGGAGTAAATGTCGCGGTAAATAGAAAACATAGAAACACCGCAGTGCGCCATGGTTTTAAAATGGAACGTCCTGAAAGTACTCCTAGTAGATTCAACGCTACTAGAAAAAGTGGTAAGACAAAGGCGATACCAAAGATAAGAATTAGTCTCAAAACAAAATCTAGATATTCATCAAAGCGGACAAGGTTACCAAGATTGTCTGGGGTGAAACCAAGCAATACATCTACAGCGTGAGGAAGAATTAAATAAGCCAGTATGGCGCCAGTTGAAAATAATGGTGTAGCGATGGCCGCAAATATAAGAGCAACTTTCTTCTCTTTCTTATGCAGCGCCGGAGTTATGAAGGACCACAACTGATAAATCCAAATCGGTGCTGCCAAAAGAACTCCACTTAAAATCGCGATCTTGACCTGCAAATTAAATGGACCAAGTATGCCGTTTACATATAGATCACCGCAGGCCTCCTGAGTAGGGGTAACTGCTTCTCCCAGATCACAAAAAGGCAATGTCAATAAGCGAATAATTTCTTGGTAAAAAATCCAGCCCACTATGGAAGCTGCCAGTATCCCAATTACAGATTTAATTAAGCGATCACGAAATTCACGGATGTGATCAAGCAAGGGCATACGATCGCCCTGCGGTTTACCCATGCAAATTACTTTTCAGAGTTAGGGTCTGACTTTTTTCCTTCTTTTGAATCATCTTTATTCATCTCCTGTACTTCACTTTTAAAGATGCGAAGTGAGCGACCCAGTGAACGGGCTGAATCAGGTAAACGCTTGGACCCAAAAAGAATTAAGAAGACAATTGCAAGTACTAGTAAGTGCCAAGGTTTCAATGAATTCATATAACTATCCTACCTCAATTGGGGGCAAAAAAAGCGTAATTTTCAAGCAGCCTTTTTATCCTCTCATTGACCTCGTTTGACAGAGAGGTTGGTGAGATCACTTTGATGTAAGGCGCATGACTTAGCACCGCTCGACTTATCCACTCAAGGTTACTTACCTTTAAAATTACCTTAAAACCATTATCCACCTTACTCTGTTCCTCAACGATTGATGAATTACGCTCTATGAAATTTAACATTTCTTGATCTACCCATAGCTCAACAAGTACCTCTTTCGAATTCTGTAGCGAAAACTCTTCAAGTACCTTCTCTGACAATTCACATTTATTGATGAGATCTAATCTAAAAGTTCTTTCTTCTCTTGCCGATAAATCAAAAGAGTGTAAGTATAAATTACCATTTAACACAGTGATACCCTGAGGAACAATCACTCGCTCAGTTACCGCATCTTTTGAAATTGATTGGTATTGAATTTTCAACCGACGCCTCTGGTAGATCGCCTTCGAAATATCTGCATAGTAGGGTGAAGAGCTCATCACATTTTTCGATACAAAAGGGATTTGATCAAAATCCGAAAAGATTTTTGCAAACAATTTATCAATCTTAGCCAGCTTAATAGGCTGATCGACATTTATCTCACGTAGTACCTGCAATCCCAATTTGATGACAACTAACTCACTGTTTGAGAATTTTCTAGGTCTATCAAGAACTTGAGGATCAATTACTGATACGACGCCATCTTCAAATGTAAGATCAATAAGCTCATAAGGTGTGTATCCTGGCAATCCACAGAGAAAAACTAGTGACAGGTCATCTTCTATCTGCTTTTGTGTTACAGAAAACCTTAAGGCTAATTCATGGGTCGATATGCCTGGGTTTTCTAAAATGAATGGAATTAAATCCATTGTGCGAAGAGCTCTGATAGCAGCGGTATCAGCCATTGATTAACTGCCTGCACTTTGCGATCAGCTTTTTTTGGAGATTTTCAGGAGAGAGAATTACTACATTGGAGCCGTGCCACAGAACTGACTGAATGAACTCTTCTTCATATGAATAGGAGCAGCTCATCTGATCCCATTCATCATCTATGTCTTTAACAGGAAACTTCTTTCTCAAATCCAAGGCTTGGTTTTTCTTCACCATCAAGATGGCTTGATACCGCTCACTTGACTGAGAATCTTGAATAAACTTATTAAGATCAAAACTTTCTGGCTTGGCGAATGCACCTGACTTGCTTGCTATTACTAAAGATTTAGTAATTCGAATCAGTTTAAAATTCTTAAGCAAATCATTCTCCTCTCCTACTAGGTACCAAAATCCATCACGGGTGTATAACCCATAAGGTTTCACCCTTCTAAGCTCACCTTTGTATGTAAACTCCAAAATATTGTGACTTCTCATAGCCTCAAAAATTACAGTCAGTTGATCAGAATCAAAAGTACTTTTAATCACTGGCAGATTTACATCATCTGTTTCAGTCGGACCATTTAGAGATTGAATCTTTAGTAATGCACTCTTTGCTTGGTTATGTAGTGCTGACCCATGCCAGAGATTGGCTGCCATGGTCAGATAGAGCACCTCTTCCTTAGAAAATGCATCTGGCTTTATTTGAAATGAATCTTCTTGAATTAAATACCCCTGCTCATCTTCAAACAACGGGTCAATACCCTTAACCTCAATATCTATTCCTAAACCTCTTAATTCATCTTTGTCTCGCTCAAACATCCTTTCCATTGTCTCTAAGCTTCCTTGATAACCTGCCACTGTGTTAAAGATCTCAATCTTTGTTAAATAACGCTTGGAGGCAAGCAGCGCTAGTGTTAAATTAATCAATCGCTCAGTTTTTTGATTGCTCACTGTCAAAGATTATCGATTTGATAATTAATTGCTAAGATACCGACATGCACAAGCGCTTAAAAGTTGGAATGCTGATTTCAACAGCTCTTTTACTATCTGGTTGCACTACTGACGGAGGAGTTAATCCCATGATTGATCAAAATACCAACTCATCCGCAGCACTACCAACGGTAACTGGCGATAAAGGGTCAAAGCCTCAGATCTCTGCACCAACTGGAAATCCGCCAAGTTCATTGCAAAAAAGCGACATTTTTGTGGGAACAGGAAAAGAGGCGGTTGAAACATCGATCCTTGAGGTTCATTACACATTGATGGCTTGGAGCTCTGGTGCTCTAGTGGAATCATCATGGGATTCACGACAAACTGCAACATTTCCATTAAGCGGTGTTATTGCAGGATGGCAACAAGGTATTCCAGGTATGAAAGAGGGCGGCAGACGATTACTAGTGATTCCACCAGATTTGGGTTACGGCGCACAGGGGGCAGGTGGCGCAATTGGCCCTAATGAAACTCTGATCTTTGTTGTTGATCTAGTAACTGTTTCCTAATTTATCTCCAAATTATCGTAAGAACCTTTAGAGGGTCTTCGACGTCGTTGTAAAACGGGTACACCTGGTGCCATTCGCCTAGCAAAGATCAAAAATCCGGTGTGAGCAATCATTCTGTGTTGTGGTCGGACAGCTAAACCTTCATGGTGCCAACCTCGGACTATAGTTTCCAATGACTCAGGCTCAGTAAAGTTTGCAGATTCCTTTATCGCCTCTGCCATCCTAGATAGTTGTGTTGTGGTCGCAACATACGTCATAAAAACACCACCGGGTACCAATGCTTCAGCTGCGACCGTCAAACACTCCCACGGAGTTAGCATGTCTAGGACCACACGATCAAACTCAGCATCAAATTTTTGATCTTCAAGCTGTCCAATGGTTATCTGCCAGTTTTTTGGTTGTGCTTTGAAGTAATTTGTCACATTATCTCTGGCTATCTCTGCAAAATCTTCTCTTAACTCAATGGAGTGTAGAAATCCTGAGTCACCAATGGCTCTCAAAATAGAGATACTCAATGCACCAGAACCCACACCCGCTTCGAGCACCCTTACACCAGGTTTGATATCTGCCACACCTAAAATCATCGCGGTGTCTTTGGGATAGATAATTGTCGCTCCCCTAGGCATTGAGAGTAGATAATCAGCCAATAATGGTCTGAAAGCTTGGAACTTTAGCTCCTGATTAGTTGTGACAATCGAACCTTCAGGGACTCCGACTAACTCATCATGTTTGAGCATTCCTTTGTGAGTATGCCACTCCGCACCTTTCTTTAAGGTGATTGAGTACAGTTTGCCTTTGGCATCTGTTAGCTGAACCCGATCACCATATTGAAAATTTCTATCAATCATTTGACACCCACACCAGTATTTAACTGCGGATACCAATCTACAAGAGTCTTTAGACTCAATTCAGAAAGCGAGGAGATTACTTTCAGATTCGGATGGGATTGAATTTGCTCCAAGTGAGGTATACCGACAACCTTGGCTCCAGATTGCAGGCCCGATTGGATTCCAGTGATTGAGTCCTCGATTACTAGGCAACTTTTTATATCAACCTTCAGCCGTTCGGCTGCAAGTAAGTAAGGTGCTGGATCAGGCTTTGATTTTTCAACATCATTCCTTGATACAGCTGCTCCAAAGATTCCTGTAGGCAATTGGGAGAGCACTATCTCCATTTGACTTCGCGAGCTTGCAGTTACCAGTGCCATTGGAATATTCGCGGATTTGCACTCAAGTAGTAACTCCGTCGCATTGGGTATTAGATCAAGTCGAATTTTTAACTTCTGGTCCATAATCTCATTCAATCTGCGGCCGAAGTACCCAAAGGGTTTGATATTCCCACTTCGTTCCTGCATATATTTTTCTGTTCGCTCCATAGGCCCACCTAAACAATTAATTTGATCAGATTGATCCCAGGTGCTGCCAACCTCCCTCATGACCTCGATCTCCGCTTCAAGCCACAATGGTTCGGAGTTAATTAACGTTCCATCCATATCAAAGAGAATCGCGCTCATGTTGCGTTGAAATACTTTGCTTCTGGATGGTGCAACACAATTGATGAAGTTGATTGTTCTGGGTGTAGTTGAAACTCCTCTGAGAGGGTGACTCCAATTCGCTCTGGTTCTAGCAATTGGCAGATTTGCACCTGTTGCTCTAGATCAGGGCAGGCAGGATAACCAAATGAGTATCGTGAGCCTTGATAGCCTTGATTAAATATCTCCTTTAACTCTTTTGAATCATCTGCACTAATGCCTAATTCTTCTCGGGTCCTAGCATGCCAATGTTCAGTTAATGACTCAGTTAATTGCACCGATAATCCATGTAACTCTAAATACTCCCGATAGAGGTTGCCTTGAAATAACTTTGCTATGGCATCGCTAATAGATTGACCCATGGTTACTACCTGAAAACTCACTACATCTAATTCGCCAGAGTCCTTACCTCTAAAAAAGTCAGCCAAACATAACCTGCGATCCCTGCTTTGGCGTGGGAAGGTAAACCTCACTCGCTCCTCCCCTTTCTTACTACCTTCATGGTGAAGAACAATTAGGTCATTGCCATCACTGACACATGGGAAATAGCCATAAACCACCGCTGCATTAAGCCAACCCTTTGATTGCACCTGGTTGAGAAGTGCCCGTAATTGCGGTCGGCCTTGTGATTCAGCCATACTTTCGAAATCTTTTCCTTTTAGCCCCCATTGACCTAGGAACAAAGCGCGTTCATCTAACATGTGAACGTAATCTGCTAACGCGATTCCCTTCACAACTCTTGAACCAAAGAATGGTGCATTAGGAATCGCGTTGTCAGTTGCTACATCACTTCGCCTAACATCAATCATTAGATTGCTATCTGATTTTGATTTAGCGGTTCGACGCTGCCTTAGAGGTGGAAGCTCAACTCCTGGCACACCTCGCTTTATCCCCATCAAGGTGTCCATCAGCTTTAATCCTTCAAATGCATCCTTTGCATAGCGCACAGTTCCGGAGAATTGCTCAGTTAGATCCTGCTCGACAAATGAACGGGTTAATGCCGCTCCTCCTAAAACAATCGGCCACTTCTTGCCCAATCCTCGAGAATCTAACTCCGCTAAATTCTCCTTCATTATCACGGTTGATTTAACCAATAAACCTGACAGACCAATCACATCAACATCATTTTCACTAGCAGCATCAATTATCTGATTGACAGTTTGCTTAATTCCAATGTTTACAGTCTCATAGCCATTATTTGACAGGATAATATCTACTAAATTCTTCCCAATGTCATGAACATCACCTTTAACAGTTGCAAGCAATATCTTTCCCCGCCCTTGATCATCAGTTTTTTCGATGAATGGCTCAAGAAATGCCACAGCACTTTTCATAACCTCAGCTGATTGCAGCACAAATGGGAGTTGCATCTCACCTTTACCAAAAAGTTCACCAACAACTTTCATACCGGCGAGCAAATAATCATTGATGATAGTCAGTGCTGGCACCTTCGAATCAATCGCAATCTTTAGGTCATCAGTTAGTCCAACTTTTTCGCCATCGATAATTCTGCGTTGCAGTCTTTCAGCCAGTGGTAAGGCGGCTAGCTCAGCTGCGCGGGACTCCTTGCTTGAAGTTACTTGCACATTTTCAAAGAGCTCAAGATATTTGGCCAGCGGATCATAAGTAAGGTTGCCGGCGGCGTCATACTCGCGTTTGTCATAAACTAGATCCAATGCAACCTTCAAGTGCTCTGCTGGAATTCTGTTAATCGGAGTGATTTTTGAAGGGTGAACAATCGCCGAGTCCAACCCATTTTTAACCGCCTCAGATAAAAAGACTGAGTTTAAAACCACACGTGCGGCAGGATTTAATCCAAAAGACACATTGCTAACGCCAAGAGTAGTCTGCACCGCTGGAAATTCGGTCTTTAAAGCTTTTATTGCATTTAATGTTTCCACTCCATCTTGTCTGGTCTCTTCTTGTCCTGTGGCAATCGGGAAGGTCAAGCAATCAATAATGATGTCGTGAACATTTAGACCCCACTTACCGGTCAAGTCAGTTATCAATCTACGGGCTACCTTTAACTTCCAATCAGCGTCACGTGCTTGCCCAGACTCATCAATGGTAAGTGCGATCACCGCCGCCCCATGTTCAACAACTAATGGCATGATTCGTGCGAACCTCGAGTTTTGTCCATCACCATCTTCGTAATTAACTGAGTTAATTACAGATCTTCCTCCTAATTGCTTTAATCCAGCCTCTAGTACTGCAGGTTCTGTGGAATCAAGAACAATCGGCAAAGTTGATGTGGTTGCCAGCCTAAAGGCAAGCTCAGTCATATCAGCAACTCCATCACGGCCGACATAATCAACGGAAAGATCCAACATGTGAGCACCATCACGGATTTGATCCTTGGCGATCTCAATACATGTTTGCCAATCTTCAGCTAATAGCGCATCTCTAAAAGCTTTTGAACCATTGGCATTTGTTCTCTCACCGATTGAAAGGTAGGTATTTTGTTGTCTAAATGGAACAAATTGATAAAGTGAGGAGGCACCAATTTCTCGATTTACATCTCTTTCTACTGTCGGTTCCTTGCCTAAAACTTTTACTACCTCAGCCATATGTGCCGGCGTGGTTCCACAGCAACCACCAATTAATCCAACCTTGTACTCCTTAACAAACTGCTTCAGTGATTGGGCCAACTCAGTTGGCGATAGTGGGTAATGCGCACCCTTTTCACCTAGTATCGGTAGGCCCGCGTTAGGCATCACAGAGATTCCTGCCTTAGCCGCCTTACTTAAAACTCGTAGGTGCTCACTCATTTCCGCTGGACCAGTTGCACAATTTAAACCTATTAAATCAATACCCAGAGGTTCCAAAGCATTTAACGCAGCGCCTATTTCTGATCCCATCAACATCGTTCCTGTGGTTTCAACTGTAACTTGAGCGATCAAAACAATATCTTTACCAGATTCTTTTATCGCACTTCTGGCACCATTGACCGCCGCCTTAGCCTGTAAAAGATCTTGTGTTGTCTCAATCAGTAAAGCATCTGCGCCACCATCAATCAATCCATTGGATGCGGTGGTATACGCCTCTTTTAATTTGTCATAACTGGTGTGGCCTAGCGTTGGCAGCTTTGTGCCTGGACCAAGTGAACCTAGAACCCATCTTGGCTTTTCTTTAGTACTGAACTTATCAGCTGCGTCGCGGGCCACCTTGGCTCCAGCAAGTGCTAACTCATAGATTCGGTCTTCAATGCCATATTCAGCCAAATTAGCAAAGTTTGCACCAAAAGTATTAGTTTCAATGGCGTCAACACCCACCTGTAAATACTCTTCATGTACCTCTCTGACAATATCTGGTCTAGTTACATTTAAAATCTCATTGCAACCTTCATGTTGTTGAAAATCCTCCAGGGTGGGATTTCTAGCCTGCAACATTGTTCCCATAGCACCATCAGCAATAATCACCCTTTGATTTAATGCGCTACGAAGAGAATTCATTTGCCAAGTTTACCGCACGATGCGACGATCAAAATCAGTGATTACAGCGCAAGACCAAGTAATGAATCAATCGCTCGTGATACTAATCCAGATTGATTTACCTGTGGGTTTGAAATTGATGAGTTAGCCCACTGTAATAATCGACTTAATGCAGTTGGTGTATCTAAATTGTTAGCAAGATCATTGATTATCGATCTTATCAACGGATCAGCTTCTGCTACCTCACTCTGTGCCAATGCAGCGCGCACCTGAGTGACCTCAGATATGGCTTTAAATAAAAGTTGTTCACTCCAAGATCGATCTTGTTGATAATGACCACTCATCAACGCCCATCTAATGATCATTGGATCTATACCTTGTTCAAGTAGTTCAGATACAAAAACCAAATTGCCTTTAGATTTACTCATCTTTTCACCATCAAAAAAAATCATCGCAGCATGAATGTAATCCCTAGCAAAACCCCTGCCATAAGCCGCCTTAACGATCTGCTCGCTCATAAAATGATGAGGAAACTTCAAATCCGCTCCGCCACCTTGTATTTGCAAAATCGGGTCAGATTTTTTTTGATCTAGATAGTGTGATGCTATGGCAGTGCACTCTACATGCCAGCCTGGTCTGCCTAGGCCAAAACTACTGTTCCATGCTGGGTCGTCTTCGCGATGAGCAAACCAAACAACTGGATCGAGTGGGTGTTTTTTTCCTTCTCGGTCAGGATCACCTCCCCGCTCAGCAAAGATTTTTACTGCTTCCTCAACGGAGATCGGAAGATCTTGAAGAAAACTACCAACTGAGAAGTAGAAATCCTTGTCTAATTTATAAAGGTAACCATTTTGGTCCAGTAGTTTGATGAAATTCTCAATGATTTCCAATGAATCTGTGACATGAACAAGATGACTCGGGGGTATTACCCTTAAAGCGGTCATATCTGATTTAAAAAGTTCTATTTGGGTATGAGCTAATTTTCTCCAATCAATACCATCACGCTTTGCCCGCTCCAATAATGGATCATCGACATCTGTAACATTCTCAACAAATTCAACCTTACTGCCAGCTGCGCTCTGGTATCGATTCACCATATCAAATGCCAGGTAGGTAGCAGCATGTCCTAAATGAGTGGCATCGTAGGGAGTAATTCCACAAACATACATATTGAACGAGTCGGCACCTTCTAAGGTAGAGGACTGGTTATTTGAGTTAATCAATTTTAATTTAGGAAATTGATACTCCTTCAATTCTCTCAAAGGTATTGATGGCCAGGAGTTCATACTCAATTATCTCTCATTAGACTGGTGGCCAGGGTACAGCGGGCCATTGATCACTTGGATTAGGAAATTTATTTGCAATCTTCAAACGTGCAATTCGATCACGAGTTGCCGCAATCTCTTGCTCTGTAAGAAGTTTAGCTAGGAGCTCCTCAAGATTAAGATTACCGACTCTATCTAGTAAATCATTTTCCTCGCTTGAGAGTTGCATGCCAGCAAATTGCCACAACACAGTTCTTAATTTGTCTTCGCTATGAAAGCACACGCCATGGTCGCAGGCTTGTAATAGCCCATTTTTATCAATTAAAAGATGACCAAACTTACGATCAGTATTGTTTATGATGGCATCAAAGAGGGCTAATCTCCTCAATTGCAAATCATTACTTTGTCCAAACTCAACAACATCAACCGCTTGGTCAATATCGATCCACTGTTGAACCATGCCATAACCAAATGGTCCCTCTCTTAACACAGTTTGAGGAACTAGATTGAACCCTGCTAAATCGCTTAGCAAAAAAGCTGCATACTCTCTATGAGCGAGATTTCCCTCTTGAAAATCCCAAAGTGGTCTCTCCCCTGCAATTGGCTTATAAATTACTTTAATTACCGGATCTGTATCCTTAAGTTTTGCTTGCAAGGTGGCGTTTGAAGCATCGACTAATCTTCCTATCACCACTAACTCACGCTCATTCAACAATTCTGAGTTTTTAATCATCTTCTATATCCATTTGCTCTAGGACATAGGTGGCCAAGAGGATCAACTGGCAGTGCGCAAAATGGACATTGAGCTCTACCTGCAGTTACTACCGCTTTTGCACGTTGGCAAAAACCCTTAACCTGATGAATTTTTAACTGAGCTATTATCAAATCTGGTCCATAATCTATGTCGTCGATTAGCAGATCATCATCTCCAGCTGCGGCTTGGATGTTTATGACAACAAAGTTGGAATCCCAAGATATTCCAATCACACCAACTGTGAAATCTGATTCAATCGGTAACTCCATTGGATCTTCATCTAAAGTAACTGGGTGAGTTAACTCAGAGGCATCGGCTAACCTACCCCGGCGTAACTCACGAATTAGCTCTGCCAGTCGCTCGGCCAATGCCGCCACCTGACCTTTTTCCAGAGTGACAGCGTTTAGCCCGGCATCAGATTTAACTTGAAGGAAAAATTGTCTTTGTCCAGGTTCTCCGATTGCACTTACTATAAATCTGGTAGCAGGCTCATGGCGATAAATGATTCTCGGCACTAGCGACTCCACCAATTTTTTCGATCTCGATTGATATTCCCACCACCAAGTGGATTCAAACTAAAATTTCTAAAGCTGCTTTTCGCTAATCTGAAGTTGGTCTGCAATACCACATTGCTCTTCTTATCTACCTTTATGGTTGTAATTGAGGCTGGTTCTGCCACAAAGGATTGAAATTGATCAATGGGTAGGTTGAGCGCACTTGCTAAAAACATTTTTATAATATCGCCATGGGTTACAAGCAGAGCTGGATTTTTCACAGAAGCCAATTGGGATAACAGTTTGTCTACACGGTTCCTCATTTGTTTAAAGCTCTCCCCATCTGGAAAGGTGAAGGTAGAGGGTTTGCTTACTACTTTTTGCCACTTGGCGTCACGTACAAGGGTGGATAGTTTTTTACCAGACCAAGCTCCATAATCCATCTCAATTAACTTGGGCTCTATTACAAAATCCACCTTTGGATTTTCACTCATAAATGGAGTAATGGTCTGAATACATCTAGTTAGTGGGCTGCAGTAGACCTTTGAGATTTTAAAACTCTCCAAGTGATTGACTAACTGATCAGCCTGCTTCATGCCATCTTTTGAAAGTTCAACTGAGTCATCTTGACCTGCCAAAACCCCCTTAGTATTGGCCGTGGATTGGGCATGACGTAGTAGGTAGAGCAATGGCATTTGGCAAGGTTACCGATCTTTTTCCCCTTAGGTTGATACTCTGCCAACCGTGGAATATCGAAAACTGGGTGGTCTTTCAATCTCCCGACTTGGACTTGGCACGATGACCTGGGGGCGTGACACTGATGAGAATGAGGCGGCGCAGCAGCTGCAATACTTTGTTGAGGCTGGCGGCAATTTCGTTGATACCGCTGCCGTATATGGTGATGGTGATTCTGAGCGAGTACTAGGCGGCTTCATCGGCACTTTAGTAAAACGAGATCAGATTGTAATCGCTTCCAAGGCCGGAATAACCTTTAAAGATGGAGTTAGAAAAGTTAGTAACTCCCGCAATGAGTTGATATCAGATTTAGATCGCACCCTCTCTCGATTAAATGTGGATTATCTAGATATGTGGCAGATTCACACCTGGGATAAAAACACTCCTCTTGAAGAAACTCTATCTGCGTTAGATTACGCAACAACCTCAGGTAAAGCTCGTTATGTTGGTGTTTGCAATTTTAATGGTTGGCAACT
The DNA here is from genome assembly GCA_016870455.1 of Actinomycetota bacterium. GTDB lineage: Bacteria > Actinomycetota > Actinomycetes > Nanopelagicales > Nanopelagicaceae > Nanopelagicus. The sequence goes on along the minus strand of VGBN01000005.1, from coordinate 31,162 downwards.
AGCCAGGTCCTCAACTTTACAAAATCCCATTTTTGGAAAAGCGGCAATCGCCAGTGCTCAAAATGAGTACTCATTGCTTAATCGCAAGGTTGAAGAGGAGGTCATTCCGGCAGCAGCTGCGTTAAATCTAGGATTTCTCGCCTGGTCACCTCTTGGACGAGGCGTGCTTACTGGAAAGTATCGTGATGGAGTTCCCTCTGATTCAAGAGGTGCCTCTCCCCACTTTGCAAATTTTGTCGAGCCATATTTATCAGAACGCGCCAGGCAGATAGTTGAGGCGGTTTGTGTTGCAGCTGATGGTTTGGGGTACTCACCATTGGAGGTGGCTCTATCTTGGGTAAGGGATGCACCCGGAGTCACTAGTGCATTAATAGGAGCTAGGACGGGTGCGCAGTTGCGCGGAATTTTAACGGTGGAACAGATCTCTTTGCCTGATCAGGTTCGTCAAGCACTCAATGAGGTCTCTGCTTAATTAAAGAAATTAAACATTTTCTAAGAAGTTATATAAAACTCTAACACCAAACTTCAAGCTATCCAGCGGAACACGTTCATCTACTCCGTGGAAGAGTGAGAAGAAATCCAACTCTTTTGGCAAGCGCAGTGGTGAAAAGCCGTAACCCACAATTCCAAGATCATGCAAAGCCTTGTTATCAGTGCCGCCACTCATTAAGTATGGAACTGGAATGCCCTCTGGGTCCTCAGAGTTAATTGCATTACACATCGCTTCAACTAGAGGGCCTGCAAAATCAACCTCTAATGCAATATCTCGAACAATAATCTCTATCTCAATATCATCTCCAGCAAGTTTTTTAATTGTTTGATGTAGCTGATCTTCATATCCAGGTAAAAATCTGCCATCTACAACGGCTGAGGCGGTCTGTGGAATTACATTTTCTTTGTACCCAGAATTTAGCATGGTCGGATTTGCAGTATTTGAGATGGTAGCACCGATCATTTTTGCTGCCTTACCCAGGTGCTTTATAAGTGGCTTGACATCTGATGCATCATATTTATCACCAGTTATCTCGGCAATTCGTCGGAAAAACTTTTGGTTAGTTTTAGTTTCAAGTTGGGGCCACTCGTAATTTCCGATTCGAGATACTGCATCTGACAATGTAGTTATGGCGTTGTCCTTATTAACAAATGATCCATGCCCAGCGGTGCCCTTCGCTGTTAATTTAAGCCACTGAATTCCCTTTTGGGCAGCCTCTACTAAGTAAATTCTCTTGTCTCCGGTTATGTTGATGGAAAAACCACCAACCTCAGAGATTGCTTCGCTATATCCTTTGAACAACTCTGGTCGATTTTTTACCAACCATCGTGAACCGTAGGTTGACCCAGCCTCTTCATCTGCAAAAAACACCAACAGTATGTTTCTCGGCGGTTGATAACCAATCCGGCTCCACATTCTCACAGTTGCCAAGATCATGGCATCCATATCTTTCATATCAACTGCGCCTCTACCCCACAAAAAACCATCCTTTATAACTCCACCGAAAGGATCAACTGACCAATCTGCGGCATCAGCTGGAACAACATCAATATGACCATGCAGAACTAAGCCTGGGCGTGATTGATCACGACCAGCGATACTTGCAACCACATTTACCCGATTTGGAGCAGATTCGATTGATTCACTCTTAATTCCAACCTCAGCGAGCTTTTTTACAACATACTCAGCGATCGCTTTCTCATCGCCTTTACCCTCTCCATAATTCACGCTTGGAAATTGAATTAATTCTTGGCAAATTTGTATGGTTTCATTCTCAAGTTCAATGATCTGCTCTGGGGTGAGTTTCATAAGATAATGATCCTACACTTTATCAATTTCCTCGCATCTGATCTTGGGTTAAAATACAAGCAGGTCCGGGTGGCGGAATTGGCAGACGCGCTAGCTTGAGGTGTTAGTGCCCGTAAGGGCTTAGGGGTTCAACTCCCCTCCCGGACACATATTTTGTGATTGGACCATATGATTTGCAGGTGGATCAATCACTCGGAAAACTGATCAGAGTTATACCTGACTTTCCTAAGCCTGGCATTATCTTCAAAGATATCACTCCGCTTTTATCTAATGCTTCAGCATTTAAATCTTGTTGCCTAGCCTTTGCAGAGCTTGCAGATCAGGCTGAGTACATCGCCGGAATTGAGGCACGGGGATTTATTTTTGGTTCTGTTGTCGCCGGACTTTCTGGCAAGGGCTTTATCCCTATTCGCAAATCAGGAAAACTACCCGGCCAAACTCTTTCAGTAGATTATGACCTTGAGTACGGAACTGCCTCGTTGGAGATACATAAGGGTTTGATACCGGCAGACTCTAAGGTACTAATCATTGATGATGTGATTGCAACTGGTGGAACTGCATCAGCGGCTGTTGATCTAGTGATCGCCGCTGGTTTGATTCCGATCGCCACCGCCTTTTTATTAGAGATTCCACCCTTGGGAGGCAGATCACGGATCGCCAGCAAGTACCCTAAATTACAAATCCATACATTGTTGGCAGAATAAGACCATGGCTGAGCTGATCTACTACTGCGGAACTATGGATAGTGGTAAATCAACACTTGCATTACAAACGGCGCATAATCATCGATCTCGTGGTCGTGAAGGAGTTATCTTCACCAGTAAAGATCGGGCTGGTAAAGGTTTAATCTCCTCTCGGCTTGGTTTGCAGATTGAAGCTTTAGAGGTTGATGAGGATTTAGATATTCATAAATTGATTGTAGAGAGGCTATCAATTGGAGGCCGAATCAGTTTTATTATTTGTGATGAGGCGCAGTTTTACTCTCCGCAGCAGGTTGAGCAGTTAGCTCAAATTGTAGATGGGCTTGGGATTGATGTTTACGCCTTTGGCATTCTCGCCGATTTTCGAACCAAACTTTTCCCTGGTAGCGCTCGGTTGGTGGAGTTGGCCGATCGTGTTCAAACTCTCCAGGTGGAGGCGCTTTGCTGGTGTGGAGAGCGAGCAACCCACAATGCTAGAACGGTTGATGGCAAGATGGTTACAGAGGGAGAGCAGGTTGTGGTTGGTGATGTAGGCAAATCCTCAACGGTGGCTTATGAGGTCTTATGTCGCAGGCACCATATGCGAAAAGTAACCTCCAAAGTTTCTAACCCAGCAGCTGAGCAATCACTTCCATTCAATAGTTAGGAAAAATGAAAACCAAAGGTTATGCAGTACTTAAGGCCAAAGAGCCATTAGTTGCATTTGATTTTGAGCGTCGCTCTCTTAGGCCAAGAGATGTGGCTTTAGAGATTCTCTACTCTGGAATCTGTCACTCTGATATTCACCAGGCAAGAGAGGAGTGGGGACCTGCCATTTTCCCAATGGTGCCAGGCCATGAGATTGTCGGAAAGGTTATTGAGATTGGCTCACAAGTCAGCAAGTTCAAGGTGGGTGACTTAATTGGCGTAGGAGTCTTTGTTGACTCGTGCAGAAAGTGTTCTAGCTGCCTTAAGGGGTTAGAGCAATATTGCGTAGAGGGTATGACTGGAACATATAACGCAATGGAGCGTGATGGTAAAACTGTGGCACTCGGTGGATACTCTGACAAGTTTGTAATTGATGAGGATTATGCAGTTCACATTCCTGATAATTTAGATCTACCTGGAGTTGCACCTTTGATGTGTGCGGGAATAACTCTTTACTCGCCATTGAAAAACTGGCAGGCAGCACCAAGAAAAAAAGTAGCGGTCATGGGGCTTGGCGGTTTAGGTCATATGGGGGTCAAATTTGCCCACGCCCTAGGCGCTGAGGTGACAGTACTCTCCCACTCGGCTACAAAGGAGTCTGACGCCAAGGGTATGGGGGCAGATCACTTCATCGTTACTAAAGATGCCAAGGATCTGCGCCATTTGCACAAGAGTTTTGATTTGATCTTAAATACTGTTTCAGCTGATATTGAGCTAGATCCATACCTGCAACTGCTAAAGCTAGATGGCACCTTGGTCGTGATTGGATTACCTGGCAAGCCATACAGCCTTAACGTAGGCACTATTTTAGACCAACGAAGATCTGTTGCTGGTTCAATGATTGGTGGCATCGCCCAACTTCAGGAGATGATTAACTTCTGCGCCAAGCATCAAATCACAAGTGATGTAGAGGTGATTACGGCTGATTACATAAATCAAGCCTATGAACGAACTGTCAAAAGTGATGTTAAGTATCGATTTGTAATCGATGCAAAGAGTTTTAATTAAACCCTTCAAATATTAAAGCGATCAACGGTGCAAATGCCATAGCTGGCAAAAGATTTGCAACCGCTACATCTTTCAATCTTAACAACCGTAATGAGATGCCGATTAGTAAAACTCCTCCAACTGCGGTCATCGCAGCAACCTGATACTCAGCCAAAATTGCTCCTAATGAAAGCCCAATGCCTGTCCAAATAAATTGATAGACGCCAACTGGCAGGCTTGAAAGAGCAACTCCCCAACCCAGTGAGGCGGCAAAGGCAATTGAGGTAAAGCCATCCAAGGTGCTCTTTAGTACTAGTTGATCAATCCCAGTTCCCATGCCATCGGAGATGCTTCCCAAGATAGCAAGAGGACCAATCGCAAAAACTAAGGAGGCTGCCACAAATCCCTCAACAAAATTAGAGTCGCCACCACGGTTGAATCTAGATTTCAATCGCTCGCCAAACCGCTCTAGAGATTCCTCTACCTTCAGCCAACTGCCCACAGCCGCTCCAAGTAATAATGAGAAAATGATCACCAAGATAGCGCCACCTTGTGGCAATGAGGTAGTCAAACTCTCATCCCAATAAGCACTTAATGCATCTGCAGCTGAGATAGCAGTAACACAACCCAACACATCGGTTATTAATCGCCGAAAATTTTCCTTAAGTTTCTTGCCAACCGCTACTCCCACTACTGAACCAATAATGATGGCAGAGATATTTAAAACTGTACCAAGGCCTGGGAACATCTAGACAAACTTCACAAAAGAGATGATGCCAAAAACTAGGCAGTAAATGGCAAATGGATAGAGAGTTTTTGTTTTAAACCATCGCACCAGAAAAGTGACACTTATGTATGTTGCTATAAATGAAATTACCGATCCCACCAATATCTGACCTAACAGCTCTCGGGCATCGGTAGTAAATAACTCAGGCAACTTGACGACAGATGCACCAAGAATTACCGGCAAGGAGAGCAAAAAAGCAAAATCTGATGCCACCGAGTGGTTTAATCTACGCAACAGACCAGCACTCATAGTCACGCCAAATCTGCTGATTCCAGCAAAGAGTGCCAAACTTTGACCAAAACCAATGGCAAGTGCAGTTTTTGAGTTTACTCGTCTATCAATCTCGGCATCGGAATCTTGTAGCTCATGTAACAGATCCCTTCTTGAAAGCCGCTCGGCTGTGATCAAGATCAAGCCATTTACGGTAAGAAAAAGTGCTGAGTATTCGGGTTTTCCAAAAATACTTTGAAAGTAATCAGCTAAAACCAGGCCGAGTACGCCAACTGGAATCGTAGCGATTACGATATAAGCCAAGACTCGAAATGGAGTTGATTGATAATTCTTACTCTTAACCGCATGATATGAACCAGCAATCAGAGTAATCCAACGTTTTCTAAAAACCAGAAACAGTGCAATGGAGCTTGCCAAATGCATGGCGATGGTTATCAGTAAATAAGCATCATTTTCTTGACTGATAAATTGTTTAAATGAACCACCAATCCAAGCTGGAATCAAAATAGCGTGTCCAAGACTTGAAATCGGAAATAACTCTGTTAAGCCTTGGATGAAGCCAATGATGATCGCCTGTTCATAGGTGAAACTCAAAATGAACCATCTTTCCACATAGGGTTGAGATAGAGTTTAGCAGTGCCTGGGGCAAACAAATTCAATAATTGGCTTCGTCGAATACAGGATCTGCTAAGACCCTCAAGAACCATTCCGACCACATCATGGCGGGCTACATCTACATGGGGTTTGTTTAGTGGTAATCAAAGATTTCAACGGTTGATGATTTTGATTTTTGGCTTAACTATTTTTGGAATTGGTGAAGCATTTTTAGTGATCACCTCACTTGGCAACTCTCCTTGGGTCGTTTTATCTCAAGGAATCTCATTAAATTCTAATTTAAATATTGGACAGGCAACTTTTTTAGTCTCTTTCCTAGTTTTGATACTTTGGATACCACTCAAACAAAAACCAGGATTTGGCACCTTAGCTAATATGGTAGTTATTGCAGCAGCCATTGAGTTTGGATTGTTGATAATTCCAGAAACTACAAATTTAACAATAAAGTATTTTTACATTCTGCTAGGAATTGCACTAGTGGGTATTGGATCTGCACTGTATATAACCTGCGGACTTGGAACCGGACCTAGGGATGGGTTAATGACTGGATTGCATTACCGAACAGGGGTGAGAGTGGGTCGAGTCCGACTTGGGATAGAGGTGCTCGCCCTGAGTAGTGGTGCGCTTTTAGGTGGCTCGCTAGGGGTCGGAACAGCGCTGTTTGCCCTGCTGATAGGCCAATCAGTTGCGATCTCTTTGGGTGTTTTGGCCAGGCTTACCTCGAAGTAGCGAATACAGTTGTAGCACTCCCCTCGGTTTGTCAGACCGCATCTGACAACATGTCGAAAACACCATGTTAAAAAAACAGAAGGGTCTACCATGCTTGATAGCTTCTTTAAAATCAGTCAGCGTGGCTCAACCGTAGCTCGTGAAGTTCGTGGCGGCGTCGTCACATTTTTCACAATGGCTTACATAGTTGCGCTTAATCCACTCATCATCGGTTTAGCAAAAGATGCTGATGGAAAATACATTGGTGGAGGCGATGCACCTAATCTTGCATTAGTTGCAGCTGCCACCGCACTCATTGCTGGCGTTATGACCATCTTGATGGGCGTAGTCGCTAACTTTCCATTAGCCATTGCAACAGGTTTGGGTTTAAATACCTTTGTTGCTGTTGGCATCGCCTCAAAAATGACCTGGGCAGATGCCATGGGACTGGTAGTCCTAGAGGGCTTAATTATTCTTATTTTGGTACTGACTGGATTCCGCACGGCGGTCTTTAGAGCAGTTCCAACGCAATTAAAGATCGCCATCTCTGTTGGTATTGGCCTCTTCATAGCACTTATCGGACTTGTTGATGCTGGATTTGTTCGCAGAACTGGATCTGGACCTGTGCCAGTAACACTAGGCGACAACGGCAACCTTGTTGGATGGCCAGTTGTAGTCTTCGCCTTTGGTCTTTTCTTAACCATAGCGTTAACTGTGAAAAAGATTAAAGCTGCCATATTGATTGGTATCGTCGCCGCCACAGGTGTTGCAATCGCTGTTGAGTCCGCCTTTAAGATCGGGCCGCTATTCAACGGTGCAACAGGAGCGGTAAATCCAAAGGGTTGGAATTTGAATGTGCCAGCGATGCCAGAATCAGTTGCTGCCACACCAGATTTTGGAATTCTAGGTGATTTCAATTTACTTGGTGGATTTGATCGGATCTCTCTAGTAGCTGCAATACTTCTAGTATTTACTCTGCTATTAGCTGACTTCTTTGACACCATGGGAACTATGACAGCAATAGGAAATCAAGCTGGCTTAGTCGATCGAGATGGCAATGTGCAAGGTGCTGAGCGCATCTTGTTAGTTGACTCGATTGCAGCTGCAGCAGGTGGTGCTGGCTCTGTCTCCTCAAACACCTCATACATTGAATCTGCATCGGGCGTCGGGGAAGGTGCCCGAACTGGTTTAGCTTCAGTGGTAACTGGTTTGCTGTTCTTGCTTACCACCTTCCTAGCTCCACTAGTTGCAGTAATCCCTTACGAGGCTGCTACTCCAGCGCTAATTATTGTTGGATTCCTAATGATGACTCAGATCAAAGGAATCGATTGGGATGATTTGGGCATAGCTATTCCTGCATTCTTAACAATCATCCTGATGCCATTTACCTACAATATTTCCGTAGGTATTGGTGCTGGATTTGTTTCTTATGTAGTAATCCGACTATTCCAAGGTCGCACCAAAGAGATCAGCCCATTAATGTGGGTGGTCGCTGGTTTGTTTATGATTTATTTCTTGCAATCTCCAATTAATATCTGGACTGCATAAATAAAGAGTAATAAAGGGGCGGGCCACTACGCTCGCCCCTTTACCATTTGATTGGCGTTAGACCCTTTTCGATTAATAGCTGGTTACTTCTGCTAAATGGCTTTGAACCAAAAAAACCGCGATATGCAGAGAGCGGACTCGGGTGTGCAGAACTTATTAGATTCTCTGTACCAAAATACTTGCTCATACTTTGAGCATGATTCCCCCATAAAATTCCCACAACGAATCTTTTACTCAGGTGCCCAATTATTGATTCGGTAAATTGTTGCCAACCAATCTTGGTATGCGAATCTGGCTGTTGCGTATTTAAAGTCAAACAGGTATTTAACAACAGCACACCTTGGTCGGCCCAATCACTTAAATCACCACTACTCCTGTCAATTCCTAGGTCATCTTTCAATTCGATGTAGATGTTCTTCAACGAAGCAGGTAGCTGCTTAATATTTTCTGGGACAGAAAATGCCAATCCCATTGCATGTAAGGGGTTGGGATAAGGATCTTGGCCCAGCAGTATGATCTTTACCTGATCTGGATCGATCTCAAGAGCTTTGAATATCTGTGTCCTATCTGGCAGAAAATCCTTGGTCAATTTCTTGGAGATGCTTTCAAGAATTTCGAGATCAACCCAATCATGCCACTGGGAAGGCAATAAACTTTTTAAATCAATTGGCACGGGCGAAGAAGCGACCATTTTGGCTTTGTACCGCAATAGGTAAGCCGTAAGCGTTGGTCAGATTTTCATTGGTGATGACTTGATCGATAACTCCCTGTGCAAGCACCTTGCCCTCTCTTAAAAGTAAGGCGTGTGATGTGCCGACTGGGATCTCCTCGATGAGATGAGTAACTATGACTGTAGCTGGAGCCAGTGGATCGCTAGCAAAATTCTCAATTCTCTGCAGAAGATCCTCCCGGCCACCTAAATCCAAGGATGATGCTGGCTCATCTAATAGCAATAACTCAGGATCAGCCATCAAGGAGCGTGCAATCTGAACCCGCTTCTTTTCGCCATCACTTAAACTGCCAAATACTCGGTTTCCTAACTCTCTTACTCCCAAAGCGGTAAGTAATGCCATCGCTCTGGATTCATCCCAAAGATCATATTTTTCCTGCCAGCGACCAAACATTGCGTATGCTGCAGTGAGAACAACATCCATTACCAATTCATCATCGGGTAATTGCTCAACAAGTTTTGATGAGGTTAAACCAATTCGAGTTCTTAATTCAAATACATCAACCTTGCCCAAGGTTTGTCCCAAAATCTTTATCTGCCCAGATGAAGGATGTATCAAGGATGAGCACACCTGCAAGAGTGTGGTCTTTCCCGCTCCATTTGGACCAAGAATCACCCACCTTTGGCCCTCCATCACTTGCCAATCTAGCGGCCCGAGAATGACCCGATCACCTCGTACAACGCTGATATTTTCTAACTGCAATATCGCGCTCATAGGAGTGAAAGATACCTCGCCACCACCCCGATTATGGCTAATCTGACCCAATGCCGATTGAAAATCAGACCACTTACACGGGGCTGATACTTGTCTCTGGCGAGGATAGACCTGGTATCACACAGCGTTTGATGGCCACCTTGGCACAATTTTCCGTGACTATTTTAGATATTGAACAATTGATCATAAGAAATCGTCTCTTACTGACTGTTTTGATTTCACTAGATGAAGCTCACAGTAAAGCGATACTTGCAGACCTTGAGCATCTGCAAGCGGAGATTGGCCTTGATATCGCAGTTGATTTCTCTCAGCAAAATATGAGCGCTGACAATTCGGAAACTCTTCGGGTGGTAATCGTAGGAGAGAAGATCATGCCAGTTGGTTTAGCAGCGGTTACCAACCAAATATCTTTGCTGGGTGGAAACATAATCGCAATTAAACGCACGGCAAAGGAACCATTATTTGCAATTGAGCTAGAGCTTAGTATCCCAAATGATTCCTTGAAGCAGATCCAAGGTGAATTAGCGCAGATAGCGATAGAGAACAGACTTGATCTAGCGGTCGAACCAGGCGGTCTTACCCGTAGATCTAAACGACTTGTCATGCTAGATATGGATTCAACATTAATCGAACAAGAGGTAATAGATTTACTTGGTGTATGTGCTGGTAAGCAAGATGAAATTGAAAAAATCACAGCCAGAGCAATGTCAGGTGAGATGGATTTCAAGGCTGCCTTGATTGAACGTGTTCAATTGTTGGCTGGCCTTGATGAAACTGTAATTGACCAGGTGCGAGGTCAGATCACATTAACTAAGGGTGCCAAATTGTTAATTCAAGAGCTACATAAACTAGGTCATAAAGTAGGTGTAGTATCTGGTGGATTTACTAATGTTATCAATCCAATTTTAAAAGAACTCAAGTTGGATTTTATTCTTGCAAATGAGCTAGAGGTTAAAGATGGCTTATTGACTGGCAAGCTGTCTGGCGCCATAGTTGATTCACTTGCTAAGAGGCGCGCACTGGAAGAGTTTGCAAAGCAGGAAAATGTGCCGCTGGGTCAAACAGTAGCTATTGGCGATGGGGCTAATGATCTGGAGATGATTAAAGCTGCTGGTCTAGGTATTGCATTTAATGCTAAACCAAAGGTTGTTGAGGCAGCTGATACAACAATCAGCACCAAGGATTTATCAGCAGTGCTTCCACTGATGGGAATAACTTTTTAAAATTTGAAGTTTTCACTTGCGATAGCACGTAACTTCTCAACCATCCCGGCCGGATCATCAGATTTATAAACTGCACTACCGGCCACAAAACAATTGGCACCAGCTGTGGCTGCTTTGCCGATGGTATCCAGTGAAACTCCCCCATCAACCTGCAAAAGTGGTCGATGTTTTGAGGTTTTTTCAATTCGGGATCTGGCAATCCTCACTTTTTCCATCTGGTCCTGCATAAAGGATTGTCCGCCAAATCCAGGTTCAACAGTCATTATCAAAAGCAGATCTATCTCTTCAATGAAGTTTTCGATCTGCTCAAAAGAGGTGGCTGGTTTGATTGCTAATCCAACCTTTGCTCCATTAGATCTTATATTGCGAATTGTAGTAGCGGTGTTCTTGGCTGCCTCAAAATGGAAAGTTACTGAGTGAGTACCATGCTCTGCGTATTTTGGAGCTATTGTATCTGGATCCAAAATCATAAGATGTGCATCAACTGGAAGTTTGGTATAACTAATTATCTCAAACGCCTTTGCTATATCAAAAGTAAAATTCGGAACAAACAAATTGTCCATCACATCTAAATGAAGTGCATCAGAGACAGCTGAGATCTTTACCATCTCGTTTTCTAAATCCTCAAAGTTTGCATTGAGGATGCTAGGGTTGATAAATACTTCACCAGTCATAGGGTTATTTAACTCATTTTTTGGAACATAACCATGAACATTGCATCTGAGTGATGAAGGTGTGTCCAAAGTTGCATGCTCCCATCACTTTGCACACCTAACTGACGGGCCTTGGGTAGGTTTTGTATGGGAAGAATTCGCATATCTGTGTGCTCGGAAAGGAAGTCCAATACTTGGCCTCGAGTTTCAGCTATGTGTGGTGAGCAAGTTACATAAGCCAGGATGCCACCAGGTTTCAACAGTTGAACAGAACTTGTCAGCAAGTTTCTCTGCAGAACAACTAACTCCTTAAGATCTTTCAAATTTTTGCGCCATCTAGCCTCAGGCCTTCGTCGAAGCGCTCCTAGTCCTGTGCAAGGTGCATCAACCAAGATTCGATCATACTTGTCTGAAAAATTTGTAGGGTCAGTACCATCGACGCTCATTACTTGTTGATTATTTACAACTCTTTTTACAAGCTCTGCTCTCATTGAGTTAGGCTCATTAGCTATAAAACTTGCGGATGGATCTAGCTGTTTTAAAAGATTAAAAAGATATGCCGCTTTCCCACCAGGACCAGCACACATATCAAGCCAAGACAATCCGGACTTATAGGTTGATAAAAGATTCTCAACCACAAGCTGTGACCCACGATCCTGAACACCTGCTCGGCGTTCCACTATTGGAGTAAAACTCATGGGAATAACATTTAAATTAACACCATTTAATGAATTTTCGATTGGTGTAGCACCAAGTTCTATCAACTCATCTCTGGATGATCGGCCAGGCCATGCCACAACATCAGGGGTGGCTGGAAGGTTGTTTGCTTCAAGTAGCTTTTCTACCTCCTGCCAATCTTTCAGCAGATCATAAAAAGCATTAACAATCCACTCTGGATGACTGTATTCAATCGCCAATCTTTCATGAGTAGCTAACTGACTAAGTTCAGGCAATGCGTTGTCATTAGTTGATACCTTACGCAAAATAGCATTTACATAAGATGCTTTTGACTCCCCTGCGACCGCTTTTGCCACTTGTACAGTCTCAGAGACAGATGCGTGTGTTGGAACCCGCATTTTTGTTAACTGATGGATACCTAGCCTGATTAAATTTAGAATTTTGGTATCAAGTTGTTCCATGGATCGATCTATAAATTTCCCAGCAATGTAATCATGCCGGCCCTGCATTCTTAAGGTGCCATATGCAAGCTCTGTACAAAACCCCTTGTCACTACTACTCATCTTCGAATGATTTAGTAATTCGGGCAATCTTAGATTTGCGTAAGCTCCTTCTTGATTTACCTGCATAAGCAATTCAAATGCCAAAAGTCGGGCTGGACTTGCCTGTGGTTTACCCAAGTTTTAACCCATCTTTTACCCTTAATCCCCTTACAAACTCGGCTGCTGACATCGACCCTCTTCCTGATGGTGTAATGGCAAGAATTTCAACAGCACCATCTTTTGTTCCGGAATACATCTTCTCATTTTCGATGAGCAGCTGACCTGGCTTAAGTTCTTTTGGTAAATAACTCACTCTAAGTTGCTCAAACTTTATTCGTTCATTGCCTAATTTACTCCAGACTCCTGGATTCTCACCTAGTGCTCGGAATTGATTGTAAATTTGAGTTGAATTCGACTGCCAATTCACTTCTCCATCGCTCTTTTTTAATTTAGGTGCAAATGAGGACACATCTAGATCTTGCGATACTGGTTCGACACCATCTTCTATCAGTTTCAACGCATCTACTGCCAGCTTCGCTCCTTTCACACTTAATCTACTTAGGAGTTGATTGGATGTTTCATGAGGATCAATTTCAACCTCCTCCATGAGATAAATAGGTCCGGTATCCATCCCTTCATCTAACTTAAATATTGATACCCCAGTTTGGCTCTCACCATTAAGGATTGCATATTGAACTGGCGCAGCACCTTTCCACTTAGGTAGAAGTGAAAAATGAATATTGATCCAACCATAATCTGGAATACTCAACACTGATTTTTTGATCAAATGTCCAAAGGCAATTGTTAATACAATCTCTGGTTTAAGTTGATTTAGAACATGCTCAATTTCACTACTGCTACCCACTTTAAAGATATCCAGATTAAAGCTTTGGCCCCAAACCGCCAGTTCATTTGCCTCGACTTTTTGACCCCGGCCAGTTGGTTTATCTGAGTTTGTAATTAAGCCCACAATCTGATGATCTGTGGACTCGCCTAATTTTTCAAAGAGCGGAATTGCTAATAGCGAGGAGGAAGCAATCAAAACTTTCAATTCTTTATATACCTAAACCAAAGGTATTGTGTGGAGATACTTTTACAACTGGCTTACTGCCCTGCTCAATTGCTGTACCAAACCATTCGGATTCTCTAATCTCTTTCATAGCTAATTTTCGACTTTCAGTATCCATGCGATCGATGAAAAGAACTCCATTCAAATGGTCCGTCTCATGTTGCAGACACCTGGCAAGCAGTTGGGTTCCTTCGATTACCACCGCATCACCATGCATATTAAAACCTTTAGCCACAGCTCGAAACGCTCTGGGAGTTTCAAATACCAGATTTGGAAAGGACAAGCACCCCTCTTCGCCCTCTTGCATCTCATCGCTTAAATCAAGTGAAGGATTAACTAGATGACCGATCTCATCATCTACATACCACACAAATACTCGCAGGGGAACGCCAATTTGCGGCGCAGCTAAACCGGCACCTGGTGCTGCTTTCATTGTCTCAGTTAGATCCGCAACTAGTTGTCGCAACTCTTTATCAAAATCGACAACTGGAGATGCTGGAGTGACTAATACAGGATCACCAAAAAGTCGTATCGGTTGAACGGTCATGGATAAATGATACTTTAATTAGACAACTCTAAAGATCAAATGGATCAAATCGAACCTTGAAAATATTTCGACCTTTTACCCCTTGCACTTTAACGACGTCATCCAGCAAATCAACCAGTCCTTGACCTGCTGAGATTGGAGCTCTGATGATGATCTTCTTTTCACCTTTTTCGATGTCGATTGGTCCTGTTATTTGATACTCCTTGCTCGACTTAAGATTTTCAGTAAATTTCGATATCTCTGCACTGAGCCCAATTACAATGGCAACTCGATAATAAGGTGGCAACTTTGCTGCCTCACGACCTCTTAACTCACTCAATGCCGCAGATTGTGAGTCTAATCGGAGTATGGATTGAACCACTGGATGGTAGTTTGGCAGCGATAGAAAAACCTCTGAGTTTAAATCTAACTTGCACACAGCTGAAAACCAATTAAATTTCGCTAGCTCCTCAGACCTAAGCGATGGTCTGTTGAAAAGTTTTTCACCATCCAACAAGATAACTGCACTAAAACTACCCGCTGGCTCTGATCCAGCAGTTGCAATAACTATATGTCTTCCTTTTGGCACTGATTTAAGTTGCTTAGAGCCAGATGAAATCAAAATAGAGTTCTTCGGTATAGTCCTACCAATTTCCTCTGCTGTTCGATTTATCCCTTTGGCTAGTACATAAGGCTTGGCTTCTCCGCAAAAATCGCATCTCCAATCTTTCTTTGAGGCCTTACACAGGTAGCAAGATGGATTTGAATTTGCCCCCAAAATCTGAAGCTTTCCCCCACATGAGCATGCAGCTACATTTCGACACTTGGCGCACAGAAATAGGTTTGCATAGCCCTTCTCGGCCACACTTACTAGTACATTACCATTTACTAGTGCGCTTTTAATAACCGGAATAAAACTTCTACCTGCTTCATTTGTATGAAATCTGATTTTGCTCTTACTCGGATATTTTTTATATGTAAGCCATCCCATCTCTATTAATCTCGCCACCTCTAACGAGTGGGAAGCAGAGATGAAAATCAACGAGGTAGTTGCAGGGCGAAGGAGCGATACATCTCTGCTATTCCACCCTGGAGAGTGTTGCTCATAATGAGAATTATCCAAATCTGATAATACAATCACAGTGGCATCCACTGCTAAATTAACAAAACTTCCGCCTCTAGTGGCGAGGATTACCTTTGGTGGTTTATAAATGGTGTTAAGAAAGTTGCGATACCGATCAGCCTTGGATAAATGGGAACTCAAGATAAGTAATTGATCTCCAAAAAAATTGATCAACTGCTCACTGATTTGATCTAGATCTTTTTCATCTGGAACTATTAGAAGCACCTGGCTGATTGTGGATCTAACTTTAATTAACTCGGCTAAGAATCGAGAATGATCAACACCTACCGGTTGAGTTAAGGCCCATCTGATTCGTTGTTGGGCCATAAGTAGGCCATGATCTGCCCTACCCATCACCTCAATGAGGAATTGACTTGAATAATCAGAGGAGGTGTTCCCAACGCTTCTAGTGATGTTTTTTTCTTCTTTAATAACTCTTGGGGGTACAGCGGATTTAAGCACCTCCCAGAAACTTCCACCAAACCTATTACGCACCGCCTCGACATGGCTCATCACCGGTTTAGTGATCATTCCTGCTGGCGAGGCAATCTCAAGAATCACCTTAAGATTTCTGCTCTCATCTGAGTTAGATTTGCGAGAGATGACCAAGCCTTCGGTTTTTGTATTACCAAAAGGCACAATCACTTTAGTGCCGGCTACTGCACTTTGAGAGTGCTGCTCGGGCACCAAATAATCATAAATTCCTTCTAGATGAGAAACTGGTGTATTGACCAGAACGGCAGCAACTGGAAGATCTGTTGCAGTTTTCTTTTCTTGTTGTGCTGGTGCAGCAGTAATCTGACGTCTAAGTTTTAGTGGAGCGGCCACTGATTATTTAACTAGAGCCTTTAAAGCCGATGCACGATCTGTTTTTTCCCAAGAAAAATCAGGTAGTTCTCGGCCAAAGTGTCCATATGCGGCTGTCTTTGCATAAATAGGTCGAAGTAATTTTAAATCACGAATGATTGCAGCTGGTCTTAAATCAAAAACCTGGTTTACGGCCTCGCTGATGCTAACTAAATTGAATTTCTCTGTTCCAAAGGTTTCGACAAACAATCCAACAGGTTGAGCCTTGCCTATGGCATAAGCCACTTGTACCTCACAACGATCTGCTAAGCCCGCTGCAACCACATTCTTTGCTACCCAACGCATTGCATAAGCTGCTGATCTGTCCACCTTTGAAGGATCTTTTCCTGAAAAAGCCCCACCTCCATGTCTTGCCATTCCACCGTAGGTATCAACAATTATCTTGCGCCCTGTTAATCCAGCATCACCCATAGGACCACCAATGACAAATCTTCCAGTTGGATTGATTAGATAGCGAACATTGGACAGATCTAAATCGAGTTGGCCGATCACCGGGTCGATTACATATTTTTTTATCTCCGGGGCTAGTTTCTTATCTAAATCTATATCGGGAGCGTGCTGTGATGAGATGACTACGGTATTTAATGCGACGGCCTTTTCACCCTGATACTCAATAGTAACTTGAGTTTTACCATCTGGCCTTAAGTATGAAAGTGTCCCATCTTTTCTAACCTTAGTTAACTGCATTGCTAATTTATGGGCCAATGAAATAGGCAATGGCATCAACTCTGGTGTGTCATTTGATGCGTAACCAAACATCAAGCCTTGGTCTCCAGCTCCCTGTAGATCCAACGGATCTGCGGAAGAAGAGACTCTGCTCTCAAAGGCATCATTTACCCCTTGGGCAATATCCTGTGATTGTTGGCCGATAGAAATGGAAACACCGCAACTATTACCATCAAAACCCTTGTCGGACGAGTCATAACCAATCTCTAATACCGTGTCTCGAACAATATTCATGACATCTGCATATCCATTTGTAGTTATCTCTCCGGCAACATGGACTTGACCTGTGGTAATTAAAGTTTCAACAGCTACTCGACTTTTAGGATCCTGCGCTAATAATGAGTCAAGAATTGCATCTGATATCTGATCTGCAATCTTGTCTGGATGACCCTCAGTTACAGATTCAGATGTAAACAATCGATTTTTCACTGGCCTAACCTAATTTACTCACTAATTGATCTAGCAATATATCCGATAGCGTGTCTTTACTAATCTCAGGTACCTCGATCACATTTCTATCTTTATCTACGATTAAGCCTCTTGTACTCTCACTTCCAAAGATTGCACCACCAGAGACATTATTGACATAAATAATGTCAAGATTTTTGCTGACTATTTTTTCAGTAGCACTATCTTTAAGCGCCTTAACATCAGATTCAGTTTCAGCGGCAAAACCAATCAAGATTTGGCCTGGTTTTTTTACCGATGATAGTGATTTTAAAATATCAGGGTTACGCACTAGGGATAGCGTGCTTAATCTCTCTTTTCCAATTTTAGAATCGGAGTAATCAGCAACCCGGGCATCAGCCACTGCTGCCGACATAATAAGTGCATCGCAATGAGGGAACTCAAGATCTAATACAGCTAGCATTTGTTCGGCAGTTTCTACGCTAGTCATGGTTATACCCTCGATATTTGGAAGATCAGTATTAGCAGCGACTAAATGCACCTGTGCCCCTCGGCTGGCAGCTGCCATGGCCAATGCAAAACCTTGCCTGCCTGATGATCGATTGCCTATAAATCTAACTGGATCAATCGGCTCTCGGGTACCACCTGCAGTGATCAAAACTTTTTTCCCAACTAGATCGCTGGCAACTGCTAAAGCGTTGTTAACTGCATCAATTATCTTTGAACTCTCAGGATATCTGCCTACTCCTGTATCTCTTCCAGTCATTCGACCTTCATCAGGTTCGACAACAATAAATCCTCGATTACGTAAGGTTTGAACATTTTCAACTGTCGCAGGATTTAGCCACATCTCGGTATGCATAGCAGGCACTAATACTTTGGGTGCTATCGAGGCCAGAACTATATTTGTAAGCAAATCATCAGCTCGTCCAGAGGCTAATTTGGCAAGTAGATCAGCAGTGGTTGGTGCAATCACAATCAAATCATTTTCTTTGGCCATTGAAATGTGAGGTACTTTTTCAACATCCTGCCAAAGATCGGTAGCAACCTTTTTACCGGAGAGTGCCTCCCAGGTGCTCTTACCAACAAAATTTAGACTGGCTTGAGTAGGCACAACATCTACTACAAAACCATGGTCTTGTAATCGACGCAATAAGTCACAGGATTTATATGCAGAGATTCCACCTGAGACGCCAAGCAATATCTTTCGACCACGGGGAAACATGGTTTTTAACTCGCTGGAGTTGTTTGCTTTGGCTCTAGATTCTCTATGGAGAGTAAACCATCATTGATTTCACGAAGTGCAATGGAAAGTGGTTTCTCATGTACATAGGTTTCAACTAATGGGCCGACATACTCAAGTAATCCCTCACCTAGTTGGGAGTAATACGCATTAATCTGTCGAGCTCGCTTAGCAGCATAAAGAACCAAACTGTATTTTGAACCAGCTTTATCCAATAAAGCATCTATTGGTGGGTTTGTGATTCCATCTAACGCTTGATTACTCATTGAGATCCTTTTTCTTCAAAATTTGCAGATTAGCGAATGGCTAAAGATACCAGTTGGGCCACTGAGTCAGCCACTTGGTGATTTACGATCACATGATCAAATTCTGAGGCGGCTGAGAGCTCCTCCTTGGCCCTATCCAACCTAGTTTGCGTTGAATCCTCTGATTCAGTGCCTCTTTTCTCCAATCTAGATTTTAACTCCTCCCATGTGGGTGGCTCAATAAATATCAACACTGCATCTTTAGAATTTTTCCTTACCTGCCTTGCTCCATTTAACTCAATCTCCAGAACAACATTTTTCCCACTAGCTAATGCCTTATCAACTGCTTTTCGAGGTGTTCCGTATTTTGCGCCGGCAAAATTTGCCCACTCTAAGAACTCATTTTTCTCAATCATCTGATCAAACTCTTTATCGGAGACAAAATGGTAATCAACTCCATCTTTTTCTCCGATACGTTTACTTCGCGTTGTTGCTGATACTGAGATCCAAAACCGATCATCATCTCGTAACCTATTAGTCAGTGTGCTCTTTCCAACACCACTTGGGCCTGATACCACTAATAGTTTGCCATTTCTAGGTGAGTTTTTAGCCAACAAAAACTCCTGTCGCAAGATTTCAAGTTGGCGTTTGCCAACACCACCAATTCTACGTGATGAGGAGATTTCGGCTCTATCCATGATTAGATCCGCTCGAATTCTGCCGATACCAGGAACTGATTGAAGCAAGTCGACCAACTTCATGCGTTTAATAGATTTTCGCTCATCAGCAAAGAGTTCAAAAAAGAATTTTTCACCGCTTGCGATCTCCTCTTTTACTCTTGCTCGCTCCTGTCTGGCTAGAACAGCTTTTTGACCAGCTTTCCTGCGTGATCTCCTACTTAGTCGTGGAGGCAACATAATTAGTTGATTGAGCTTCGTATTTGCTCAATTTTAGTGCGCATGGCTTTATCTGAACCATCCCATAAATTTGTAATAGATCTGCCAATTACAACAAAATCAGATCCTGCTCTAATGGCATCTTGTGCGGTCATTACTCGAACCTGATCGCCATGATCATCACCAACATCTCTAACTCCAGGTGTAATCAGAACTGTTTTTGGAAGTGCATCTCTTAAACTTGATACCTCAAATGGTGAGCAGACAATTGAGGTAGCGCCAGCTGAAACAGCCATCTTCGCCCAACTTGTAGCGACTTGATCAATAGTTTGCGTAAACCCTAGTGAAGTAAATTCAGCTTCAGAGAATGAGGTTAAAACTGTTACGGCGGTAATTGAACCGTTTGGCAGAGCACTTTTAGCTGCTGAGATCATGGCGCTACCGCCTGATGCATGCACAGTGAGAAATTTCGGTTTTAATCTTGCCACTGATTCAACTGCGGCTTTTACAGTGTTTGGAATGTCATATAACTTTAGGTCTAAGAAAAGTTCAAACTCAGCCTGCTGTTGAAGCCTTTCAATTCCATCACTTCCATGGAGTAAGTAAAACTCTAAACCAATTTTAAAGTGATCTATATGCTCTGAAGCCGCAAGTATCCATTTTTCGGCGGTATCGATCTCTTTGGTATCTAAAGCAAAGATTATGGGACTTTTCATCAAACTCCTCGGTGCGCAAAACCAATTGCATCTCGAAAATCATTAAAACCCTTTTCAAGTAAAAGATTAGACAATTCATCCTTGATCTGCATAGCTGCAGATGGATTTCCAAATGTGGCTGTACCTACTGAGACCGCACTAGCTCCGGCCAGTACCATTTCAAATGCATCCCTACCGTTTGATACCCCTCCCATACCGACAATTGGAGTTTGCGGAAATGCTTGATGCACCTGATAGATCGCTCTTACCGCCACAGGCCTAATCGCAGGTCCAGATAATCCACCAGTTTTTCCAGCCAATTTAGGTTTCATAGTGTTGGTATCAATCACCATACCAAGTAATGTATTTATCAAAGCCAACCCATCCACACCAACATTAATCACCGATTGCGCAATCTCAACTATGTTTGTTACATCTGGAGACAATTTTGCAACAATTGGTAATTCTCCCCCAATATTTCTACGCACCGATTCAATTACCGCCACGGCGCTCTCTGGATGGCAAGCAAAAACTTGACCTCTATTTTCCACATTAGGGCATGAGATATTGACCTCCACCGCACTTACTCCAGATACTGCCCGTAACTTTCTGGCTAATACACCATACTCATCAACCGTTTCACCTGCTATTGAAACAATTACCTTTGCAGAGTTTGCTAACAGCCACGGAATGTCATTTTCCAAAAACGCATCAATACCTGGCCCTTGTAATCCAATTGAATTAAGCATTCCACTGGGGGTTTCAGCCATTCTTGGTGTAGCCCTACCAGTTCGAGGTTTAGTCATAATTGATTTGGTAACAACTGCACCAATCTCTGAAATTGGAAAAAATTGTGATAACTCTTGTCCAGAGCTAGCGCAACCACTTGCAGTGAAAATAGGATTTGAAAATCTTCTACTTCCGATTTTGGTTGAGAAATCTAGAGAGCTCATGGGTGAAGTGCATCCATGACTATTTTTCGATCCCAAATAATCTTCGCCCCATCCATAACTGGGCCATCAATACATGTGCGTGTCATTTTAATTTGATCATCATCTTTAACTGGCACTACGCAGGTCATACAAACACCAACTCCGCATGCCATAGCCTCTTCAACTGCGCATTGATGAGGGATATCAAACTCTATGGCGATCTTAGATACCGCAGCTAACATTCCCATCGGGCCACATGAATAGATAACCTCGATGGAGTTTTCACGAATCAATCTCGGAATCGCCTCACTAATCTGTCCGTGGATTCCAGTACTGCCATCATCGGTGGTAAGTGTTAATGATGAAACGCTTCGCTTGCCCTCCAGTGGAGCGTAAATTTTGCTGGCGGTGCTAGCACCCAAAACCATATCTACTCTGCAACCACGATTTTTAAGCACCTCAGCTAATGCAAATAATGGTGCAGATCCATAACCTCCGCCAACCAAAAGTGTGTTTGCATTGCTACTTGGCACACCAAAAGAGGTTCCAAGAGGTCCAACTATGTCAACAAACTCTCCAACATTTTGAGCACAAAGCCATTGGCTCCCCTGTCCGTGTGGTGCAACAACTAGCTCAATACTGCCTCCCATCGGACCCTTGTCATTAGCTCGGTAAATCGCAAATGCACGTCGTAGAATCAACGAAGACTGTCCGCCACCAACTGATATCGCAACAAAATTACCTGGTTTGCAGGATGCAGCCATTTTATCTACTGCAAAGACCATGTGATGATAAGGACCCACCTTCTTATTACTTAAAACTTCAGCCTGAATCTGAATCGCACTGCGGTTTATTTTTTGTGAACCGCTCATGAGATCCACTCCTGAAGTGATTTAATCTCAAACTCACTATTTTGTAAGGCCGATATCCCAGCCACGGCTGCTTTGAATCCAGGAATGGTGGTTATACATGGAACTGATCGAGAGATTGCGGCGGTTCTAATCAAAAATCCGTCCTGTCGCGAACCCCTACCAAGTGGTGTATTTATCACTAGTTGCACCAATCCCTTTGTAATAACATCATTTGCGCTTAACTCATGGTTTGTAGGATCTGAATTTTTTCTAACCTTTTCACTGTCAACACCTTTTTGCTTCAGAAAATCATGGGTTCCGCTAGTGCTAAAAATCTTAAAACCGAGATCACTTAAACCTCTAGCAGAGCGCCAACCAGATTCTTTGTCCCGCTCCGATAGGGAGATAAAAACTGCACCTGATCTAGGCAGTGGACCAAAAGCAGCTGTTTGACTTTTAGCAAAGGCTAACCCGAAATTGCTTGCAACTCCCATTACCTCACCAGTGGATTTCATCTCTGGCCCC
The DNA here is from genome assembly GCA_016870455.1 of Actinomycetota bacterium. Classification (GTDB taxonomy): domain Bacteria; phylum Actinomycetota; class Actinomycetes; order Nanopelagicales; family Nanopelagicaceae; genus Nanopelagicus. The sequence continues at coordinate 8,450 of VGBN01000005.1, read as the reverse complement.
AGCACTGAATCTACCCCTGTTCCATCCACTCTACGGAAACGATTAAAAGGAAGAACAGCCTCTTTAACCGATACTCCATTTGCCACTCCATCACCAGATTTAGGAAGAATTCCATCCTGCCTTAGCTTGGAAATTGTTACACCAGTAGCTATCAGTGCTGCTGCCTTTGCAAGCTGCACCCCAGTCGCCTTGGCAACAAATGGCACAGTGCGCGAAGCTCTTGGATTTGCCTCTAAAACATAAAGTTTTTGAGGGTTTGGTGTAACCGCAAATTGAATGTTAATCAATCCTCGCACTCCAACATCGGAGGCAATTTTTTCGGTTGATTCCCTAATTTGTTTGATCATTGCCACATCTAAAGATGTACTAGGAAGTACACAGGCAGAGTCACCGGAGTGAATACCGGCCTCCTCAATGTGCTCCATTACTCCAGCTAGGTACAAATCTGATCCGTCATACAAAGCATCGACATCGATTTCTATTGCATCATCTAAAAATTTATCGATTAGAACTGGGTGGTTAGGAGTAATGGCAGTAGCTTTGTCTATGAAGCCACGTAAAGATTGATTATCGTAGACAATCTCCATGCCACGTCCACCTAAGACATAAGAGGGACGTACTAAAACTGGATAACCGATTTTCGCTGCAATATCTTCAGATTCTTCATAAGAGTTAGCCATGCCAAAACTTGGAGCAGTTAAATGATTCTTCTCCAGCAGTTTGCCAAAGGCTCCACGCTCTTCAGCAAGATCTATAGCATCTGGTGAGGTTCCCAGAATTTTTACACCGGCCTCCAATAATCCCCGCGCTAAACCAAGAGGAGTTTGACCGCCAAGTTGAGCAATTACGCCAATTACTGGACCTGCCTTGTTTTCAGCATCTATTACCTCCAAAACATCTTCAAGTGTTAATGGTTCAAAGTACAATCTATCTGAGGTGTCATAATCAGTAGAAACTGTTTCAGGATTGCAGTTGATCATGATGGTTTCATAGCCAGCCGTTTGTAAGGCAAAAGAGGCATGTACACAGGAGTAATCGAATTCAATTCCTTGACCAATCCGATTTGGGCCACTGCCTAAAATAATTACAGCTGGTTTTGTTCTAGGCAAAACTTCAGTCTCTTCGTCATATGATGAGTAGTAATAAGGCGTAAGTGCTGCAAACTCTCCAGCGCAGGTATCCACTGTTTTATAAACTGGGCGAAGATTGAATTTGTCCCTTAATTGTCGTATCTCTAATTCACTAATTCCCCGTAGGGTTGCTATTTGATTGTCAGAAAAACCCAACATTTTGCTGGATTTAAGTATTACCTTAGTTAACTCACCAGCTTTAGATATCTCAACAGCTTGATTATTTATCAAACTGATCTGCTCCAAAAACCACGGATCAATTTTGGTCGCTGCATAAACATCTAAGATTGCTGCGCCATTAAAAAGTGCTAACTGCACCTGCTGGAGGCGAAACTCAGTTGGTGTCTTAATTTGCTCCATCAACTCTGAAAGTTCTGCCTTTTGCCATTTGAAGCCAGCTCCAATTTTTTCAAGTGATCGCAATGCTTTTTGGAGTGCCTCTGGGAAACTTCTACCTATTGCCATCGCTTCACCAACACTTTTCATTGTGGTGGTAAGGCGTGTATCTGCCTCGAGAAACTTCTCAAAAGCAAATCTTGGGACTTTAACTACCACATAATCCAATGCTGGTTCAAAAGATGCTGGAGTTGACTTTGTAATATCATTTTCTATCTCATCTAGGGTGTAGCCAATTGCCAGTTTGGTTGCAATCTTTGCAATGGGAAATCCAGTTGCTTTAGATGCAAGCGCTGAGGAGCGTGAAACTCTTGGATTCATCTCAATTACGATGATTCGACCATCTATGGGATTAACCGCAAACTGGATATTGCATCCGCCGGTAGCAACACCTACTTCCCTGATGATATTGATTGAAAGATCTCGTAATTTCTGATATTCAACATCTGTGAGCGTCATTATTGGTGCAACGGTTATTGAATCACCGGTATGTACACCCATTGGGTCGACATTCTCAATTCCACATACGATCACAACATTATCTTTGTTATCGCGCATAACCTCTAACTCAAACTCTTTCCAACCGATAATTGATTCTTCTAGAAGAACTTCAGAGGTTGGACTATGGCGCAATCCGGCACCTGCTATTTGATGCAAATCAGACTCGTTATAGGCAATTCCTGAGCCCAATCCACCCATAGTAAAAGATGGTCGTACCACTACTGGATACTTCAGTTCAACAACTGCTGACAAACAATCTTGCATCGTATGGCAGATTATTGATCGTGCCGACTGCCCACCAACTAGCTCTACAATTTTCTTGAATATCTCTCTATTTTCACCACGTTTTATTGCTTCAACATCAGCGCCAATTAATTTCGATCCATACTTTGCAAAAGATCCACGTTCATGTAATGCCATTGCAGCATTTAATGCAGTTTGTCCGCCTAAAGTAGCCAGCACAGCGTCAGGTCTTTCCTTGGCCAGGATCTTTTCAATCACCTCAGGCGTAATCGGTTCGATATATGTGGCATCTGCAAACTCTGGATCGGTCATGATTGTGGCCGGATTTGAGTTAATTAAGACAACTCGAATTCCCTCTGATCTAAGTACTCGGCATGCTTGCGTGCCAGAGTAATCAAATTCGCAAGCTTGGCCGATGACAATCGGGCCACTGCCGATGACTAACACACTTTTAATTGAGTTATCTTTAGGCATGCATCGCCTTTAGTCCTACCTTGGGCTTCTCCATTAACTCCGCAAACCGTTTAAATAAATATGATGCATCATGAGGCCCAGCAGCAGATTCTGGATGATACTGAACTGAAAATGCTGGAATTGAAATTAGCTCTAATCCCTCAACTACGCCATCGTTTAACGAAATATGGGTTACTCGGCCATCGCCATAAACAGTTTTGAACAGATGATCCTTTGGAGCTGCAACTGCAAAGCCATGATTATGAGCAGTTATTTCAACTTTTCCGGTAGTTAAATCAACAACTGGCTGATTTATTCCTCTGTGGCCAAACGGTAGTTTGTAAGTTTCAAAACCAAGTGCTCGTCCTAGAATCTGATGTCCAAAGCAAATTCCAAAAAATGGGATCTCTTGCGCAAGCACATTTCTTACTAACTCAACCACTTCGGTCATGGCAGCTGGGTCACCTGGGCCATTAGATAAAAAAACACCATCTGGATTTAGTTTTTTAATATCATCAAAAGTTGTACCAAGGGGTAACACATGTACTTGGATGCCAAGTGCAGCCATGGATTTAGGCGTAGCTCCTTTGATTCCCAAATCAATTGCTGCCACCTTCAACCTAATTGGAGTGCCTATTGGCGGATTGACCACATAAGGTTTTTTCGTTGTGACATCAGATGCTAGGAAAGCACCACTCATAGGATTGGTTTTGCGTACCTTAATTATCATCTCCTCTTTTGACAGCTGGGTATCACTGAAAATACCAACCCGCATAGCACCTCTATCTCGAAGGTGTCTGGTGATTGCTCTGGTATCAACACCTTGAATTCCTACGACCTGTGCTTGGATTAACTCCTCCTCTAAACTTTTTTCACTGCGCCAATTACTAGCAATTGTGGAGGGATTTCGAACAACAAATCCGGCAACCCAAATTTTTGAAGATTCCTTATCAACCGAGTTCATCCCAGTATTTCCTACATGTGGTGCGGTCATCACAACTATCTGCTTGTGGTAAGAAGGGTCTGTCAAAGTTTCCTGGTAACCAGTCATTCCTGTAGAGAAAACTGCTTCACCGAAAGCCTCACCGGTCTTAGCCCAGGCAAAACCCTCAAAAACTCGACCGTCATTAAGAACAAGAAATGCCGGTGCTTTACTACTCATTTTGACTTGTGCCTTTATCTAAAATCTCGCCATTTTTCATAACCTGCTCACCTTCATGAAATACATCTGTCACTACCGCAGGCAACTCTGTGCCATGAAAAGGCGTATTTTTACTTTTAGATTTCATAAGATTTTTGTCGACTTTCCAACTTTTTTCTTGATCAATTAGTATCAAGTTAGCTGGCATGCCAATTGCAATATCCTGACCTTGGCTTTTATATCCAGCTATTTTTGCAGGTGTAATTGACATTCGATTTACTAAATCTGCCCAACTCATAAGATTGCTCTGCACCATAGTTTTGACCACAATAGACAGCGCAGTTTCTAAACCGAGCATTCCACAAGCTCCAGCATGAAACTCACAATCCTTGTCCTCGGCCGGATGAGGAGCATGATCTGTTGCCACAATATCAATTACTCCCTCTGCAAGCCCTTCCCGTAGAGCCATCACATCCTTTTGCGTTCGTAGTGGAGGATTTACTTTAAATATCGGGTCATAATTCTCTACCAAATCATCAGTTAATAGCAGATGGTGCGGAGTGACCTCAGCTGTGACTTGAATCCCACGAGCCTTTGCCCAACGAATTAACTCCACTCCGCCCGCCGTAGTGAGATGGCAGATGTGAAGTCGAGATTGGACATGTTCGGCAAGCAAAATATCTCGTGCGATTATCGCCTCCTCGGCAACTGCTGGCCAACCAGGTAAGCCAATTCGTGCTGAAACTATCCCCTCATTCATTTGCGCATTAACTGTCAATCGCGGTTCCTGCGCATGTTGGGCAATTATTCCGTTAAAAATTTTTACATACTCAAGTGCCCTTCGCATTATCAAAGGGTCAGAGACGCATTCTCCGTCATCGCTAAAAATTCTTACCTTGGCAATAGAGTCAGCCATTGCTCCCATTTCTGACAACTTTTCACCATTCAAACCTTGAGTAACTGCTCCGATTGGCTGGACATCAATCAAGCCCGCCTCTTTACCTAATCGATAAATTTGTTCAACCACACCTGCGTTGTCAGCTACTGGATTTGTGTTGGCCATCGCAGAAACAGCAGTAAAACCGCCAGCTACCGCAGCTTTTGAGCCAGTTAAAATAGTTTCAGAGTCCTCTCGACCAGGCTCTCTCAAGTGTGTGTGGAGATCAACCAATCCTGGCAATAACAATTTAGAACCTGCATCTATGGCATCTGCTGTCGGCTTGCCGGTTGAAGTTTGGAGCTTAGTAATTACTTTATTTTCAATATCAATGTCAACAACTCGACCATCGGTTAACTTAGCTCTAGATATTTTTATCATCTTTGAGCTCCAATAGGTGCTCCACCAAGTAACTCGTACAAGACCGCCATCCGAATTGCCACACCATTTTTTACTTGATCAATAATCACAGACTTAAGATCATCAGCACTCTCAGCTGAAATCTCTAAACCACGATTCATTGGACCTGGGTGCATAACTATGGCCGATTTAGAGAGTTTGCGTAGCCTTGAGCTGTTTAGGCCATATCTTTTTGAATACTCCTGCGCAGATGGGAAGAAAGAATCATTCATTCTCTCTAGCTGAATCCTTAACATCATTACCACATCACAATTGGCAATCTCCTTGTCAAAATCGTATGAAATCTCAACTGGCCAGTTACTAACTCCCACCGGCAACAAAGTAGGTGGAGCGACTAAGGTTACTGTTGCACCTAATTTTGTTAACAAGATTACATTACTGCGCGCGACACGGGAGTGCAGAATATCTCCCACTATTAAAATCCTAACTCCCGTCAGATCATTTTCAGAAGATCTTAAATGTTGTTTTATAGTGAAAGCATCTAACAAAGCTTGAGTTGGATGTTCATGCGTACCATCTCCGGCATTGATCACTGCTGCCTGTATCCAATGGGTATCTGCCAGTCGTTTAGCCGCTCCTGAAGCAGAGTGGCGTATGACAACTGCATCAGCACCAATAGCTTGTAATGTTTGAGCTGTATCTTTCAAACTTTCACCCTTACTGACTGATGATCCTTTAGCAGAGAAATTAATCACATCCGCAGACAACCGCTTTGCAGCACTCTCAAAGCTAATCCTTGTTCGAGTTGAATCTTCAAAAAATAGATTAACAATAGATTTTCCTCTTAGCGTAGGTAGTTTTTTATTTGGTCCATCAGTTATTGCAGCCAGCTCCTTAGCGGTGGCTAATAGCCCTAGTGCGCTCTCTTTTGTTAAATCTTCAGCTGATAAAAGATGTCCTGAGATCATTTGAGTAACTCCACTAGATCTTCACCATCTAGCTCTTTTAAATTTACCTTTACGCTCTCACTGATAGAGGTAGGGATATTTTTGCCCACAAAATCTGCCCTGATTGGTAACTCTCGGTGGCCTCGATCGACCAGAACCGCTAATTGAACAGATTTTGGCCGCCCTAACTCACCAATTGCATCAAGGGCGGCTCTAATAGTTCGACCGGAGAATAAAACATCATCGACTAGTACTAAATCTTTGCCCTCGATCCCGCCTTGGGGCAGCTTGGTAGGCAGAATTGGCTTCGGGGGACGCAGCCTTAAATCATCGCGATGCAAAGTTATATCTAAGACTCCACAACCAACTGAACCCTCAATTTCAGTTATGAAATTACAAATTCGCTCTGCCAGATAAGCACCACGGGTAGGAATACCCATTAACACTAAGTTCGATATACCCTGATTATGCTCGATGATCTCATGTGAAATTCGCTTGATCGCCCGATCGATGTCGGAGCCAGACAACAAAACACCCATTTACTTCTCCTTCGCCGCCTCTCTGGACGGATCGTTAAAGGAATCGCCGAATCCTAGCAGAGAGGCTGTGGATATTGAAAATCATCAAAATTCTGGTGTGGCTACTCTGCCGCCTATGAATCAAAATAACCCAGCAGAGCAGTTAAGAACAATTAGAAAATCAAAAGGGTGGAGCTTGCAAGATGTTGAGCACTACTCAAACGGCAAGTGGAAGGCGGTAGTGGTCGGATCCTATGAGAGATCTGATCGAGCCATATCACTTAAAAAGGCGATCGCCCTTATGGAGTTTTATCAGGTTCCGATTACTGAGCTATTCCCGGCAGCTTCTCCAAGAATCACTCAAAGAAGCATCTCACTCAATCTAGTCAAAATAAAAGCCACCTCAACCCCGCAGGCAAATGCTATTGACAGATTTGCCTCACTCCTTAGTAATCGTCGCAAAGATTGGAATGGATCTATTTTGACTATCCGCGAGAATGATTTGGCATTTCTTGCCCTCATGCTTAATCTAAGTGAATCTGCCGCACTTGATTATCTAACAGAGTCTCAACTGTTGACTGTCTAAATAGCGATCGAATCCTTAAGTTTGATAATCCTTCCTAGGACCCCATTAACATAATTTGAGGATTCATCGGTAGATAGTGTTTTAGCTAGCTCAACCGCTTCATCGCAGGCTACCTGAAGATCGATCTCCTGTCCCCACAAAATTTCAAATATTGCGATCCTAAGAATATTTCTATCAATCGGGGGCATGCGATCCATATCCCAGCCTTGAGCATAAGTAATAATCAGTTCATCTATCTTGCTTAAATGCTCAGCAACACCTGTTAAAAGCGAAAGAACATAAGGTTCTTGCGATAACTCCTTTGCACCCCTTGTTGAAAATAACTGGGCTGCGCTTACCTTTTTTATATCCGCCTCATACAAGAAATCCAACGCCCGCTTACGAGCTTTACTGCGGGCAGACATGGTTAATTTGCTCGACCCAGGTATGCACCGGTGCGAGTGTCGACAAGAACTTTTTCATCTTGCTTGATGAATAGCGGAACTTGAATAGTTATTCCAGTCTCTACTGTTGCAGGCTTGGTACCTCCAGATGAACGATCACCCTGTAACCCGGGTTCGGTATAGGTAATCAGTAATTCAACAGAGGCAGGAAGTTCAATAAAGAGTGGATTGCCTTCATGCATAGCAACTACCACTGCAGCATTCTCCAAGAGGTAATCAACTGCATCACCCACTGTTTGCTTGCTGATAGATATTTGATCGTAGTTAGTTGAATCCATGAACATAAAATCTTCGCCATCTCGGTAGAGATACTGCATGTTTCGTTTTTCAACAGATGCAACCTCGACTTTAACTCCAGCATTAAAGGTTTTCTCAACTACTTTTCCTGATAACACTGAACGCATTTTTGTTCGAACAAAAGCGCCACCCTTACCCGGCTTTACATGTTGAAACTCGATTACATTCCACAATTGGCCATCAAGATTAAGTGTCATGCCATTCTTCAAATCATTAGTTGTTGCCATTATTTACCCCATCTGGTTTTGAAACTATCCAAAATAATTTAAGCGATGTGCTAAGTCTACCTTGTTAGCCAACAATCTTTTGCATTGCAATCATTGCCAAGTGGTAACTCTCCACTCCAAAGCCAGCAATTGTGCCTTTGACTACCCCACTAATTACCGATGTATGACGAAATTCCTCTCTGGTGAGTGGATTGGACAAATGCACTTCAATTGCCGGGGCAGACAACATTGAAACTGCATCCCTAATTGCATATGAATAATGGGTAAAAGC
>VGBN01000004.1 GCA_016870455.1 Actinomycetota bacterium | reverse complement strand
ACGGTAAGACAACTCTTACTGCGGCAATTTCCAAGGTGCTTCATGACAAGTTCCCGGATGTAAATCCGCTGATGAATTTTGATCAAATTGATAAGGCGCCAGAAGAGCGTCAACGCGGTATTACTATCTCTATCGCGCACATTGAGTACCAAACTGAGAAGCGTCACTACGCACACGTTGACTGTCCAGGTCACGCTGACTACATCAAGAATATGATCACTGGTGCAGCACAGATGGATGGCGCAATTTTGGTAGTTGCTGCAACTGATGGTCCAATGCCACAAACTAAGGAGCACGTACTACTTGCTCGTCAGGTAGGCGTACCTTCAATCGTTGTTGCATTAAATAAGTCAGACATGGTTGATGATGCTGAAATTCTTGAGCTTGTTGAAATGGAAGTTCGTGAACTTCTAAACAAGTATGAGTTCCCAGGAGATAAGACTCCAATCGTTCGTATCTCAGCTCTTAAGGCACTAGAAGGTGACCAGAAGTGGGTTGATGCGCTACTTGAGCTAATGAATCAAGTTGATAACTTCATTCCACAACCAACTCGTGAGACTGATAAGCCATTCCTAATGCCAGTAGAGGATGTATTCACTATTACTGGTCGCGGAACTGTTGTTACTGGTCGTATTGAGCGCGGAATTGTTAAGGTCAACGAAGAGGTTGAAATCGTTGGTATCCGCACTGATGCACAGAAGACAATTGTTACTGGCGTTGAAATGTTCCGTAAGTTACTTGATGAGGGTCAGGCTGGCGAAAACGTTGGTCTTCTTCTTCGTGGAACTAAGCGTGAAGATGTTGAGCGTGGTCAGGTTGTTTGCAAGCCTGGCTCAATTACACCTCACACAGATTTCGAAGCCTCTGCTTACATCCTGTCAAAGGATGAGGGTGGTCGTCACACACCATTCTTTAACAACTACCGTCCTCAGTTCTACTTCCGTACAACTGACGTAACTGGTGTTGTAACACTTCCTTCTGGTACTGAAATGGTTATGCCTGGCGATAACACCGCTATGACTGTAACTCTGATTCAGCCAGTTGCGATGGAAGAGGGACTTCGCTTTGCGATCCGTGAAGGTGGCCGCACTGTTGGTGCAGGTCGCGTAACAAAGATCGTTAAGTAAAAAAAGAATTATTTCTGGGCTGCTTTAAATAGTGGCCCAGAGATAACTAAAAAGTTTTAACTAGTAAAGGAGAAGCAAAATGGCCGGACAAAAGATCCGCATTAGGCTTAAGGCGTATGACCATGAGGTAATTGACACTTCAGCGAAGAAAATCGTTGAAACTGTTGAGCGCACTGGTGCTACCGTCGCAGGTCCAGTTCCGCTGCCTACTGAGAAAAACACTTACTGTGTTATTCGCTCTCCACACAAATATAAAGATAGCCGCGAGCACTTTGAGATGCGCACTCACAAGCGCCTAATCGACATCATCGATCCAACACCTAAAACAGTTGACTCTTTGATGCGTCTTGATTTGCCAGCTGGCGTTGATATTGAGATCAAGCTCTAAGGGAAGATAAAAAAATGACAACTACGCAATCAAGATCTGCCGCCATTAAAGGCATCTTGGGTACGAAGCTGGGCATGACTCAAGTTTTTGATTCCCAAAATAAAATTGTGCCAGTTACTGTGATTGAGGCTGGACCATGTGTGGTCACTGAGATTCGTACACTGGAAAAAGATGGTTACAACGCTGTGCAATTAGCGTTTGGTGCAATTGAACCTAAGAAAGTTACTAAGCCAGAGGTTGGGCAATTTGCTAAGGCATCTGTTACACCTCGGGCAAATGTCGCAGAGCTTCGAATCTCTTCAACTGAAGGTTATTCAGTTGGTCAAGAGCTAACGGCAGATGTTTTTGCAGCTGGTGAGATAGTTGATGCTACTGGCACCTCCAGAGGTAAGGGAACTGCTGGTGTTATGAAGCGCCATGGTTTTTCTGGAATTGGTGCTGCCCATGGTGTTGATAAGAAACATCGTATGTCTGGATCGATTGGTAACCGAACCACACCAGGACGTGTATTTAAGGGCAAGCGCATGATGGGTCGAATGGGAATTGACACCGTCACTACCCAAAATCTTTTAGTGCACTCAGTTGATGCTGCCACCAACAAAATATTGGTGCGCGGTTCAGTTCCAGGTGCAATTGGCGGCACGGTATTTATTCGTTCAGCAGCAAAGAAAGCTGCAGCTGAAACAGTTAACAGTAAGGCAGGTGCCTAATGTCATTAAAGATTGAGGTTAAAGATATTTCAGGCAAACCAACTGGCTCAATTGATTTACCAGCAGCAATATTTGATGTGCAGGCAAATGTGCCGTTGATCCACCAAGTAGTAGTTGCGCAATTAGCAGCAGCTAGAGCTGGAACTCACAAGGCTAAAAACCGTGGTGAGGTCTCTGGTGGTGGAAAGAAGCCATTTAAGCAAAAGGGAACAGGTCGTGCTCGTCAGGGTTCAACTCGTTCACCAAACCAACGTCATGGTGGTGTGGCTCATGGACCAGTACCCCGTAAGTATGACCAACGCACACCAAAGAAAATGATTGCGGCAGCGCTTAAGGGAGTTTTATCTGATCGCCAACGCGCATCCCGCATCCATGCGGTAAGTGGAATTGTGGAGGCAACTACAACTAAGGCCGCCATCGCAGCTGTGCGCCAATTTTCTGATCGTAAAAATTTATTAGTTGTCTTATCACGAACTGAGAATGCAGCTTGGCTTGCTCTTAGAAATCATGATGATCTACACCTAATCGTTAATGATCAATTAAATGCATATGATGTTTTGGTCGCAGATGATGTGATCTTCTCAGAAGGAGCACTGCGTGACTTTATTGCAGGTCCTGCAACTGGCAAAGGTGCAACAGCGATTGCCCGTGAGAGTGAAGTAGGAGTATCTGCATGAAAAACTACCGTGATGTATTACTAGCACCAGTGGTATCAGAAAAGTCCTACTCATTGCTAGATGGCAATAAGTACACATTTTTAGTTGCACCGGATGCCAACAAGACAGAGATCAAGATCGCTGTTGAGAAGGTATTTAATGTAAAGGTATTAAGTGTTAACACCATGAATCGTGAAGGTAAGCGTAAGCGAACTGCGATTGGTTTTGGAAAGCGTAAAGATACAAAGCGTGCAATTGTGCATGTGGCAGCTGGACAACGGATCGACATCTTTGGAGGACCAGTCTCCTAACGGGGGATTGGGACTTGAATAGGAATAGGGAGAAGATAAATGGCACTGCGTAATCTAAGGCCGACCACACCTGGTCAGCGCGGCGCAAGCGTTCCTGATTTTGAGGAGATCACTCGTCAAAAGCCAGAGAAATCTTTAGTTCGCCCAATTAATTCCAAGGGTGGCCGAAATGCATCTGGTCGAGTAACTATGCGCCATCAAGGTGGCGGACATAAGCGAGCCTACAGATTAATTGATTTTGTTCGTAATGATAAAGATGGCATTCCAGCAAAGGTTGCTCAAATTGAATACGATCCAAATCGCACTGCCAATATTGCATTAATTCACTTTGCCGATGGCGAGAAGCGTTACATCATCGCACCAGATGGATTAACTCAAGGTGCAGCAATTGAAAATGGTGCATCTGCTGATATCAAGCCAGGAAATAACCTGCCACTTCGCAATATTCCAGTTGGAACAATGATTCATGCCATTGAACTTCGTCCAGGTGGTGGCGCAAAGATTGGTCGCTCAGCAGGATCTGCTGTTCAACTAGTTGCCAAGGATGGACCATACGCGCAACTTCGTATGCCATCTGGTGAAATTAGAAATGTTGATGTTCGTTGCCGTGCCACTGTAGGCACAGTTGGAAATGCCGAACAATCAAATATAAATTATGGAAAAGCTGGCCGGATGCGATGGAAGGGCAAGCGCCCATCTGTTCGTGGTGTAGTTATGAACCCAGTTGATCACCCACATGGTGGTGGTGAAGGTAAGACATCTGGTGGACGTCATCCAGTCTCACCTTGGGGTCTGCCTGAAAAGCGCACTCGCAAAAAGAAGGCAAGTGATTCTTTGATTATCCGTCGACGTAAGTCCAATAAGAAGAGATAAGGGGGGATCTTAAGATGCCACGCAGTTTGAAGAAGGGTCCTTTCGTTGATCTTCATCTATCTAAAAAGGTAGCTGAGCAAAATGAGAAGAACACCAAAAATGTTATTAAAACTTGGTCACGTCGCTCAATGATTACACCAGAGATGATTGGTCACACCATTGCAGTTCATGATGGCCGCAAACATGTACCAGTTTTTATTACCGAAGCGATGATTGGTCACAAACTTGGTGAGTTCTCACCAACTCGCACCTTTAAAGGTCACTCTCGTGCAGATGGAAAGGCGGTAGTAAGTGAGTAACATCGATACTTCTGCTGCATTGATTTCACGAGCTGTGCTTCGTGATTTACGTGCCACACCACAAAAAGCTCGACGAGTTGTAAATCTTGTTCGCGGCAAGCGTGCAGATGAAGCACTAAACATGATGAAGTTTGCTAACCAACCTGAGTTGGGTGCTGCGATTTACTCATTAATTGCATCCGCTGTAGCCAATGCCAAGCAAAAGAATCCATCACTTCGTGATGCATCTGAGCTTTGGATTGTTGAAGCTTTAGTTGATGAGGGCTTTACCATGAAGCGATACCGTCCACGTGCGCAAGGTAGGGGATTTGCAATTAACAAACGTTCATCTCAAGTAACTCTGGTCTTATCTGATGACAAGAATTATCGCGTTAATAAGAATTTGAAAGCTTCTCAGATGCAAAAGCCAAAGGCACAACGAAAGCCGGCGGTTATTGCAGATACACCAGCGCCAACTAAGGCAGCTGATGCATTACCTGATAAGCCAGTAGCAAAGAAGGCAGCTGCCAAGAAGGCAACTGCTAAAAAAGCGCCAGCCAAAAAGGCTGCAACTAAAGGGAAGGCCGAGTAAATGGGTCAAAAAATAAATCCACACGGCTTCCGTTTGGGAATCACCACTGATTTCAAGTCACGTTGGTATGCCGACAAACTTTATGGTGCCTATGTAAAAGAGGACATCCTGATTCGAAAGCTTATGGCTAAGAAGATGGAAAGAGCTGGCGTATCTAAAATTGAGATTGAGCGAACTCGCGAAAAGGTTCGAATCGATTTGTTTACCGCTCGTCCTGGAATTGTTATTGGTCGACGTGGTCAAGAGGCGGACAAGCTTCGAATTGATCTAGAAAATCTAACCGGTAAGCAGGTTCAGTTAAATATTCTTGAGGTTAAAAATCCTGAGACTGATGCGCAATTAGTGGCACAGGGTATTGCTGAGCAATTAGCAGCTCGTGTTTCATTCCGCCGTGCGATGCGTAAGGGAATGCAAACTGCATTAAAGGCAGGAGCTGAAGGAATTCGTGTGCAGTGCGGTGGTCGTTTGGGTGGAGCTGAAATGAGCCGTTCTGAGTTTTATCGCGAAGGAAGAGTTCCACTCCATACTCTTCGTGCGGATATTGATTATGGTTTTGCAGAGGCGCACACAACCTTTGGACGTCTTGGCGTTAAGGTTTGGATTTATAAGGGTGAGGTTATTGAATCTCGCGCTGAGCGAGCTGCTGCGGCATTAGCTGCAGCAAAAGCACCTAAACCAAATCGTACAAACCGAGCACCTCGTGCCCCACGTGGTGAGGTAACAACAACTACTGTTGCCGAGCGAGCTGCTGCTGCTGAATCTTCAACCTCAGTTTCACCAGATGAGAGCGGGGCTAACTAATGTTAATTCCACGTCGTGTTAAGCATCGTAAACAACATCACCCAAAGCGTGCTGGAAAAGCAAAGGGTGGAACTGCAGTTGCTTTTGGTGATTATGGTGTGCAGGCGATGGAGCCAGCATATGTAACTAACCGCCAAATTGAAGCAGCCCGTATTGCCATGACCCGTCACATCAAGCGTGGTGGAAAGGTTTGGATCAATATTTATCCAGATCGTCCATTAACTAAGAAGCCTGCTGAAACTCGTATGGGTTCTGGTAAAGGTTCACCTGAGTGGTGGATTGCAAATGTGAAACCAGGTCGAGTTATGTTTGAAATTTCAGGTGTAACTGAGGCGGTTGCAAATGAGGCAATGACTCGTGCGATGCACAAGTTGCCGATGAAGTGCCGAGTTGTTCGCCGAGAGGAGTTCTAATGTCATCTACTACTGCTGAAACATTACGCGCTAGTTCAACTGATGAGTTAAATGAGAAGTTGCGTGAGGCAAAGGAAGAGTTATTTAACCTTCGCTTCCAAGCAGCTACTGGCCAATTAGAAAACCATGGTCGATTAACTGCTGTGCGTAAAGAGATTGCACGAATTTACACAATTTTACGTGAACGTGAACTAGGGATTGGAGTGAGCGCATGAGTAAAGAAAAAGCATCAGCTAACTCGGTAGAGCGTCCATTCCGTAAAACCCGTGAAGGAATTGTTACCAGCGACAAGATGGATAAAACTGTTGTGGTTGCAATTCAAGATCGAATTAAGCACGGCATGTACAGCAAGGTTTTGACTCGCTCTCGCAAGTTAAAAGCGCATGATGAAAGCAACTCAGCTGGCATCGGCGATCGCGTTTTAATTATGGAGACTCGTCCACTATCAGCGACCAAACGCTGGCGTGTGGTTGAGATTCTTGAGAAGGCCAAGTAAGGGGCAAAGATGATTCAACAAGAGTCGCGCTTACGCGTTGCCGATAACACTGGCGCAAAGGAATTACTTTGCATCCGAGTGCTCGGTGGCTCATCACGTCGCTATGCAGGTATTGGCGACATCATTGTTTGCTCTGTTAAGGATGCAATTCCTGGTGGCCAGGTGAAGAAGGGTGAGGTTGTCAAAGCTGTCATTGTTCGCACCGTAAAAGAGAATCGTCGATCAGATGGTTCATATATTCGCTTTGATGAGAATGCTGCAGTAATTGTTAAAGATGATGGTGAGCCACGTGGCACACGTATCTTTGGACCAGTTGCTCGCGAACTTCGAGATAAGAGATTTATGCGAATTATTTCACTTGCTCCGGAGGTGTTATAAAAATGGCAAATATTCGTAAGGGCGATACCGTGCAGGTAATTGCCGGAAAAGATAAGGGCACAACTGGCACCGTACTTGCCGTTGATCGCATCCGCGCCCGAGTTTTGGTTGAGGGTGTTAACCGAGTAAAGCGTCACACCAAGGAGACAACCTCAGATCGTGGCGTGAAGGTTGGCGGAATAACCACTGTTGAATCTGCAATTCATCTATCCAATGTGATGTTGGTTGATGGTGATGGCAAGGCAACTCGAATTGGCGCTCGTAAAGATGATGCTGGCAAAAATGTTCGTATCTCTCGTCGCTCTGGAAAGGATGCATAATGTCAACTGACTTAGCACCTCGCCTTAAAGGGCGGTACAAAGCTGAGATTGCACCGGCTCTTAAAGCCAAGTTTGGTTATAAGAATGTGATGCAGATTCCAACCTTGACCAAGGTTGTTGTCAACATGGGTGTTGGCGAAGCGGCACGTGATTCAAAGTTAATTGAGGGTGCAATTCGTGATTTGGCAACAATCACTGGACAGCGACCACAGGTAACTCGTTCTCGTAAATCAATTGCACAGTTTAAATTGCGTGAGAATATGCCAATTGGTGCTCACGTAACACTTCGCAATGATCGTATGTGGGAGTTCACCGATCGCTTGCTCTCTATCGCACTGCCACGTATCCGCGATTTCCGTGGATTTTCACCAAAACAATTTGATGGAAATGGCAATTACACATTTGGTTTAACTGAACAGGTGGTATTCCCAGAGATCGAGCAAGACAAGATTGATCGAACTCGTGGAATGGATATCACTTTAGTTACCACTGCAAAAACTGACGAAGAGGGAAGAGAGTTGCTTCGTGCACTTGGTTTCCCTTTCCGGGAAAATTAAGAGAGGCAGCAACAAATGGCAAAAACATCACTAAAGGTAAGAGCAAGCCGCAAACCAAAGTTTAAGGTGCGCGGTTATACAAGATGCCAACGTTGTGGCCGCGTTCATGCGGTGTATCAAAAATTTGGAATTTGCCGTATTTGCTTCCGCGAAATGGCACATGCCGGAGAGTTACCAGGTATTACCAAGGCATCTTGGTAATACAAAACCCAACTATCAACTACGAAGCAGGTCCGCAAAGGAGCGGAAACCATTTCGAGAAAGGCCAGAGGCCAAAGTAATGACAATGACAGATCCGATCGCAGACATGCTCGCTCGTTTGCGTAACGCCAACTCGGCTTACCATGAGAAGGTTTCTATGCCCTCCTCATCGGTTAAAGCACGAATTGCTGAAATATTAAAACAAGAGGGATTTATCTCTGGTTTTCATATCGAGAGCAATCCAACTGGGTTTGGCAAGACACTAGTTTTAGAGCTTAAGTTTGGTTCAAATCGTGAGCGATCAATTGCAGGTCTTCGCCGCGTTTCAAAACCAGGACTTCGAGTTTATGCAAAATCAACCGCGCTGCCTAAAGTTTTAGGTGGATTAGGTGTTGCAATCATTTCAACCTCCTCTGGTTTGTTAACTGATAAACAGGCCAATAAGCAAGGTGTAGGCGGAGAAGTTCTCGCCTACGTATGGTGATCTGATGTCACGTATTGGAAAAATGCCGATCACAATTCCATCTGGAGTTGAGGTAAGTGTTGCCGGACAAGCAGTTTCCATCAAAGGTCCAAAGGGAACTTTGACATATCAACTTGCCGAACCACTTACCGCAAAGCAAGAGGGTTCAACACTTACAGTTTCACGTCCAAATGAGACACGCGAAGCACGTTCACTGCACGGTATGTCACGCACCATGATCTCTAACATGATTGAGGGCGTAACTAAGGGTTATAGCAAGAAGATCAACATTACTGGTGTTGGTTATAAGGTTGCAGCTAAGGGTAAGAACTTAGAGTTTGCACTTGGCTATAGCCATCCAATCAACTTCATCGCTGATGAAGGGATTACATTTAAGATTGACTCTCCAACTGAGATCACAATTGTTGGTATCAATAAACAATTGGTTGGTGAGACTGCTGCCAAGATTCAAAAACTTCGTAAATCTGATCCTTATAAGGGTAAGGGTTTGCATCTAGATGGTGCACGTATTCGCCGCAAGCAAGGAAAGACAGGTAAGAAATAATGGCTATCGGATATAAAGTCGTTAGGGGTTCGGCAACAAAGGCCCGGGCTCGTCGTCACTTCCGCCTGCGCAAACGTGTAGTTGGTACACCAGAGCGTCCACGATTAGTGGTTTCAAGATCAGCCCGTCATATGTTTGTGCAGATCGTAGATGATTCTAAATCTGCCACATTGGTCTCTGCCTCCACTATGGAGAAGGAGTTGCGCTCACTTACTGGTGATAAAACCGCAAAAGCAAAGCAGGTTGGCGAATTGATCGCTAAGCGTGCAAAAGAAAAGGGTATTTCTACTGTGGTCTTTGACCGAGGTGGTAATAAATTCCACGGCCGAGTTGCAGCTGTTGCAACAAGTGCACGTGCAAATGGATTGGAGTTCTAATGGCCGGTACATCAGCTAATAACACCGGTGGCCGTGAGGATAAGCCAAAGGGCGGTCGTGAAAAGCGCGAGCGTCGTGAAGGTGAATTCCAAAAGGAGAAGTCTCCATACACCGAGCGTGTGGTATTTATTAATCGTGTTGCCAAAGTAGTAAAAGGTGGACGCCGTTTCTCCTTTACTGCATTAATTGTGGTTGGCGATGGCAAAGGAATGGTTGGCGTTGGATATGGCAAAGCCAAAGAGGTTCCACAAGCTATTGCTAAAGCAGTAGAAGATGGCAAAAAGAATTTCTTTAAAGTGCCATTACTAAATGGAACTATTCCACATCCAGTTCAGGGTGAAAAAGCTGCTGGGGTAATTTTGCTTCGTCCAGCCTCCCCTGGTACTGGTGTAATCGCAGGTGGTCCAGTCCGTGCAGTACTTGAGTGTGCTGGCATCACTGATGTGTTAACAAAATCTTTAGGATCTGGAAATCCAATCAACATGGTGCATGCAACTGCTGCTGCACTTAAGATGTTGGAAAACCCAACCACTATTGCAGCTCGTCGTGGTCGCCCACTTGAGGATGTTGCACCTGCAGCACTTACTCGTTTGGTTGCCGAGCAAGTAAAGGTTGGTGCCTAATGCCAAGATTAAAAGTTACCCAGGTTAAATCTAAGGTTGGTAACCCACCTGATCAACGAAATACACTTCGTTCACTTGGACTGAAGCGAATTGGTGATGTGGTTGTGAAGGAAGATCGACCAGAGATTCGTGGCATGGTTTACTCCGTGCGCCATTTAATTGCAGTTGAGGAGGTTGAATAAATATGGTGCTAAAGATTCATCATTTGCGCCCAGCTCCTGGAGCTAAGAAAGCTAAGACTCGTAAGGGTCGCGGTGAGGCTTCCAAGGGAAAGACTGCCGGACGTGGTGGTAAAGGAACACGTGCTCGTAACGTAGTTCGTGCTGGATTTGAAGGCGGTCAACTTCCACTGGTTATGCGTTTGCCAAAAATGCGTGGCTTTAAAAATCCAGAAAGAGTTGAGTACCAGGCAGTTAACATTTCAACTATTAACTCACTTTATCCAAAGGGTGGGGATGTGACAGTTGAGGACTTAGTTAAAAAAGGTGCGGCTCGAAAGGGATATCCAGTAAAGGTACTAGGAAATGGCGATATCTCCGTAAAAGTTACCGTTCTTGCTCACGCATTCTCATCTTCAGCAACTGCAAAGATTTCAGCTGCTGGCGGATCAGCCAAAACACTTTAATAAGTTATAGATAGAAAGGAGTGAGATCTTGTTAGCAGCATTTGGTAAGGCGTTTAAGACTCCTGATTTGCGCAAGAAGATTATCTTCACTCTTTCTATCATGGCGCTGTTCCGATTAGGTTCAGTTGTTCCTACCCCTGGTGTTTCTTATGTAAATGTGCAGGAGTGTTTAAATACCGCAGACACTGGTGGCTTGTTTGGTCTTATTAACTTATTTAGCGGTGGTGCATTACTTCAATTAAGCGTTTTTGCACTTGGCATCATGCCTTACATCACCAGCTCAATTATTATCCAGTTGTTAACAGTTGTTATTCCTCGATTTGAAGCGCTGAAAAAAGAGGGTCAATCTGGAACAGCTAAGTTAACTCAATACACCCGTTATCTAACAATTGGTTTAGCTATTTTGCAATCAACAGGTTTGATTGCAGTTGCTCGAATTGATGGTCGTATTTTCCCAAATTGTGCACTACCAATTATTCCTGATACCTCATGGGAGCGAATCATCACCATGATTGCGGTTATGACCGCAGGTACATCTGTGATCATGTGGTTGGGCGAGCTAATCACCGATCGTGGTGTTGGAAATGGAATGTCGATTTTGATTTTTACCTCAATCGCCGCCACCTTCCCAGGACAACTTTGGTCGATTAGGTTACAAAAGGGCTGGTTTGCATTCCTATTTATTATGGCGGTTGGAATATTGATTGTGGCTGCGGTGGTGTTTGTGGAGCAGGCGCAACGACGTATTCCAGTGCAGTATGCAAAGCGCCAAGTAGGACGTCAACAATATGGTGGAACTAGCACCTATATTCCAATTAAGGTTAACCAATCAGGTGTAATTCCAGTTATCTTCGCATCCTCGCTGCTTTACATACCATCCTTGATTGTTAACTTCAGTGGTAGCCAAGCTGGTTGGGCAACCTGGGTTTCAAAGAATTTAGTTAATGGTGATAACTTCTTCTATATTGCAGTTTATGCATTATTGATTATCTTCTTTACCTACTTCTATGTGGCGATTACCTTCAATCCAGATGAGGTATCTGACAATATGAAGAAGTATGGTGGTTTTATTCCAGGAATTAGAGCTGGCAGACCAACCTCTGAATACCTGCAATATGTGCTTTCAAGAATAACCGCACCAGGTTCACTTTATCTTTCAATTGTTGCAATCATTCCGTTTATTGCATTAATTCTCTTCCAAGCATCACAAAACTTCCCATTTGGTGGAACTGCGATTTTGATCGTGGTTGGTGTTGGTTTAGATACTGCCAAGCAGATTGAATCTCAATTACAGCAACGCTCCTATGAGGGGTTCTTGCGCTAATGCGATTAATCCTGGTTGGACCACCAGGTGCTGGTAAAGGAACTCAAGCAACATATCTGGCAGCTCACTATAAAATTCCACATATTTCAACTGGTGATATTTTTCGTGCCAACTTAAAAAATGGCACAGATCTAGGTAAGCAAGCACAAAGTTTTATGGATCGTGGCGAATTAGTTCCAGATTCGGTAACAAATGAGATGGTTAAAGATCGACTTGGAAATAATGATCTGACAAATGGATTTTTGCTAGATGGTTTTCCTAGAAATACCAATCAAGCACAGGTATTAGATCAAATTCTTATTGAGAAAAACATGCCACTAGATGCAGTTCTCGAGTTAAAAATAGATAATGCAGAAATTGTTAAGCGATTATCTGGTCGGCGCACCTGTCGAGCATGCGGTGTATCTTCACATATTGAGTTTGAAAAACCTAAGGTGGCAGGAGTTTGTGATAAGTGCCAAGGTGAGCTCTATCAACGAGAGGATGATAAGGAAGAGGTAGTTACTCGTCGATTACAGATTTATGCCGAGCAAACTGCGCCAATAATTGAATTTTATAAATCAGCTGGATTAGTGAAAAACATATCTGCTTTGGGTGAGGTCTCTGAGATCACTAAAAAAGCCATCGCTACTTTAGGTTAATAAATATGGCTATTGAAGTTAAGGATCTATCTTCGCTTAAATCAATGCGTAAGGCTGGCTTAGTAGTTGCCAAGACCCTAAAACTAATTGAACAATCTGCTCAGATAGGAATGAGTACTTTAGATTTAAATGAAATTGCAATTGAAAATTTAGCCAAACATGGCGCAAAATCCTCATTCCTTGGCTACCACGGCTTTCCAGCTGTGCTCTGTGCTTCTGTAAATGAAGAGGTTGTGCACGGCATTCCAAATAAACGAAAGCTGGCATCTGGTGATGTTTTGTCAATTGATTTTGGTGCAATTGTTGATGGTTGGCATGGTGATGCAGCAATCTCATTTGGGTTAGGTGAGATTGAAGCTGCTGATCAAAAGTTAATGGATGTTTGCAAAGAGTCGTTGTGGCGGGGAATTGCAGCTGGTAAAAAAGGCGCTAAGTTAACTGATATCTCAGCTGCCATTGAAGCTTATATAAACTCTCAAGGTAAGTACGGAATTTTGCGTGAGTATGGTGGTCATGGCATCGGAAGTGCGATGCATCAAGAGCCTCATATTTTAAATTTTGGACCAGCTGGAAATGGCCCAGAGTTAGTAGTTGGTATGGCACTTGCAATTGAGCCAATGATTACCAGGGGTAATGAGCGAACTAAGGTATTAGGTGATGATTGGACGGTGGTCTCACAAGATTCATCAACTGGTGCACATTTTGAACACACCTACACAATCGCACCTGATGGCAAGGTTTTTGTATTAACTGCAGAAGATGGCGGCAAAGCTGATTTAGCCCGATTAGGTGTTGAGATCTCAGATCTGCTCTAACTGGGAGCAGATTTTCCCGCATAGATTTGCCTTCGCCTGAGCGGATTTTTCTTTTTTACCCACCCCGCCTAAACTATCCCTCCTGCCTCGCAAGGGGTAAACCTGATTTAGAACAGATAAGTAGGTATCGCTTGGCCAAGAAAGACGGTGCAATTGAAATTGAAGGCACTGTTGCTGAAGCTCTACCAAATGCAATGTTCCGAGTTGAGTTAACAAACGGACACAAAGTTTTAGCACATATCAGCGGAAAGATGCGACAGAACTACATTCGCATTTTGCCTGAAGATAAAGTGATTGTAGAACTTAGTCCGTATGACCTCACCAGAGGTCGAATTATTTATCGTTACAAATAAATAATTTTTTAATCTTATAGTTGTTGGAAAGGCAGTTGTGAAGGTCAAACCTAGCGTGAAGAAGATTTGCGACAAGTGCAAAGTCATTCGTCGTAAGAATCGCGTTATGGTGATCTGCGACAACCTACGTCATAAACAACGTCAGGGTTAAATAAAAAAACGCGTGATGTGACTTAATTAAGGTAAAACTTAATTAAGACCCTCAGTCCGAAAGGCTGGGGCCAGATAAGAAGTTATCTGGAGGCATTGCGGAGGACCTTTCGGATAGAAGAAACAGGTTAGCGATATGGCACGTCTTGTTGGTGTCGATCTTCCCCGCGAAAAGCGTGTTGAGGTTGCACTTACCTATATTTTCGGAATGGGTCTTACCCGTGCGCAGGCAACACTTGCTGCCACTGGTATCTCACCAGATATCCGAGTCAAAGATTTACAAGAGCCAGATTTGGCAAAGCTTCGTGAGTTTATTGAAGCAAATTACAAAATTGAGGGTGATCTTCGCCGGGAGATCGCTAGCGACATCCGTCGCAAAGTTGATATTCAAAGCTATCAAGGATCACGTCACCGTAAGGGATTGCCAGTTCGCGGACAGCGTACTCACACCAATGCTCGCACTCGCAAGGGTCCACGTGTTGCTATCGCTGGTAAGAAGAAGGAGACCAAGTAATGGCCGCCGAAAAAACTAAACCAGCAAAGGAAGCAGCAAAGGCTGCACCTAAGAAGATCAAAGCACGTAAGAAGGATAAGAAAAATGTTGCCTTCGGACATGCTTACATCAAGAGCACATTTAACAACACCATTGTTTCTATTACCGATCCAGCGGGTGGTGTAATTGCTTGGTCATCATCTGGTCAGGTTGGATTTAAGGGATCACGAAAATCAACTCCATTTGCTGCACAAATGGCAGCCGAAGCTGCTGCTCGCAAAGCAGCAGAACATGGGTTAAAGAAGGTTGATGTATTTGTTAAGGGACCTGGCTCTGGTCGGGAAACTGCAATTCGTTCATTACAAGCAGCAGGACTTGAGGTTGGTGCCATCGCAGATGTAACACCAGCTCCTCATAACGGTTGCCGTCCACGTAAACCACGTCGAGTATAAGGAGAGGAAGAAAACTATGGCTCGCTACACAGGTGCAGATTGCAAAAGATGCCGTCGCGAAAAAGTAAAGCTCTTCCTTAAGGGCTCAAAATGTGATGGACCAAAGTGTCCAATTGAATCTCGACCATATCCACCAGGACAACATGGTCGCGCTCGCTCAAAGGATTCTGAGTACTTACTACAGATGCGTGAAAAGCAAAAGTGCGCTCGTATTTATGGAATTCTAGAAAGACAATTCCGTGGTTATTACGAAGAGGCCAACCGTCTGCAAGGTAAGACTGGTGAAAACCTTCTAGTACTTCTAGAAACTCGTTTGGACAATGTTGTTTTCCGAGCTGGCTTTGCAAAGAGCCGTGATATGGCACGTCAGTTAGTTCGCCACGGTCACTTCTTGGTAAATGGAAAGAGTGTAAATATTCCATCATTTCGAGTTACTCCAATGGATGTAATTGATGTGGTCACTGCCTCGCTGGACTCCACACCATTCATCGTTGCCAGCGCTGAACTTGGTGAGAAATCTGTTCCAGCATGGATGGAGGTAGTCGGATCAAAGATGAGAATCCTTATCCACTCAACTCCTACCCGCCCAATTATTGATACTCAGGTACAAGAGCAACTAATTGTTGAGCTTTACTCCAAGTAATCAAATTTTTAAAGCAGTAAAGATTTATCGCAGTAAAAACTAAATAATGTAAGCCAACCGGAAGATCAAATAGAGGGTCTTCCAGAACATACGGAGGAACACAGTGCTGATTGCACAACGCCCAATCCTCACTGAGGAAGTAGTAAGCGAATACCGTTCACGGTTCATCATTGAGCCGCTTGAGCCAGGTTTTGGTTACACCCTTGGTAATTCAATTCGTCGCACCTTGTTATCTTCAATTCCAGGAGCAGCTGTTACTGGAATTAGAGTAAACAATGCGTTGCATGAATTCACAACATTAGAAGGTGTGAAAGAGGATCTAACTGAGATCGTCTTAAACATCAAAAATTTAGTTTTATCCTCAGATAACGATGAGCCATCACTACTTTACATACGTAAAAATGGTGAGGGAGTTGTTACTGGTGCAGATGTAGCAGCACCAGCTGGGGTTCAAGTACACAACCCAGAGCTTCATATTGCCACCTTGAACTCAAAGGCAAAGTTTGAGATTGAGTTAACAGTTGAGCGTGGTCGTGGTTACATCACCGCTGTGCAAAATAAGCAAGCAGGGGGTGAGATTGGTCGAATTCCAGTTGACTCTATCTATTCACCTGTTTTGCGCGTTACCTACAAGGTAGAGGCAACTCGTGTTGAGCAACGTACCGACTTTGATCGATTGGTAATTGATGTTGAAACAAAGAGATCAATTAAGCCGGCAGATGCAATGGCATCAGCTGGAAAAACTTTAGTTGAGTTGTTTGGTTTAGCACGTGAGTTAAATACCAACGCAGAAGGTATTGAGATGGGACCTTCCATTCAAGATGCAGCACTTGCTGCAGATATGGCACTTCCTATCGAAGATCTTGATTTAACTGTTCGTTCTTATAACTGCTTAAAGCGCGAAGGAATTCACACCGTTGGAGAGTTACTTTCTCGCTCTGAGGCAGATCTTATGGACATACGTAACTTTGGATCCAAATCAATTGATGAGGTTAAAGCAAAGTTACAATCCATGGGAATGCAGTTAAAAGACAGCCCAGTTGGTTTTGATCCAACTAAGCATGCCAATTATGGAAGTGCAGTTGATGATGAACTTGTCGACGCAGAAGAGGTTTAGGAGAAGCGATGCCAAAGCCAAGTAAGGGTCCACGCCTAGGCAGTGGTCCAGCACATGAGAAGTTATTGCTAGGCACACTGGCTGCGCAACTTTTTGAAAAAGGAAAGTTGACTACCACAGAGGCAAAAGCAAAACGTCTTCGTCCATTAGCTGAGCGATTAATTACTCATGCTAAGAAAGGTGACTTAGCAGCACGTCGTCGAGTGATGGCAAGAATTTCTAGCAAATCTGTAGTGCACACATTGTTCACAGATATTGCAAAGAGATTTGAAGCCAGAGATGGTGGTTACACACGCATAACTAAAATTGGTCCACGCAAAGGTGATAATGCACCAATGGCAGTGATTGAGATGGTTGAAGCGGGTGCACCAGCAAAAAAAGTAGCCAAAAAAGCAGCAGCGAAAGCTGAGTAATAAGCGCTAACTTTTTAAAGATTATGACCAAACCCACTCTTGAAGTTAAGAGTGGGTTTTCTCGTTTAAGAGTTGATCTAACCTATGACGGAAGTGATTTCTCAGGTTGGGCAAAACAACCAGGGTTAAGAACTGTTCAAGAAGAGTTTGAAACTGCCCTTGCAACTCTAACTCGCAGCGAACCCTCAACAATCATTGCCGGCCGAACCGATGCGGGTGTGCATGCTAAGCACCAAGTTTTACATGTGGATTTGCCAACAGATATAGATGTTGAAAACCTAGCTTTTCGGTTAAACCAACTGCTTAAAAAAGATGTTCGAGTTATATCAGCCGGCTGGGCACCACCACACTTTCATGCCAGATTTGGCCCAATTAGTAGAAGTTATGAGTACAAAATTATTGACGGCGGAAAGATAACCGCACCTCTTGATCGTCACGATAGTGTCGAGTGGTTTAGAACTTTAGATGTAGATCTAATGAACCAAGCCGGTCGCCTTCTCATTGGTGAGTATGATTTTTTTGCATTTTGTAAGCACCGGCCAGGCACTAGCACTGTAAAAAACTTACTTAATTTCACCTGGCAACGTGGCAATGATGGTGTAGTGAAAGGTGAGATAACTGCAAATTCATTTGGCTATAACATGGTTAGGAATTTAGTTGGGGCTGCAGTTTGTGTTGGTGAGGGAAGATTTAAGCCAGAGTGGATGCTAAAAACTTTGCGAGATAAGGTGAGAATTTCTGATAGCTATGTTTTTCCGGCAAAAGGATTGAGTTTGGTTAAGGTTGAATTTCCACCCGTTGAACAATATTTGGCTCATTACAACAGTTATCAACCTACCTCGGCAGAATTAGAGGATGAAGGGTGAGTTGTGAGCGGGATATTAATGCAGTTTTGACCTTATCCCGCACCTAAAGGTAATCTTTGGTCTCTGGAAATGACCCATTAGGGGACAATCCTAAAAAAAGAAGAAAGGCAGATGCTCGTGCGCACATTTACACCGAAAGCTGGTGAGATCACCCGTAGTTGGTATCTCATTGATGCTCAAGATGTTGTGCTTGGCCGTCTTGCCACCCATGCTGCAAATCTTTTGCGTGGTAAACACAAACCAACCTTTGCCCCTCACATGGATATGGGAGATTTTGTAATAGTTATTAATGCTGACAAGGTTGTTCTAACTGGATCAAAGAACACCCAAAAGTTTGCCCATCAACACTCTGGGTATCCAGGCGGTATGACCTCCACTGTGTATTCAGATTTGTTTGAAAAGTTTCCAACTCGTGCAGTTGAAAAGGCGATTAAAGGAATGTTGCCAAAAAATTCTGTAGGACGATCAGCAGCAACTAAATTAAAAGTTTATGCTGGCAGTGACCACCCACATGCAGCACAAAATCCAAAAGTTTTTGAGTTCAATCAAGTTTCCCAGGTTGCAAAGAAATAAATAGGAGAAAAATGTCAGACGAGAATTTTGATTCAACTGATGAGGCACTTCCAACCTCATATACCTCCAGTACGCCAGCTCCGGCAACTAACCGAAAAGCAATTACAGCTCCAGGTGGTGGCGTTGGTCGTCGCAAGGAGGCAGTTGCTCGAGTTCGCCTAGTTCCAGGAACTGGTCGCTGGGTAGTAAATGGCAAGCCACTTGAGGTTTACTTCCCAAACAAAGTACATCAACAATCAGTTGCAGAACCATTTAAGACTGTTGGGGCTGAAGCCACTTATGATGTTTTTGCTCGAATCAATGGTGGTGGTACATCTGGTCAAGCAGGTGCACTTCGCCTTGGTATTGCCCGAGCACTAAATGCAATTGATGTTGATGCAAATAGACCAACACTTAAGAAAGCCGGATTCTTATCTCGTGATGCCCGTGTAATTGAACGTAAGAAGTATGGCCTTAAGAAAGCCCGTAAGCGTTCTCAATACAGCAAGCGTTAATCTCACTCGCTAAAATCTAATATGGCCCTCTTCGGCACCGACGGTGTGCGAGGTGTTGCAAATGTTGATCTCACCGCTGAACTAGCTGTTGATTTAGCAATTGCCGCTGCACATGTTTTGGGTGAAATTGGAGTTTTTGCAGGACATCGGCCAAAAGCAATTGTTGGACAAGATTCTCGAGCCTCTGGTGATTTCTTAGAGGCAGCAATTGTTGCTGGATTAACAAGTGCAGGTGTTGATGTTTACCGTGTTGGAGTTCTACCCACCCCAGCTGTGGCTTTCTTAGTAAAAGAGAGCAATGCCGATCTTGGTGTAATGATTAGTGCATCCCATAATCCAATGCCAGATAATGGAATTAAATTTTTTGCAAAAGGTGGGGATAAATTAGCCGATCAATTAGAGGCGCAAATTGAGGCAAGATTAGGTGAGCCCTGGGATAGACCAACTGGTGTAAATGTGGGTCGAATCATTGCTGATGAGGGGGCTAAAGAAAGATATGTGAATCATTTACTCTCAACTATCACCACAAAACTTACTGGATTGAATGTGATTGTTGATTGCGCAAATGGCGCTGCCTCCTCCGCTGCACCAATCGCCTATGAAAAAGCTGGCGCAACTGTTAAGGCAATTTCTGCTACCCCGACCGGCTGGAACATAAATGAAAATTGTGGCTCTACTCATTTAGATAATTTAATTATCGAGGTCAAAAAAGCAGGTGCAGATCTAGGAATAGCCCATGATGGCGATGCTGATCGTTGCTTGTTGATTGCAAAGAGTGGTGAGGTCATCGATGGTGATCACATATTAAATATTTTAGCCACCTCATATTTGAGTGAGGGTAAGTTAAACAAAAAAACAGTTGTTGGCACAGTAATGAGCAATTTAGGCTTTATCAAATCAATGCAGTCATTGGGGATCACATTTGAAAAAACAGCTGTGGGAGATCGGTATGTTTTAGAGAAGATGCTAGAAAGTGATCTGAGTTTAGGTGGCGAGCAATCTGGGCATGTAATTATGAGAGAGTTTTCAAATACCGGTGATGGTTTACTGACCGCCTTACAAGTTATGCAGGTTATGGTTAAATCAAAAAAGTCATTGCTAGAACTTGCATCTGCTATGCAAAAATATCCACAAGTCTTAATCAACGTTGCGGATGTTAAAAAAGATAAATTATCTTCTTCAGCAAAAATTAAGGATGCAATTGCTGCAGCAGAGGTGCAACTTGGTTCAAAGGGGAGAGTATTACTACGTGCCTCTGGAACAGAATCACTAGTTAGAGTAATGGTCGAGGCAAATGAATTAGGCATTGCTGAGAAAATCGCTGATTCCTTAGCCCAACTAGTAAGATTAGAGCTTAAGTAGCTAAAGGAGTTTTATAAATGTGCGGCATTGTCGGCTACACCGGAAAAAACTCCGCACTCACGCCAGTGGTAGAAGGCTTAAGAAGACTTGAATATCGCGGATATGACTCAGCTGGTATAGCTCTACCAACTGAAATTGGTAAACCTCTATTTGTTGAGAAAAAAGCTGGAAAGCTAAAAAACTTAGAGGATGCTTTAGCAAAAACTCCAAATGCTAAGAGTGGTATTGGCCATACCAGATGGGCAACTCATGGTGGTCCCACCGACACAAATGCTCATCCTCATCTTGATAACGAAGGCAAGTTAGCTTTAATCCACAATGGAATTATTGAAAATTATGTTCAACTAAGAAGTGATCTTGAAAAACGTGGCCATAAATTTAAGTCAGAAACAGATACGGAATCAGTGGTGCATTTACTTAGCGATGCTCGCCGCCAGAACAATGGGGATTTAGCAGCTGCGATGCGGCAAGTTTGTAAACAACTTAAAGGCTCTTTTACATTGCTTGCAATTCATTCAGATGATCCAACCCATATTGTTGGTGCACGGCGAAACTCACCCTTAGTAGTGGGAGTGGGGAATGGTGAGAATTTTCTAGCATCAGATGTGGCAGCCTTTATTGCCCATACCAAGATCGCACTTGAGCTTGGCCAAGATGAGGTAGTTGATATCACGCCAAATTCAATTGAGGTTACAAATCTGGCAGGTCAGATTGTTAAATCAAAGCAGTATGAAATCTCATGGGATGCAAGTGCAGCAGAGCGTGGCGGCTTTTCACATTTTATGCTCAAGGAAATTTATGAACAACCAAAAGCTATTGCAGACACACTAATTGGCCGTTTAGATGGAATTAATGTAAAAGTTAAATTTAAGAAGTATGAAAAAATTGTAATCATCGCTTGCGGCACCGCTTATAACGCAGGTTTAGTTGGAAAGTATGCAATTGAAAAATGGGGCCAAATCCCAGTTGATGTTGAACTTGCATCTGAGTATCGATATCGAGAGCCAAGTTTAGATAAGAAGACACTAGTTATTCCGATCTCTCAATCTGGTGAAACCATGGATACCTTAATGGCGCTTCGGTATGCCAAATCTAAGGGTGCAACAGTATTTTCAGTGTGTAATACAAATGGCTCAACTATTGGTCGAGAATCAGATGCAGTTTTCTATACCCATGCCGGTCCAGAGATTGCAGTTGCATCAACTAAAGCTTTTGCAACTCAATTGCTAGCAATGTATTTGATCGGATTAGAAATTGGAAAACAATTAGACTTGTTAAGTAAAAAAGAGGTTAAGAGTATTATCGAACAATTATCAGCTCTTCCTGCAAAAATCGAGCAGGTGTTAGAGACGGTGGAGCCTTTAAGGGAGTTAACTCGCAAGTTTAAAGATTCACAATCAGTCTTATTTTTGGGCAGGCATGTTGGATATCCAACTGCACTAGAAGGTGCATTAAAGTTAAAAGAGCTTGCTTATATGCATGCTGAAGGTTTTGCAGGTGGTGAACTAAAGCATGGACCAATTGCATTGATTGATAAAGGCACGCCAGTGGTGGCGATTATGCCTAGCGAGCACTCGGTCCTGGCTGAAAAAATGGCCAGCAACATCCAAGAGGTTAAGGCCAGGGGTGCAGTAGTAATTGCCATAAGTGAGTTTGATTTTGTTGGCGCAGATCATTTAATCCGAATTCCTAAAGCTGATCTGCTGCTACAACCAGTTTTATCAGTTGTGCCACTACAGGTAATTGCATATGAGATGGCTGTAGCACGAGGTAATGATGTTGATCAACCTAGAAACTTGGCCAAATCTGTAACAGTTGAGTAGGGAAAATGCCAGAACAACGCCGTAAGCAAATGAACTCTGCAATCAAGCTGACTGTTTTATTCCTGGCGCTATATGGCTTTATCACCCAACAGGTAGTAGCTAATACCTGGATTAGAAGATTAGATGAATGGATTTATGAACGGGATTTTTTACTACTCACTCCTGGTAAAACCCCTACCCTGGTGATCTTAGTTGATGATCTTGGCTTAAGAAGTGTAAGTGCAATTGCGCTGTTAATAACCACAGCCTTAATCAGCCGTAGGTTTAAATCATGGCGACCTATAAATCTTTCAATACTTTCATTACTTTTATTAAATCTAACAGTGGGAGCTTCAAAACTTTTATTTGGCCGAACTAAGCCAAGTACTGGTTTTGATCTGTTTTTCACCGACAGCGGTCTGTCCTATCCCAGCGGACATGCAGCAAATGCAATATTGACCTGGGGGATTGCTGCTTACTTGATCTTTAGATACTCACATAAGTATCCATTTGAAGGAATGCGTTTAACCTGGTTTGTAGCAATCATTACCACTGGAGTTTGTTTAGCATCACTTTATCGGAATACACATTGGTTCTCAGATCTATTAGGTGGTTTGTTTATTGGATCAGCCTTGCTTGTGGCGATAATTGCGGTAGATCGATCAGTTACCTCAGATCGCCAACCCTCCTGATACAAAGTAGGCTTTGGAATATGACTCGCGCAAGGGCTGAGGTTAATTTGGCAGCTATTGCTCATAATTTAAAATTAATTAAAGCTAAGAGCAATTCCCAGGTGCTTGCAGTTGTGAAAGCAGATGCATATGGTCATGGCTTGTTATCAGTTGGAAAAACTGCTGAGTCAGCTGGTGCTGATTGGTTAGGCACTGCTTTATTGGAAGAGGCCATCTTGTTACGAAAAGGTGGGATTACCAAACCGATTATTGCTTGGCTAACTCCATTGGGTGAGGATTTTAAGAGTGCAATTAATCTAGATATAGATCTTTCTATTTCATCAATTGATTTACTAAATGAGATTGCAGCAGCAGGAAAAGCTGTAGGTAGAACTCCACGGGTTCACATTGAATTGGATACAGGAATGAACCGAGGTGGTTTTGGAGATGAGTTAGAGACAATCATTTCTGAGTTAGCAAGCCAGGTTAAATCAGGTGCAGTTAAAGTCATTGGAATTTGGTCACACTTTGCTAGAGCAGATGAACCAGATGCCTTACTTAATGAAAGCCAACTAGAGAGGTTTAAGTATCGGGTAGAACAACTTAAAGCTGCTGGGATAGTGGCTGAGTATTTGCATATTGCAAACTCTGCGGCATCACTTGCAAACCCAAATTCACATAAAAATATTATTAGATGGGGCATCGGGCTATATGGCTTATCTCCTGATGTTGACAATATGGGTAGCTCTTCTGCCTTAGGACTTAAACCTGCCATGAAAGTTGTTTCAAAGTTGCAATTAGTAAAAGCGGTTAAAGCAGGACAAGGTGTTGGTTATGGCTCAACTGCCACAACAAAAGCGGATACAAAGCTTGGCGTTGTGAGTATGGGATATGCAGATGGAATTCCAAGAAATGCCAGCAACTTGGCAGGAGTATTTGCCGCAGGAAAACGTGCTCCACTAATTGGACGAGTCTCAATGGATCAATTTGTCGTAGATCTTGGCGCTTCATCATTAGCAAAAACTGGGGATGAAGTGATTGTTTTTGGTGATGGAAGTGATAGTGAGTACACAGTAGATGAGTGGGCTAAGGCTTGTGGCACCATTAATTACGAGATTGTTACCCGAATCGGTACTCGTGTGCCTAGAATCTACTCTCGTGAGTAACGCTAATTTGCTTTCAATAAAATCTTTATCTGTTTCATTTGGCGGGCTTAAGGCGTTATCAAATGTAAATTTGGAATTAAATCAAAATGAGGTTGTGGGACTAATTGGTCCAAACGGTGCGGGTAAGACAACTTTCTTTAATGCCTTATCTGGTCTGGCAGATGTTGAATCTGGCTCACTTTCAATTAACGGAAAGTCACGCAAGTGGCCAAAGCCTCATCAATTGATAAATTTAGGAATTTCCCGAACTTTGCAAGGGGTTGGTCTATTCCCAGAGTTAAGCGTGCTAGAAAATGTAATGATTGGCGATACAAAAAGTTCTAAGAGTGGCTTAATTACTGGCGCATTAGGGCTGAGTAAAAATGATGAGGTAAAACTTCGGCAACGAGCAATGACCGCTCTTGAACGAGTTTATGCCTCAGGTATTGCCGACCAGCGAGCTGATTCCTTGCCATACCCGGTGACCAAGCGAGTTGCAATTGCACGAGCTTTGGTCTCAGAGCCAAAAATATTGTTACTAGATGAGCCAGCTGGTGGACTTGGTGCGCAAGATATTGAGTGGATGAACTCACTTATTCATAATCTAGCTACTCAATGCTCAGTGATTTTAGTAGAGCACCACATGGATGTGGTGATGTCAGTTTGTGATCGACTTTATGTACTTAATTTTGGCGAGGTTATTTCATCAGGAGATGTTGAAACGGTAAGGCAAGATCCAGCAGTGGTAGAGGCATATTTGGGGGTAAATAATTGAGCCTGACCGTTGAAGGTTTAACTATTGATCACGGTGCCATCCGTGCCATAAATAATGTCTCTTTTAAGGTTGGACAAGGTCAACTAACTGCAATTATCGGGGCAAATGGAGCAGGCAAAACTACATTACTTAGAACTTTATCTGGCTTAAAAGAGGCCGCCTCTGGCAGTGCCACATGGAATGGCAGCTCAATTCTTGGGGTGCGGGCTGAGGATTTAGCTCGCTCTGGAATCATGCATGTATCTGATGGAAAATCTGTGATTGCCGAGTTGAGTGTGAAAGATAACTTGGCATTAACTGGATTGTGGCGCAAAGATAAAAAAGATGTAGCAGCAGCAACTAAAGAGGTTGTTGAGCTCTTTCCTATTTTAGGTCAGCGAATGAATCAATCAGCGGGATCACTCTCTGGTGGTGAGCGACAAATGTTAGCTATTGGTCGAGCATTAATTGCAAGACCTAGACTTTTGTTGCTAGATGAGCCCTCTCTTGGTTTAGCGCCCTTGATCGTGGAACAGATCTTTCAAACTATTAAATCATTTGTTAAAAGCATGGATCTGACTGTGGTCTTGGTTGAACAAAATGCTATGGGTGCGTTAAAGATTGCTGATCAAGGAATTGTTTTAAATCTTGGATCAGTTGTTTTGACTGATTCAGCTGAAAATTTACTCAACGATCCGGCAGTTCGCTCTGCCTATTTGGGGTTCTAACAATGACTCAATTTATTACTGCAGTTTTAACCTCTCTATCCTCAGGTGCTATTTATGCCCTGATGGCGATTGCAATTGTTTTAGTCTGGCGATCTACTCGTGTAATTAATTTTGCTCAAGCTGGACAGGCAGTTTTGACTACTTATATTGGTTACACCGTTATTCAACGAACTGGATCCTTCTGGCTTGCGCTAGTGGTAGCGGTAATTAGTGGAGCGGTGATTGGCGCAGTAATTGATAGATTCTTTATGCGTCCAATATTTAAGCGGGTTAAATCAGGACCAATTGTGATGATCGCACCAGTAGTTGCCACTTTAGGTTTATTAGGAATTATTCAAGCAATAATTGGATTTGTTTGGGGAATTACAAATCAATCAATTGAGGCTCCTGTTTCAACTGGTGGTTACAAAATAATGGGAACAGTAATTGCTTTTAGTAGTTATAACCTATTGGTACTTGTCTTTGTGGCAGTTGCCATGCTTCTTTTAACTTTGTTGTTTCAGCGGACAAATGTTGGACTTGCCCTAAGAGCATCTGCTTATTCACCAGAGATTGCAAAGCTTTCTGGCATAAAAGTAGATTCAGTTCGAACCCTAGGTTGGGCACTTGCCGGTGCATTTGGTGGTTTAGCCGGCATGCTTTACATACCGGGTTACTTTTTGTATCCAAATGCCATGGATTTGTTACTGGTCTTAGGTTTTATCGCAGCAGTGATTGGCGGCTTAGAAAGTTTGTTTGGTGCATTTGCAGGTGGAATGGTTCTAGGTTTTGCAATCATTTTCTCAACAACCTATATCAGCCCAAAATTGTTTTTCCCAACCGCCTTTATAGTTTTGATAATAGTTTTACTGGTTAAGCCGGCAGGATTATTTGCACCTAAGAAGAGTCGGGGTGCTTAAATGAAAAAAGCTGGCAAAGTGCATAAACCAACTACAACTAGAAAAAGATTACTTTTGTTCGTTTTATTTGGCTGGTTGTTGTTGATTTTAGGTGATCGAGTTGGTGAGCTTGAGTTGTATCAAGGCTCATTTGTAGCAACCTATGCATTAGCAATTACATCGGTTGTATTACTAACTGGATACAGTGGACAGCTTTCACTTGGACAAAGTGCTTTAATGGCAGTTGGTGCTTACGCTGGTGCGCTCTCAATATTTAATGCCGGTTGGCATCCAGTTATCGGTTTGATTATGTCGGCATTAATTGCTGGTGTATTTGGGCTAATTCTTGGCTTGGTTGCAGCTAGGTTGAGCGGTCCTTATTTGGCAGGTACCACGCTTGCATTAGCTATCTCACTTCCTACCTTGGCAAATCAATTTCCAATTCTTGGTGCAGAGGAAGGAATTGCATTTGATGTTGGGCCAGCACCAGCCAGATTTGGCGAAGATTTCTCACAGTACAAATGGTTCTTTTGGATTTCCGCACTTGCCTCATTAATAATGGTATTTTTTATTGTTAACTTACTTTCTTCACGTTACGGCAGAACCTTTAAAGCGGTAAGAGATAACCCAGTTGCTGCCCAACTTTCTGGAATTAATGTTGAGCAATTAAAGGTGAGTGCATTTGCAATTAGCTCAGGGGTGGCGGGCCTATCTGGGGGTTTGCTGGTAATGCTGATAAGTGGGGTCTCACCCAGCGCATTTCCGCTCAGCCTCTCCTTTTCACTGCTGGGAGCGGCCGTTGTTACTGGCCTGTACAACCTAAAAGGGGTCATTCTTGGCGGGTTGGTGCTGGTGGCTATACCAGAAATCGCCGATTCGTTAGTATCTCGTATTGGAGGTTCAGACAACTTAACCACGGTGCTACCGGGATTTTTAGTAAGTGCTCTGCTGATATTGGCAGTGGTATTTACCCCAAATGGTCCAGGTCACCTGCTTAAGAAGCACCACTGAGCAAAAAGAGTTTTACCAATTAAGTAAACCCTAGGGAAGGAAATAAATGATCAGAAACAAAAGTATGAAGCGAGCAACCCTTGCTTCAGCGATTGTGGCGACCAGCGCCATGGTGCTTAGCATCGTGCCCGCTCAAGCCAACTCGACCGGCGTAACAGCGACATCTATTAAGTTGGGTGTTTCAACCCCACTTACTGGATCAGCTGGTCTTGTCTACGGCAAGGTGCCAGGAGCTATGCGAGCTTACTTCGACTACATCAATGCAAATGGTGGAGTAAATGGTCGCAAGATCTCACTAGTAATTCGTGATGACAAGTACCTGCCAACACTTGCAGCTACTCAAACCACAAACCTAATTTTAAAGGACAAAGTTTTCGCACTAGTTGGCGCACTTGGAACTGCTACTCACTCTAAGGCTTACACCGCAGCAGCTCTTGCCAAGAACAATGTTCCTGATCTATTTATTAATACTGGATTTAGTGGCTTTGCCAATAAAACTAAGTACCCAACCACATTTATGGTGCTTCCAACTTACAACATGGAAGCAAAGGTGATGGCAAAGGTAATTAAGGATAATTTCCCAGGCCAAGCCACATTTATGCTTGCACAAGATGATGAGTTTGGTGCAGATGGTGTTGCAGGATTTACCACTGCAGGACATAAGTTCACTGCAACTCCAACACTCTACCCACAGGGCACCATGACTGCAGCAAGAGCAGAGGGTGCACTCACCGCTCTTGGCGCTGTCCCAGGCAAGCCAGTTTTAGTTTTGTTTGGAACCACTGATGTGACTGCCACACTTTTGAAGGCAGCAGAGAAGTTGGAACTGACTAAGAAGTTCACGTTCCTTGCCGGATCAGTTGGTGCAGATGCAAATACATTGTTAGCACTTGGTGTTAAGCCAACAACAATTGATGGCGTCATCTCAGCTAGCTTCCTACCAGATGCAAAGGATCTAACTGATCCTTATGTTAAACAGTTCATTGATATCAACACCCGTTACAACAAGGGTATTACCTTTGATAACTATGTACTTGCTGGAATGAACTCAGCGATGCTGACCGTACAGGCTCTTCGTGCTGCAGGTAAGAATCTAACTCGTGCCGGACTTATGTCTGCGATCGAAGCAAAGGGATCAACATTTGCTAGCGCAGGATTAGTACCACTGGGTTATTCAGCTACTAGTCGCGTTGGCTACAACGGATACTGGGTAAGCCAGTTAAACGCTCAAGGCGAAGGAAAGCCTTATGGCGGCAAACTAGTTATCTACACAACTGATTCAGGTGCTGGAGCAGTTGAAATATCAACCTTCGTTCGTCCAACAATGCCTAAGAATGGGATACCAACAAACTCATGAAAAATCTCAAACTAACTAAGGGGTTAATCGCCCTGTCTTCAGCTGCTTTAATTGCAGCATTTACCGTGGCTGTACCAACAGTTGCTCGTGCTGCTGATAAATGTGAAGAGACGATTGTGTTCTTTGGAATTCAAGTTGTTGACGTTGAGAAGTGCACTGGCACAGATGACAACAAGTCCAAGTATGAAATCATGATGCCAGCAAAATTTAATGGCACCTTGATGGTCTACTCACATGGAATTCGCTATAACGTTAATCTTCCAAAGATTCCAGTTGTGGCGCCAAATGGATCATTAATTGATTACTCACCAGCGGTTTCACCTTCTGATGAAGTTACATCTGCATTGTTGGCGCAGGGTTTTGCGCTAGCCGGTGCTGGTGTACAAACTCAAGGTTGGAACTTAGAAGAGGGTGTAGAAGCTGCCCTTCAGGTACTAACTATTGCCCGTGATAAGTATTCAAAGATCAACAAGGTTGTGACCTGGGGTAATTCACTTGGTGGATTAACCTCACAAGCACTTGCTGAACAGTATTCAGGCGCTGTTGATGCTGCCCTTCCAATGTGTATTGCCGATTCAGCTCAAGCTGAGATCACTATGGCAGGAGATTTCCTTTGGGGAATGAAGTCACTCTTTAATCCAGCGATTAAGGGATCTGGGTATTCAGCAGGTCAAGCAGGGTATGTTGAAATGCTGACTGATCTTGGAACAGTGTTAACTACATTCCAAGCTTTGCAGGCAGCTCTGGCAGCAAATATCACTGCGCCAGCATGGCCAGCAACCTCCACTGCACCAGCGGCATTAAAAGCTCTTCCAGTACGAAGTGCAATCTTGCTGCTTGGTTTAATGGCAGGAGTTCCAACTCAATCTCCAGATTACGATGCCTCATCTGGCCCAGCCGGAGCATCTGAGACCTCATTTGGTTTGGTAATTAGCCCAGCACTTGCTGTTCTACAAAACGGAGCAGAGGCTGCTGTTTTGGCAGTAATTGCTAATTACGACATGGAGGTCCGTTATGGCGGAGTCGTATTTGATAACTCAACCACTAACTATGTAGCTCGGGTTAGTGAAGAGTTGGATCAATACGCTGCGGCATTAACTGGTCGCAACAGTGCTTTAGCAGTTCTTGGTTACCTTGGATTACTTCCTAAGGTCAAGGCTGATCCTGCTGCAGTGGCTAAGATGAATAGTGCTTATCAGTTGCAAGGAAAGATCGAGGTTCCAACCATCGCTCTTGCTGCAACCGCTGATCACATTACTCCAGCTGGTGCTGCGCAGTACTTGAAGAACCAATATGATGCAGCTGTAGCCAATGGCGTTGCTAAGTCAGGCAAATTGCTTAATATTTGGAATAAACCAGATGATGCTTATACAGAGTTTTCATCGGCTGGCGCACCTGTACCGCAGGTTGTGAAAACTAACGGTACTGGACACTGCAATTACACAACTAGCCAAATCTTGGCTGTTGCCAAGCTGATTGCATCCGCTGCTAAGACAGGCAAGCTGCCTTCAAATAGGGCAGTTCAAGCTGCAATTAAGAATGAACCAAACTTGTTTGTTGATCCAAACTTCGCACCACCATTGTTGAAGTTCCGTCAATAAATAAGCAATAGATTAAACAGGCCCCTAGGAAACTGGGGGCCTGTTTTTATTCTCTATAAACTAATCCCCTGATGAAAGTTAAAGTTAATTCACCACAGGCTATGTTTGAAGTAGGGCAAAGGCTAGGCCAGCAATTAAAGCCCTCAGATGTAGTGGTGTTAACAGGCGAATTAGGCACTGGTAAAACAGTTTTAACCCAAGGAATTGCCGCAAACTTTAAAATCTTGGGAGTTACCTCACCAACCTTTGTGATTAGTCGAATTCATAAAGGTGACCCAAACTTTATTCACATCGATGCATATCGATTATTGGGCTCAGACGCTAGTAATTTTGCTGACTTAGATTTTGAAAGTTATCTTGCCAGCAGTATTTTTGTGATCGAATGGGGCAAGGATTTTGTAGATACCTTAACTGATCAATATTTAGAGCTAGTTATAACCACCGGAGAAAAAGAGTCTGATCGAGAGATTGAATTCTTGCCTACTGGTGAGCGTTGGAGTGGATTTAAATTATGAGTACGGTTTTAGCACTTGACACCTCAACATCTCAAAGCAGTGTGGCACTAGTTCAAGATGGGAAGGTTCTGTTTACCAAATCTCATAATGATTCACTCTCTCATGCTGAGGTACTTCCAAAACTAGTTTCACAAGCCCTGGCACTTAACAACAAAGTGGATTTAGTTG
Organism: Actinomycetota bacterium; assembly: GCA_016870455.1. Lineage (GTDB taxonomy): Bacteria > Actinomycetota > Actinomycetes > Nanopelagicales > Nanopelagicaceae > Nanopelagicus. The sequence continues at coordinate 22,660 of VGBN01000004.1, read as the reverse complement.
CAGTAGGGATGGGGCCAGGCCCATTTACCGGACTTCGGGTGGGAATTGCCTTTGCACAAAGTTTTGCCTTGGCTAGGCAAATCAATTGGGTAGGGGTTTGCTCATTAGATGTGATGGCAGCTGCAATAAACCAAGATGAGTTTATTGTTTCAACAGATGCCAAACGGAAAGAAAGGTTTTGGGCAAGATACAAAGATGGAGTTCGAGTTACTCAGCCTGCAGTTGGTAAAGCAGAGGAGTTAGAGATATTTAAGATTCCAATTTATAAAGAAGAGGATCACTTTCCTGATCCAGTGCAATTAGCCAAGCTTGCATTAACCTCTACTGCAGTTACACAACCTATATATGTTAGAAAGCCAGATGCCTATCCACTACCTGCGGGAGTGAAATTTAGGCCAATGAGCAGCATGGATTTAGCAGTGGCGATTTCAATTGAAAAAGAGGTTTATGGCCAAACTGCATGGAGTGTAGATCAATTTAAAGAGGAGTTTGCTAAATCTCCAAAGAGTGCCCAGTACTTAGTTGCAGAGTTTGAGCAAGAGGTAATTGCCTATGGCGGTATTTTTTGTGTGGCAGAGGTGGCAGATATTCACACTCTAACTGTGGTAGCAAACCATAGAAGAAAAGGTGTTGGTCGAGAGTTATTAAAACGGTTGATTGATTGGGCCAGAGTAAAAAAGGCGCAAGCGGTAATGCTTGAAATGAGATTGGGAAATGATGCTGCCCAACCACTATATAAATCCTTTGGCTTTACTGAGATTTCAAAACGAGAGAATTACTACGGTCCGGGATTAACTGCAGTTGTAATGCGCAAGGAGCTTAAATAATGGCGCTGGTATTAGGAATAGAAACCTCTTGTGATGAGACAGCAGTTGGAATCGTAGATGGCAGAAAACTACTTGCAAATGTGATCTCTTCAAGTGTTGATCAACATGCCCGTTTTGGTGGTGTGGTGCCTGAGGTGGCAAGCAGAGCCCATTTAGAGGCGATGCCGCAGGTAATCAAACAAGCATTAAATGACGCCGGTGTTAACCTAAAGGATATTGATGCAGTTGCGGTAACTGCTGGTCCTGGTTTGATCGGAGCATTATTAATCGGAGTAAGTAGTGCATCTGCTCTTGCCTTAGCTTTGGATAAACCGTTATATGGGGTAAATCATCTATCTGCTCACATTGCAGTTGATCAATTAGATAGTGATAAAAAATCTGTCCCGACAATTTCATTATTAGTAAGTGGTGGCCATTCATCAATTTTGAAGGTAAACAACTTAGCCACAGATGTTGAGGTTATGGGATCTACCATTGATGATGCAGCAGGTGAGGCCTTTGACAAGATTGCCAGAGTAATGGGACTTGGTTTTCCAGGTGGCCCAGTTATTGATAAACAAGCACAACTGGGAGATCCAAACTTTGTGGAGTTTCCCCGTGGGCTAACCTCACCAGCAGATCAATCTATTCATCAATACAATTTTTCCTTCTCTGGTTTAAAGACAGCAGTTGCTAGATATATTGCACAAACCCCAGACCATAAAAAAGCTGATGTAGCAGCATCGTTTCAGGAGGCTGTGGTGGATGTTTTGCTTAGTAAATCCTTAGCTGCCTGCCAAGAAAGTGGAATTGATAATTTGGTAATCGCAGGTGGAGTGGCAGCAAATAGTAGGCTGCGCTCCTTAGCTAGCCAACGATGTGAGAAATTGAAGATAAACCTCTCAATCCCACCTGGCAACCTGTGTACCGATAATGGGGCGATGGTTGCTGCTTTGGGAAGTATGGCGATAGCGCAGGGGATTAGACCCTCCCAGATAGGTCTGGGGGCTGACTCAGCAGCCTCAATGAGCCGAGTGATCTGGTAGCTCAGCGCCTAATTTGCAACTGGCTGGCATCCCCCTTTAAAGTTGGCTTTAGCACTCTAGGGCCTCGTGTGCTAATTAATACCTGAGGCACCTTAAGAGGGTAATACCAAATCTAAGAAGGAGATATCAGGATGGCAATTTCAATTAAGCCTCTAGAAGATCGCATTGTTGTTAAAGCAAATGAAGCAGAGCAAAAGACTGCATCTGGATTGGTAATTCCAGATACCGCTAAGGAAAAACCACAGGAGGGAACTGTGATGGCGGTAGGGCCTGGCCGTTTTGAAAATGGAAACCGAATTCCACTAGATATCAAAGAGGGCGATGTTGTTCTTTACTCAAAGTATGGCGGCACTGAGGTTAAGTACAACAATGAGGAGTACTTAGTACTTTCATCACGTGATGTACTAGCAATTATTGCGAAGAAGTAATCATGGGTAAATCACTTCAATTTGATGAAGCAGCTCGCCGGGCAATGGAGCGCGGTGTAAATATTTTGGCTGATACGGTCAAGGTAACACTTGGACCAAAGGGTCGAAATGTTGTAATTGCGAAAAGTTATGGTGCACCAACAATTACCAATGATGGTGTGACTATTGCCAAAGAGATTGAGTTGGCAGATCCATCTGAAAATATGGGTGCTCAACTAGTTAAGCAAGTTGCTGAAAAAACCAATGATGTAGCAGGTGATGGCACAACTACTGCAACTGTGTTGGCCCAGGCTATGGTCAAAGAAGGACTTCGCAATCTTGCTGCTGGTGCTCAACCGATGGAGCTAAAAAATGGTATTGAACAGGCAGTAACTGCCATAACTGAGGCGTTGCGTAAAAACTCAACCGCAGTTAGTGGAAAATCTCAGATTGCAGATGTGGCAACTATTTCAGCCCAAGATAAGGCGATCGGTGATTTAATCGCTGAGGCGATGGACAAGGTTGGCAAAGATGGCGTAATCACAGTTGAAGAGTCATCCACCACCAGTCTTGAGCTTGAGTTCACCGAAGGTATGCAATTTGATAAGGGATATATCTCCCCTTATTTTGTTACCGACTCAGATCGCATGGAAACAGTGCTTGAGGATGCCTTCATTCTTATCTCAGGCCAGAAGATCTCAGCCTTAAGTGAGATCTTGCCGGTATTAGAAAAGGTTGCCCAAGCTAGCAAGCCACTTTTGATCATCGCTGAAGATGTTGAGGGTGAGGCACTTTCAACATTGGTAGTTAACCGCATGCGGGGCACCTTCGCCTCAGCCGCTGTTAAAGCACCTGGTTTTGGTGATCGTCGTAAAGCAATGTTGCAAGATATTGCGATTCTGACCGGCGGTCAGGTTATCTCCTCTGAGGTTGGCTTAAAGCTTGAGCAAATTGATATTGAGATGCTTGGCAAAGCTAGGCGAATTGTTATTACCAAAGATAACACCACAATTGTGGATGGTGCTGGAAAGAAAAATGATGTGGCAGCCCGAGTAACAGAGATTCGCCGTGAAATTGAAAACACCGACTCTGATTGGGATCGCGAAAAACTACAGGAGCGAGTTGCAAAACTTGCAGGTGGAGTTTGCGTGATTAAGGTTGGCGCACATACTGAGGTTGAGTTAAAAGAAAAGAAGCACCGACTTGAGGATGCTATCTCAGCTACCAGAGCGGCAGTCGAAGAGGGAATTGTGGTTGGTGGCGGTGCCGCATTGGTACATGCAGCTGCTGCACTTGAAAATGACTTAGGCCTTGATGGTGATCAAGCAGTTGGGGTTCGCCTGGTTCGCAAAGCATGTGATGAACCACTTCGTTGGATTGCAGAAAATGCAGGCCAAGAGGGGTATGTCGTAGTTTCAAAGGTTCGCACTATGAAACCAAATGAAGGTTTCAACGCTTACTCTGAAACTTACACAGATCTTGTTAAAGAGGGTGTAATCGATCCAGTTAAGGTAACTAGATCAGCACTTGCAAATGCAGCTTCAATCGCTGCAATGTTTATTACAACTGAGGCTCTTGTTTTTGAAACTCCAGAGGAGAAAAAAGAAGAAGCAGCAGGTCATGGACACTCACATGGTCCAGGGGGTCACTCCCACTAAGTAAGTTCATAACGAGGCCTTGTTCTCAAAGTAGCGACAATCGATTAACATCAATCGGTGAAAGTTACGACGCTAACCGTAGATTGCGGTGGCACTGGGATCAAGGCCTCTGTGCTTGATAAAACCGGGAAAGTTTTAGTTGATTTTCCATATTTGAAAACACCCTACCCGCTTTCGCCAAGTAAATTAATTGGAATCATTCAAGATTTTGTAAAAGCAGATCCGAGAATAAAACGATTAACAGTTGGGTTGCCAGGCATGATTAGAAATGGCAAGGTGGTAGTGATTCCACATTACATAAATACCAATGGCCCAAGAAGCTCACTTGATCCAAAGTTGGTAAGAGCCTGGTATGGCTTTGATATGCAATCTGAATTGCAAAAACGAGTTAAGCTAAAAACCTTGGTGCTAAATGATGCTGAGGTCCATGCCGCTGCCGTGATTACCGGAAAGGGATTAGAGGCGGTATTAACTTTTGGCACAGGTTTAGGTAGTGCGATTTTTAGTGATGGCAAATTAGCCCCTCATCTTGAGATCTCACACGCCACTATCAGATATGGCAAATCAATTGATGCCTGGATTGGTGAGCAATCAAGAAGAAGACTAGGCAACAAATTATGGTCAAGGCGTGTTAAGAGTTTGATTCAAGAGTTATATCCCATGATTGTCTGGGATAGGTTGTATATCGGCGGTGGAAATGCACAGCGGATTAGCAAATCAGCGCTGAAAAGTTTTGATTATAAAGTCAAGATAATTTCTAACTCAGCTGGTGTGACAGGCGGGGTTAAAGCCTGGGATTTACAAGGCTAGATTTCAGCAGATAAGTATTAAGCAGATACGATTAGAGATATGTCCGATATTGAATTAGGTCCTGGTAAGCGAGCACGGGCAGCATACTCATTTGATGAAATTGCAATCGTGCCATCTCGAAGAACTAGAGATCCTGAAGAGGTTTCAATTACCTGGCAGATTGATGCTTACAAATTTGAGTTACCTTTTATGGCAGCACCAATGGACTCAGTAGTCTCACCTGAAACTGCAATCGCAATTGGAAAAGCTGGCGGCTTAGGTGTTTTAAATTTAGAGGGCATCTGGACTAGATATGAAGATGCTGAAAAACAATTAGCACAGATGGCTAAATTAAGTGGTGATGATGCGATAAAGAAGATGCAGCAGATATATGCATCTCCAATTCAACCAACTTTGATTAAAGAGCGAATTGCTCAAATCAGAGCAGCAGGTGTAACAGTGGCGGGAGCGCTTTCACCACAACGCACAGCAGAGTTTCATAAAGCGGTGCTTGATGCCGGTGTAGATATATTTGTAATTAGAGGAACAACTGTCTCAGCTGAGCATGTATCAGAGCAGACTGCGCCACTTAATTTAAAGAAGTTTATTTATGAGTTAGATGTGCCAGTAATTGTTGGCGGTTGTGCAACTGCGCAAGGTGCGTTGCATTTAATGCGATCAGGTGCAGCTGGAGTATTAGTTGGCTTTGGTGGAGGCTCGACCCACACCACCAAAACTGTATTAGGAATATCAGTTCCAATGGCCTCCGCAATCGCTGAGGTGGCATCTGCCAGACGTGAATACTTAGAGGAGTCTGGTGGTCGATATGTACATGTAATTGCAGATGGTTCAGTTGGTAATAGTGGTGAGATTGCCAAAGCAGTGGCCTGTGGCGCTGATGCGGTAATGATGGGATCACCACTGGCTAAGGCATTAGAGGCACCGGGTAAAGGTTGGCATTGGGGACTTGAGGCACATCATGTGCAACTTCCAAGAGGCAATCGAGTTCAAGTTGGAACTGTTGGAACACTCACTGAGGTTTTATCTGGACCATCACATACCTCCGATGGCTCAATGAATCTCTTTGGCGCTCTTAAGAGATCGATGGCCACTTGTGGCTACTCAGATCTAAAAGAGTTTCAAAAGGTTGAACTTGTCATCCAGCCATAGTTTTAGGCTGTGAAAGTTCTTAAAATTCGATTGTAAGTCGCCTTAATTTCAGTATTTGGTTGGTCATCCCTAATTTGTTGATTAAACTTTACGTATGCAGAAAGTAGCAAAAATAATTTTAACTTCATCACTGTTTACTTTTTGTACTATATATTTTCCAACTACGGCAACAGCTGCACCAACAAAAAAACCATTACCAGTAATTTGTAAACCAACTACCGCTAAGGCACACACGGCAAAAAACATAACTCCACCAGAGGTAAAACCACCATTTAAGAACAGAACTTTTACATTAACAACTAATTGCGGGGAGATCGTTATCCAGGCAAATGGCAAAAGTGCTCCGATTACCGTGACCGCGCTGTCAGCTTTGGCAAAGGGTGGCTTTTATAATAATTCCTACTGCCACAGATTAACTACTGAGAAAATTTATGTACTGCAATGTGGCGACCCAACCGGTACTGGTCGGGGTGGTCCAAACTTCACTTATCAAGATGAAAATCTTCCACAAGATATTGAAATAAATTACCCAGCCGGCACAGTGGCTATGGCTAATCGAGGAGCAAATACCAATGGCAGCCAATTTTTTATTGTTTATGAGGACACCTCAATGGATCCAAATTACACAATTTGGGGAAGGGTCACCAAAGGTTTAGATATTGTTAAAGCGATTGCAAAAGAGGGTGTAATCGATGGCACCTGGGATGGAATGCCAAAGCAAATGATTGCAATAGAGCGAGTTAGAGTTCGTTAATTTGTACTTACAATTTTAAAAACTTCAGCGACACTGCCAGCAGGTAGGTTGTTTGCCAGCGCATTGCGCTCACCCCATTCGCGCACCATCTTTTCAAGATTTTCATTGTGGGCTGTCTGGCTAACATGAGCATGTAGTGCCTTCATTTTTTTATCAAATGTTGAGGTTATGTCTACAAAGTGATCTGGGTTTTGGGTAGACATGACCCAAACCTCCTTTACCCGCCAAGGTTGCAAACCCTCATCCTGTAACAGATCTTCAAATGCAAAAGCATTTCTAGAATCTGGATACACCGCTTGAATAGCCGCCTCACCTGCTGCCATGTGATCTGGGTGGGAGGCAAATAATCGATCCCAGTTTCGATCTGGTGATTGAATTACCATGCGATCAGGTCTTGAAATTCTTATCTGACGGACAATATCTTTTCTCAATTCAATAGTTGGCACTAACCAACCATCGCGATAATTTAAAAAAGTAATATCAGTTACGCCAACTGCCAGCCCAGCCTCGCGTTGTTCACGTTGGCGAATCTTTGGCATTTCCTCTCTTGGAACTGTTGGATCTTCTCCACCTTGATCACCATTTGTGCAAATACAGTATGAAACTTTTATTCCTTTTTCACTCCACAGCGCAATCGTCCCAGCTACGCCAAAATCGCAATCATCAGGATGGGCGGTAACTACAAGTACTCGCTCTATTTCACTGTCATCTATCGGTGGCATCATTGGCTAGATTACCGCAGCTAATACCCTTCACTTACCCACCGATAGACTAAGCAATATGTCCGCACTAATCGAAGGATTAAATCCTCAACAATTGGCAGCGGTAAAACATGAAGGTGCACCACTTCTTGTTGTGGCAGGTGCAGGCTCTGGGAAAACGCGGGTTTTAACAAGACGTGTTGCCTATCTACTTGCTGAGCAAAATGTTGCACCTTATGAGGTGCTTGCAATTACCTTTACAAATAAAGCAGCTGGTGAAATGAAGGAAAGGGTTGCACAGTTAGTAGGTGATCGAGCAAAAGTGATGTGGGTATCTACTTTCCACTCTGCCTGTGTTCGAATACTTCGCAAGGAGGCTGCCTTACTTGGTTATACAAACTCATTTACTATTTATGATCAGAGCGATTCACTACGTCTAGTCACAATCGTGATGCGGGATTTAAATCTAGATGCAAAACGCTATGCACCAAGAGCGGTGGCATCACTTATTTCGCAAGCAAAAAATGAGTTACTTGGACCAGCTGATTATTTAAATCAAAGTAAAGATAAGTTTCAAGAGATTGTTGCCCAAGTTTTTGAAATCTACCAACGCCGTCTGGTTGGCGCAAACTCTATGGATTTTGATGATCTAATTGCTAAAACCGTGGAAGTTTTACAACGTCACCCAGAGGTTAGAGCCAAGTATCGCTCAAGATTCAAACACATTTTGGTGGATGAGTATCAGGATACTAACCATGCTCAATACGTATTAATTAAAGAGTTGGTAGGTAGCGATCGTGATGGTTTTCCTCCAGCTGAGCTTTGTGTGGTTGGTGATGCCGATCAATCAATTTATGCATTCCGTGGTGCAAATATCAGGAATATTTTGCAGTTTGAAGCAGATTATCCAAATGCGAAAACAATTTTACTAGAACAAAATTACCGTTCAACGCAAAATATATTAAGCGCAGCTAACTCGGTAATTGCAAACAATGAGGGAAGAAAGGAAAAAAATCTCTGGTCTGAGGCGGGTGCTGGGGCCATGATTACTGGGTATGTGGCCGAAAGCGAACATGATGAGGCAGATTTTGTTGTCCGAGAGATTGGCAGATTAAGAGATCTTGGTAAATCTAATCCTGGTGACACCGCAATTTTTTATCGCACAAATGCACAGTCCCGCGTCTTTGAAGAGGTTTTTATGCGAATTGGGATTCCATACAAGGTTGTTGGTGGCGTTAGATTTTATGAGCGAAAAGAGATTAAAGATTTCTTGGCTTATTTGAGGGTTGTTGCAAATCCAGAGGATGAAATTTCACTTCGCAGAATTATCAATACACCAAAGCGAGGTATCGGTGATCGAGCGCTAGATTTAATTGATTTATATGCAAAAGCAAATGAGCTTACTTTTTGGCAGTCGTTATGCCAGGTTGAAAAAAATCAAGAGGTAGCACAACGTTCCTCTGCTGCGCTAATTGATTTTGTTAAGATGATTCAATCCTTACAAACCTTAGTAGAGGCTAAAACAAGACCATCAATAATTGCTCAGGCGGTACTTGAACAATCAGGATTATTGGCAGAGTTATCGGAGAGTAAAGATCCACAGGATGAGGTGAGGGTTGAGAATTTAGAGGAGTTAGTAGCGGTTGCAACTGAGTATGAAGAGGGTGAGGTTGATGAAGGTGAAGAGATATCACTAATCGGATTTTTAGAGGAGGTCTCGCTAGTTGCAGATGCAGATCAGATTCCAGATGGTGAAGATCATGGCGGTTTGGTAACCATGATGACATTACACACTGCCAAAGGTTTGGAGTTTCCAACAGTATTTTTAACAGGCATGGAGGAGGGAATTTTTCCCCACTCAAGAACTTTGGGTGATCCAGATGAGTTACAAGAGGAGCGAAGACTTGCATATGTTGGGTTAACAAGAGCGCGCGAGAATCTGTTTATTACCAGGGCGGAGTATCGATCATCTTGGGGTGCACCTAATTACAATCCACCTTCAAGATTTTTAAGTGAGATTCCAGATAATGTTATTGAATGGAATCAAGCCCAAGAAAAGATTTCACCAATCAGATCATCTATTAAACGTTCATTTGCACCACCTAGAGCAACTGGAAAAGTCAGCAACACGATGACACTAGAAATTGGTGAACGAGTCTCCCATGACACCTTTGGTCTGGGGACAGTGGTTTCAGTTTCAGGTGAAGGTGATAGAGCTGAGGCCACCATTGATTTTGGCTCATTTGGTGAGAAGCGACTTCTACTTCGATACGCCCCTGTTGAGAAATTATAAATTTATTGCCGACTTGATTACTATGGCCACCTTACTGAAGTCGAACACCGATCGGGGATAATTAATTGGATCTGTTTGAGTATCAAGCGCGCGATCTTTTTGAAGCACATCAAATTCCGGTATTAGCTGGTGCGGTGGCAACTACGCCTGAACAAGCTTTTGCAGCCGCCACAAAAATCGGTGGCAAAGTTGTAGTTAAAGCTCAGGTGAAAGTTGGTGGCCGAGGAAAGGCCGGCGGTGTCAAGCTGGCCGAAAACGCTGATGATGCTAAGGCAAAAGCAGGTGCAATTTTAGGGATGGATATAAAAGGTCATACCGTCCATAAAGTAATGATCGCCCAAGCAGCTCCTATAGATTCTGAGTATTACCTAGCAATTTTATTAGATCGGGCAAATCGAAATTTCTTAGTGATGGCCTCTGTGGCTGGCGGAATGGAGATTGAAGAGGTTGCTCATAGAACTCCTGAGAAATTAGCAAAAGTTGGCATAAATCCAAATATTGGAATAGATAAAGCTAAGGCAATTGAAATTGCAAAAGGTGGACAATTTTCGGCAGATGTAATTGACCAAGTTGCAGATGTGTTAGTGAAATTATGGCAAGCATTCATTAAAGAGGATGCTACATTAATGGAGATTAACCCATTAGTTAAGAGTTTAGATGGCAAGGTAATTGCACTTGATGGCAAAGTAACGTTGGATGATAACTCCTTTTTTAGACACCCTGAGCATGAACAACTAGTTGATCAGGCCTCAACAAATCCACTAGAAAAGTTAGCCAAAGAAAAGGATCTTAATTACGTAAAGTTAGATGGCCAAGTTGGAATCATTGGAAATGGTGCTGGTTTGGTTATGAGCACCCTTGATGTGGTGGCTTATGCAGGTGAAAAGTATGGGGTCAAACCAGCTAATTTCTTAGATATTGGCGGAGGAGCATCTGCTGAGGTAATGGCAAATGGTTTATCGATAATTTTAAGTGATCCCGACGTTAAAAGCGTATTTGTAAATGTATTCGGCGGTATTACAGCTTGTGATGCCGTAGCTAATGGAATAGTGCAAGCATTGGATATATTGGGAAGTAAAGCAACTAAGCCAATTGTGGTAAGACTTGATGGAAACAATGTTGGATTAGGCCGCAAAATATTAAGTCAAGCAAATCATCCTCTAATTTCACAACTTGAAACTATGGATGGAGCAGCAGCCAAAGCAGCTGAGTTGGCGGGCAAATAATGGCAATATTTGTAAATGAGAGTACCAAGGTAATTGTTCAGGGTATGACTGGCTCTGAGGGCACTAAGCACACAAAGCGAATGCTTAAAGCTGGCACCAAAATTGTTGGTGGTGTAACACCTGGTAAGGGTGGTCAGAGTGTTGATATGGATGGAACACTTATTCCAGTATTTAATTCAGTTTCAGAGGCAATGGCTGCAACTGGTGCAAATGCTTCGGTGGTCTTTGTGCCACCAAAGTTTGCAAAAGCTGCTGTGATTGATGCAATTGATGCCGCAATGCCACTGGTAGTGGTTATTACCGAAGGAATCCCAGTTCATGATGTTGCTGCTTTTTATTCTTATGCGGTAGGTAAGGGCAAGACTCAAATTCTTGGTCCCAACTGCCCAGGAATTATTAGCCCTGGAAAAGCAAATCTGGGAATTATTCCAGCAGATATTACTGGACCTGGAAAAATTGGCCTGGTTTCAAAATCAGGAACCCTTACCTATCAAATGATATTTGAGTTAAGAGATTTTGGTTTTACAACAGCGGTTGGAATTGGGGGAGATCCAATCATTGGCACAACTCATATAGATTGTTTAAGAGCATTCCAGGATGATCCTGATACAAAAGCCATAGTTATGATTGGTGAAATTGGCGGCGACGCTGAGGAGAGAGCAGCACAATTTATAAAAGAGTATGTAACTAAACCTGTTGTTGGTTATGTTGCCGGCTTTACCGCGCCAGAGGGTAAAACTATGGGCCATGCAGGTGCAATTGTCTCTGGCTCATCTGGAACTGCAGCGGCTAAGAAAGAAGCCTTAGAAGCTGTCGGTGTTGCGGTTGGTAAAACACCAAGTGAAACCGCTAACTTGATGCGCAAGATATTGAATGGATAAATCGCAGATAGGAAAATAATGGTTGCGCGTAGATTTTTGGTCTCGCTGCAACAGGTGATCAGATCAGTTTTAATAATTTTATTTCCATTAGCTTTTATCACCTTGTTCGCCTGGGCAACTGCTGGAAGTACCTATGGCAGCACAGCAGATCCAATGCGGGCAGCTCTTTGGTTATGGCTTGGTTCCCACCTAACACCTTTTAATATCACCAGCAATGAGGTAACTGGTTACCTTTCTTTTTTACCACTGGGTGCAGCAATTTTGCCCTGGTTAAGTATGAGAGTTGGTTATAAAAGAGTTGTTGCGGAGTTACAAAATAAAAAAATTAGCAGGGCTTATTTTACTTTAACTTACATAATTGTTTACTCACTTCTTGGCTTAATTGGTTCAAATGATCAAGTTGCTATCGATTGGCTAAGAGGGCTGCTGATTCTAATCTTTTTACTTACAACAGCAACAACCTCTGCAAATTTTGAAACTTTGGTAAAACTACCAGGTTATATGTTTTTGATAATTCTTGGTTTATCAGGTTTGCTATTTTCTATTTCGCTGATAATGAATTATTCCATTGCAAAAAACTTAACAATTGTGCTGCACCCAGGCATTATTGGTGGGTTACTTTTATTAGTTTTACAAATTCTTTATTTACCAAATCTATTTATCGCAACTTTTGGTTATATATCCGGTGCTGGTTTTTCATTGGGTAACGCTACCGATGTCACACCCTTTATCTTCAATCTAAGAGAGATCCCAGCAATCCCAGCACTTGCAGCTCTACCTGCAGGTGAGCACCCCTGGATAATTACCTTATCTAGCATTCTGCTCATCTACTCATTTATTAATTTGAGTAAGATAAATAAATTACAGGTTGATAAAAAGAGTAAGAGACAATTACTACTTAGATTTATACTTTTATCAACAGGCGGATCTGCATTAATTGCATTTATTTCATCTGGATCACTCATCTCAGCAAATATGAATCCAGTTGGTGTAAATCCATTGCGATTAGGTGTAATTGTTTTTGCCCATGTCAGTGTTACTTATTTATTGATTTTATTGGCTCCTAAACTGTTCAAGAAAAAAGATAAAAAGAGTAGGCTTAACTCATGAGTGCAAAGATTATGGATGGCAAGAGTTTTGCCAAGCAGTTGCGAGCTGATTTAAAGAGACAAGTAGCAGCACTTTCTAATTCAATTGGGTTAGGAACAATTTTGGTTGGCAATGACCCAGGATCTGTTGCCTATGTTGAGGGTAAACACCGAGATTGTGCTGAAGTAGGGATTGACTCCATCAGGATCAATCTTGCAGCAGATGCCTCAACTGATCAGGTCATATCAGCTGTAACTCAACTTAATAATGACCCACTTTGCACCGGGTTTATCGTGCAGCTGCCATTACCCAAGACAGTTGATTTGCAAAAAGTATTATCAGCAATTAATCCAGCAAAAGATGCCGATGCCTTAACGCCAAGTAATTTAGGAAAACTAGTTTTAGGTTCAGCCAAGATAATTCCTTGCACTCCATTAGCGATCATTGCCTTATTAGAGGAGTATAAAGTCAGATTATCTGGTCAAGAGGTATTAATAATTGGTAGGGGAGCAACTGTTGGCAGACCACTTTCAATCTTGCTCTCTCAAAAACCTCACAATGCCACTGTGACAGTTGCTCACTCTGCCACCAAAGATCTTTCTAAGTTAGCGCAGTCTGCCGATCTAATTATCTCTGCCGTCGGATCTACTCATTTTTTTAAAGCTGAAATGGTCAAAAAAGGTGCGGTGGTAGTAGATGTTGGAATTACTCGAGTTGGAGATCAATTGTTAGGAGATATCGATCCAAGGGTTACCGAGGTTGCATCCTTGTTTGCACCGATGCCTGGTGGGGTTGGTCCGGTTACTAGGGTGATGTTGCTTAAAAACCTGTTTGAGATGGCTAACAAATGAGAGATAGTTTTACGCTAGATCAAATTCGAAGAATCTCACTTTTAGTTGTAGCTGTTGGATTAATTATCGGAATTAGCGGAGCAGTTAGAACTGGATCAATTATTTTATCCTTAGGAGCAAGCGCATTCTCCTTGGCTAGATACTCACAGCAAAAAGTGAAGCGAAATATTGAATTAATTTTGCCAATTATGATCTGCATCATGTTGTTTGGATTAGCCCTGTCCCTGCCTAACGCTAGGTGAGGTTGCGGATTTAGTTGATTGGCACAAGATCAGTAATATTGGTCATCACCCTTGAGAGGATTTAATGAGCAGATCTGGGAAGGTTACAGTTGTAGGCGCTGGATTTTATGGATCAACAACTGCGTTACGACTGGCTGAGTATGATGTTTTTGAAAGCGTAGTTTTAACTGACATTTTAGAGGGCAAGCCTGAGGGCTTGGCATTAGATATAAATCAATCAAGATCTATAGAAAAATTTGAAACAAAGGTTATTGGCGCAACCACCACAGCAGATGGCGGTGGTTATGAGAAGACAGCAAACTCTGATGTGGTGGTAATTACTGCTGGTTTACCACGTAAGCCAGGTATGAGTCGAATGGATCTGATTGGTGTAAATGCTGGGATCGTTCGTGGCGTGGCTGAGAACATTGCTAAACACTCACCAAATGCGGTGATCATTGTCGTTTCAAATCCGTTAGATGAGATGACTGCACTTGCTCAGATTGCAACCAAGTTTTCATACAACAAAGTAATGGGACAAGCTGGAATGTTGGACACCGCTAGATTTACCAATTTTGTAGCTGAAAAATGTGGAGTTGCAACTGCGGCGGTAAAGACTTTAACCCTTGGTTCACATGGTGAAACTATGGTGCCAGTTCCAAGCCGCTGTACTGTCAACGGTAAACCACTTTCTGATGTTTTATCCGAGGTTGAGATTAAAGATCTAGTAGATCGGACCAGAAATGGTGGGGCTGAGATTGTGGCATTAATAAAAACTGGATCTGCATATTACGCACCATCAGCAGCAGCGGCACGAATGGCAAAGGCGGTTATTACCGATTCAAATGAGGTTATGCCGGTGTGTGCCTGGGTAAATGGCGAGTATGGAATTACCGGCGTCTATCTAGGCGTTGAGGCACAGATTGGGAAAAATGGTGTTAACAAGGTAGTTGAAACTAAATTATCTTCTGATGAACTGAGCTCGTTAAAGGCTGCAGCAGAAGCTGTCCGAACAAAACAAGCTGATGTCAAAGACTTATAAGTAAGGAGTGCGGTTATGAATAAGATCAAAGTTGAAGGTACCGTAGTTGAATTAGATGGCGATGAGATGACACGGATCATCTGGCAGTTCATCAAGGATTCTTTGATCTTGCCATATCTTGATATAAATCTTGAGTACTACGACCTAGGAATAGAGTATCGAGATAAAACAGATGATCAGGTCACAATTGACTCTGCCCATGCGATTCAAAAGCATGGTGTTGGGGTTAAATGCGCAACTATCACACCAGATGAAGCCAGGGTTGAAGAGTTTAAGTTAAAAAAGATGTGGAAGTCGCCTAATGGCAGCATTCGTAACATCCTAGGGGGCGTAATTTTTCGTGAACCAATCATCATCAAAAATGTTCCGCGATTAATCCCACATTGGACTAAGCCAATTGTGATTGGCCGTCATGCATTTGGTGACCAGTACCGAGCAACTGATTTCAAAGTCCCAGGGGCAGGAAAGTTAACGGTCGCCTTCACACCTGCGGATGGATCAAAGCCAATGGAGTTTGACGTCTTTGATTTTCCATCATCAGGAGTTGCCATGGCGATGTATAACCTTGATGATTCAATTCGAGATTTCGCTAGAGCCTCATTTAACTATGGTTTGATTCGTAAGTATCCAGTCTTTTTATCAACCAAAAATACAATTTTGAAAGCTTATGATGGTCGATTTAAAGATATCTTTGCTGAGGTTTTTGAGAAAGAGTTCAAAGCTGAGTTTGCTAAAAACAACCTTGGGTATGACCACAGATTAATTGATGACATGGTGGCAACCTCACTTCGCTGGGAGGGTGGCTATATCTGGGCTTGTAAGAATTATGATGGTGATGTTCAATCTGACACCGTTGCACAAGGTTATGGATCCCTTGGTTTAATGACATCTGTATTAATGACCCCAGATGGCAAAACCGTTGAAGCCGAAGCTGCTCACGGCACAGTAACTCGTCATTACCGAGATCATCAAGCAGGTAAAGCCACCTCAACAAATCCAATCGCATCAATCTTTGCTTGGACTCAAGGCTTAGCACACCGTGCAAAACTTGATAACACACCAAAGGTGGCTCAGTTTTCAGCAACTCTGGAGCGAGTATGTATTGAAACTGTTGAAAGTGGAAAAATGACCAAAGATCTTGCCTTACTAATTAGCAGTGATGCACCATGGTTAAACACCCAAGAGTTTTTATCTGCAATTGATGAAAATTTAAAGAAAGCTATGGCATAACAAACTCATAAAAAAAGCCCCGTTCATAGCGAACGGGGCTTTTGACTTTAGATTTAATTTAATCGTCTACCAGATGTTGCATCAAATAGATGTACCACCTCAGGCTTAACACCTACGGTAATTGTTTGACCAGCCTTAGGCGGATTCTTTGGATCCCATCTAATAATTACCTGGCCTAACTCTTCAGAGGTGTTAGCAAACTTAAGTGACTTATCAACTGGCTTGCCGTAAACAAATGCATCAGCACCAAGCTCTTCAACTACCTCAACTGCCACTTCAAAACCAGTTGTAGCAGGGACAAAACCTTCCGGTCTAATTCCCACTGTGACAGATGAACCACCAGAGGCTGGTACATCAACTACTAGGTTGCTAAGTTTTGCCCTTCCGCCAACAACTGGTGCAGTCAACAGATTCATGGCAGGTGAGCCAATAAAGCCAGCCACAAAAACATTTTGTGGTTTTTCATAAAGATTACGTGGGGTATCAACCTGTTGTAGCAGCCCATCTTTGAGCACCGCAACACGATCACCCATTGTCATAGCTTCAACTTGATCATGGGTTACATAAACAGTTGTAATTCCAAGTCTGCGTTGCAGAGCTGCTATTTGAGTACGGGTGGCAACACGAAGCTTTGCATCCAAGTTTGATAATGGCTCATCCATTAAGAAGACCTGTGGCTCACGGACAATTGCTCGACCCATTGCAACACGTTGACGTTGACCACCAGAGAGCGCCTTAGGCTTACGATCTAAGTAATCTTCAAGATCTAATAATCTTGCTGCATCTAATACTCTGCGCTCGCGCTCCTCTTTAGCAACGCCAGCAATTTTTAATGCAAATCCCATATTTTCAGCCACTGACATATGTGGGTATAAGGCGTAAGACTGAAAAACCATTGCGATATCACGATCCTTTGGTGCCACATTTGTGACATCTTTATCGCCAATGCGGATTGATCCAGTATCGATCTCCTCTAATCCAGCTAACATTCGAAGCGAGGTTGATTTACCGCAACCAGATGGTCCAACTAAAACTAGAAACTCACCATCATTAACAGTTAGATCTAATTTATCTACCGCAGGTTTGGTAGTTCCTGGATAGATTCGAGATGCTTGTGAGAATACAACTGATGCCATTTTCTTTACTCCTTCTCCGGGCAGGTACGTGCCCGACGATCCGTTGGATGAAGGTCTCACGGTTGTGAGAGTTGGCAAAGATTACGACAGATTGGCAAAAAATGGGAAGGGGCGCTCTTTTTGCGCTCACGGGGCGGGTGAAGTGGGCGGTTAGATACCATTGGAGATATGGCCGAAGGTGCGTTGATCAGCATTGCAATCGTTTTGGGGCTAATAGCGCTGGGCGGAATCTTCGTTGCAGCTGAGATCGCCTTAATCTCCCTACGGGAGTCACAGGTTAAGCAGATTGCGGGTAAGGGTAAACGCGGCAATCGGGTTGCAAAGTTAACTGGCAATCCAAATCGATTCTTAGCCGCTGTTCAGGTTGGCATCACCTTATGTGGATTTTTATCTGCCGCCCTAGGGGCTGAGCAACTAGGTGTCTATGTGATTCCAAGATTGGAGTCACTGGGACTTTCTGCCGCAAGTAGTGAGATTATTTCAATAATTGCGATTACCTTAGTAATTGTCTATATCTCATTGGTCTTTGGTGAGTTAGTTCCTAAACGGCTGGCTTTATATAAGACCGAGAGCATTGCACTGGCTACTGCATCAGTTGTGGATCGAGTTGCAATAGTTTTTCGGCCAATTATCTGGTTGCTGTCTCAATCTACTGACCTAATAGTTAAGCTTTTTGGTATCACTTCAAAAAGTGAGAGAAATCAGATCTCAGATGTAGAGTTAATGGAGTTAGTAAGTGGGCATGCTGATTTAACCAAAGAAGAGCGTGAGATCGTTGAAGAGGTTTTTAATACCAGCGATCGCTTAATTCATGAGGTGATGGTGCCAAGAACCGAGGTAGATTTCTTAGATGCCTCACTGAGTATCTCAGCGGCACGCAAACTTGCAGTAGAGCATGGCCATTCTCGTTACCCAGTTGTAAGAGGAAGCAGTGATGAGGTCATTGGCTTTTTGCATGTAAGGGATTTACTAAATCCTAAGTTAGATGATGCACAACTAACCATTATGGAAATTGTTCGAAATGTAATCTTTTTACCTGGCACAAAAGGTGTGTTACCAGCTTTGACTGAGATGCGTGGAAAGCGTCAACATATTGCGATTGTGCTAGATGAGTATGGTGGCACAGATGGCATTGTGACATTAGAGAATTTAGTTGAGTGTCTAATTGGTGAAATTCAAGATGAGTATGATAGTCATGAAACTCAGACAAATTTGCAACAACGCTCAGGGGAAATAGAGATTGATGGCTTAATCTCACTTGAGGATTTACAAGATCAAACAGGTATTGAACTACCAGAGGGGCCGTATGAAACGGTGAGTGGTTTTGTGATGCATAAACTAGGCAGAATTGCACAGATTAATGATGTGGTTAAAGTTGATGGGGGGCGTTTTACAATTATCAGCATGAATGGCAAGCGCGTAGGTCAATTGTTACTTGCCCGAAATGATGTGAAGAAGTGAGTAAAAAACGAGTTTTATCTGGAATTCAACCAACTCATGATTCATTTCATCTGGGTAACTACCTTGGCGCAATAAAGCAATGGGTTGAGTTACAGAAAGAACATGATGCTTTTTACTGCGTTGTTGATCTACATGCTTTAACAGTTGAAACTGATCCAAAACTATTGGAGCAACGAACCCTCCTCTCAGCTGCTCAATTGATTGCTCTAGGCGTGGATCCAAAACTTTGCACATTGTTTATCCAATCTCAGGTCCCGGCTCACAATCAATTAGCGTGGGTGCTTGAGTGCATAACTGGCTTTGGTGAGGCTGGTCGAATGACTCAATTTAAAGATAAGTCTCATAAGAAAGGTGCTGATCGAACCAATGTTGGACTTTTTACATATCCAATATTGCAAGCAGCAGATATCCTGCTTTATCAGGCAGATTTTGTCCCAGTTGGAGAAGATCAACGCCAACATATTGAGTTAACAAGAGACTTAGGTCAAAGATTTAATAGTAAGTATAAGGAAGTATTTAATATTCCTGCCGCTAAAATTATTAAGTCCTTAGCAAAGATCAATGATCTGCAAGATCCAAACTCTAAGATGAGTAAATCAGCTACCTCCATGGCGGGGGTAGTAGAGCTGATGGATACACCTGATGCCACAATAAAAAAGTTTAAATCTAGTGTTACAGATGCAGGTAAGGAAATTAAATTTGATGAGAAAGAAAAACCTGGTATCTCTAACCTGCTAACTATTAACTCAGCTCTTTCTGGGAAATCAATTAAAGATCTAGAAAATGAGTTTGCTGGCAAAGGTTATGGTGATTTTAAGTTACAGGTGGCTGAGGTTGTAGTTGAAGTATTAAATCCAATTCGCACTCGAACCCTGGCACTAGTGGATGATCGAGCTGAGTTACTTAGAATGCTTAAAGTTGGATCAGAAAAAGCCAATCAAGTTGCCGATAAGACTTTAGCTGATGTGTACTCTGCCTTGGGTCTCATTGCAAATGGCTAAGCGTTTAGTTTTATTTTTAATTCTTCTTTCTCTACTTCCAATCACAGCAATTCAAAGCGCTAACGCTGTTGAGCCTAAGCGGATAGCTATCGCATATGAGGTGGGTGGCCGTGGTGATAACGGTATAAATGATCTAGCTGCAAAAGGGTTAGAGCGGGCAATCAAAAAGCACA
Source organism: Actinomycetota bacterium (assembly GCA_016870455.1). Lineage (GTDB taxonomy): Bacteria > Actinomycetota > Actinomycetes > Nanopelagicales > Nanopelagicaceae > Nanopelagicus. Next base: position 2,725 of record VGBN01000004.1, on the reverse strand, counting down.
ATATTTCTAGACTTGATGTACGTGAGCAGATTACAGATGGCACCCTTGGTGATCGAATAACGAGAGTTAGGTTCTTAGCTCGAAATAAGTACCAACTGATTATTTGTGTTGGCGCAGCTTATGCTGACACAGTTCGTCGTATCTCTAATGAGTTTCCAAATACCCAATTTGCAATCATCGATGATGAGTCTGTCGCAATGACTAATGTTTCTAATCTTTCATTTGCCACCCATGAGGGAATTTATCTAGCCGGTGCGGCATTGGCGGCAAGGAGCAAGAGTGGCAAGATCGGATTTATTGGCGAAAAGACAGACCCAACTGCTGCAAAATATCTCTCAGTTTTTGCTAAAGGTGCTATGGCGGGAAATTCAAAGGTGAAAGTAAGTAGTAAGTTGCTAGATACTGATGTAGAAGGTGAGATCAAGGCCCAGGTTAACTCTGGGGTCGACCAAATCTATTCAATCTGGTCTAAATCTGATGAGGTAATCTCAAATATTGCTACTTTGAACAGGCCAGCTACCCCGATTCTAATCTCAGGGCTTCTGCCAGAGCAGTATTTTTTAAATTTTTCAGCAGGTAAGAAAAATCAGTATCTAGTTGTGCAAAAAAGGTTTGATTTGGCGGTTGAGCAGATAATTGCAGCTGAAGTAGCTGATAAAAATATTTTGGAGATATTGGATGGGAAAAAAGGGATCTATGGGCACAGATACAATCTCAAGAATGGTGGGGTGACTGTAAAAGTAGTCAGCGGACAGCCATTGCCTGCACGGGTCCAAAGTATTTCAACCAACCTAAAGGCAGGGCGGATTAAAAATATTCTAGGCTCTTAAACTGAGGTAAAAGTTTAAACTCTCTAGTTAGAGTTTAAAGTAATCTAAAGAAATCGTAATCAAGGTAACTTGTGTGCCTGTGTAGCGGCCTCAGCCAGCACCGATAGGGTCAGCACACAACCAAGCCCATCATTTTTTGGGTCCTTAGTCCTAGGGAGGGATTTTGAAAAGAGTAAATAAGGTAGTCGTAGCTATTGCAGCTGCGTCACTGATTTCATCTGTAGCAATTTCACCAGCTGCAAATGCTAAAACTAAGCAAAAAGTTTGCGTAGCGCTTGATACTGCTGGAATTAATGACAAATCTTTTAACCAAACCTCATACGAGGGTGCAAAGCGTGCTCTAAAGGCTGGCTACGCATCATCAATTGAGTACTTACCAGCAAAGTCAAATGCTGACTATGCGCCAAATATCAAGAAGTTTTTAGATAAGAAGTGCACACTGATCATTGGTGTTGGCTTTTTACTAGGAGATGCAATCACCGCAGCAGCAATCGCTAATCCATCAGTTAACTTTGCTTTGGTTGACGGCTGGACTGTAGGAAAAAATCAAAAGGGAATTACCTACAAGACTGATGAAAACTCATTCTTAGTCGGCTACCTAGCTGCAGGTATGTCAAAGACTGGCAAGGTTGCAACCTATGGTGGTATCGCTATTCCAACTGTAACTATCTTCATGGAAGGTTACGCAAAGGGAGTTCAGTACTACAACGATGTTAAGAACGCAAAGGTAGAAGTTCTTGGTTGGAACACAAAGACAAAAACAGGAACATTCCTTGGAAGCTTTGATGACACCACTAAAGCTCTACAAACTTCAATCTCATTTGAGCAACAGGGTGCAGATGTAATTTTCCCAGTTGCCGGTGGAATGCAAGCCACAACCGCTGCAAACAGCCTAAAGTCACAGAAATCTAATGTGATTTGGGTGGATGCAAAGGTAATGGATACTGGCAAACAGTATGCAAGTGTTACTCCTGTTTCTGCTCTGAAGGGCTTAGCAGAAGGTGTATTGGCTGTAACTAAAGAGGCTTACGAAGGTAAGTTCACCAGCAAAGAGTATGTAGGAACACTTGCCAACAAGGGGGTTGCTTACGCAATTACCCCAGCTTGGTCAAAGAAGATTCCTGCATCACTACAAGCTGAGGTAAGAGATCTAGCTGCGGCTATCGCTGCCGGAGCTATTGATGTAAATAATGCATAATCGACTATAAAGTTAGTCGAGAAGTATTGCTGGGTGAGTTAGATTTCTAACTCACCCAGTTACATTAAGGAGTAGGTAATGCCCTTAGAGTTAAAGGGAATATCTAAAAGTTTTGGAAGTTTGCAAGCAAATAATCAAATTGATTTAAAGGTTGGTAAAGGCGAAATTCACGCAATTCTTGGTGAAAATGGCGCAGGTAAATCCACCTTAATGAATATTGTCTATGGCCTGTTGCAACCAGACAGCGGCGAAATTTTAATTGATGATAAATTAGTAAAAATTCTTGAACCAGCAGATGCGATCAAATTTGGAATTGGAATGGTTCATCAGCACTTCATGCTTATTCCAGTATTTACAGTTGCCGAAAATATAGCGCTCGGACGAGAGAAATCTAAGTTTGGCATCATGAGCTTGGCTGAGATTAAAGAAAAAATTAAGAAGCTTTCAGATGAATTTAAATTTGATATTGATCCAGATGCCATAGTTGAAGATTTGCCGGTAGGAGTTCAGCAAAGAGTAGAGATTGTAAAAGCACTTATGTATGACGCTAAAGTTTTGATTTTGGATGAGCCGACTGCAGTACTAACACCTCAGGAAACCGATGAGTTGCTAAATGTGATGAAAATTTTAAAATCAAGAGGAACTTCTATTATCTTCATAACTCATAAGCTTAGAGAGGTTAGAGCGGTTGCTGACA
>VGBN01000003.1 GCA_016870455.1 Actinomycetota bacterium | reverse complement strand
CATCCAGGCAACAGCGACAGAGGTATCAAGCCCACCACTAAAAGCAATACCAACCTTTTGCCCTACTGGTAAAGCTGATAGCACCTTAGACATGGCTTCAGTCTAACCTTTATAACTAAAACCCCGCAGTTGGACTAGTAATACGACCACCTAGGGGTCGTTTGTAACAGTTAATCACCGGGTCAATAAACGCGGGTAGTATTTAAATATGGATGTGAAAAGAGTCTTCTCAACTGAGCGCTGCAGAACTCGTGCAAGTTACTTATTAAAGTTTGAGTCTTTGATACTTTTTGGGGCAGTAATTTATCTTTTAATCGCTCCATTTGTATCAGATGTTAGCGCTCCAGCAGCACTCTCTGCTGAGATAGTTTTCGCAACTTTGGCTGGAATTGGATTATGGTTTTCCGCTCGTGGCTTTGATAAGAAAAAATCTTTTGGAAGAGCTCCGGCAGTTTTAGCGAACTTGATTGCCCTTGGAGTTTCTTATTACATGATTACTGGAAATCTTTACTTGGTTGGAATCCCGCTCGCTGTCTTAGCTGCAATTACTTTAATCTCATCTGCTTTGGGATATTCAGAGTAATTACCACTCAACTATCTGTCGATCCTCCCAAAGTAATCCAGTCTTATCCACTAATGGATCAAATGATCTAGTAGCAAGCCAAATTGCGGTCTCAGCACCCTCTGCTGCGCTCCGTGGTGCATCTGGTCCGCCCATATCTGTACGACAGTGATTTGGACAAATAGCATCAATTAAAAATCCACGTGCACCTAATCCGGTCTCATATGACAGATTTTTTACCAGTGCATTAACACCAGCTTTGCTAATTCGATAAGGAGCAAGTCCACCATGTGTGCCAGGTCCAGACATTCTGCCTAAGCAGGCTGAATAAACAACCACTCGACCTTTTCTAGCTTCGGCCATAGCGGGTGCTAATTGATTAATTGCAGTAAAGACTGCATCTAGATTGATTGATAAGACTCTGCGCCACTCCTCATCTGTGGTGCGTAAAGTTTTTGACATCTTTTCGCTCATTACACCATGGGCAAGAACTAAGACATCTAATACTGAAAAACCTCGCCTCGTTGCATCTTCACTTATCTCAATTAATGTATTACGAAATTTCTTATTATCAGCTACATCTATGGCGCGAGATTGGCAGCCTAACCTTTGCGCACTTTCTTTGACCCGTACTTCATCTCTGCCAATTATGTAAACAAAATATCCAGATTCAATTAAACCCTTTGCAGTCTCATAGCCAAGGCCGCGTGAACCACCAGTGACTATTGCCCATTTTTGATCACTACTCATAGGAGCAACCTTGCCGTTGTTTATGCCTAATTACCACCGCAATTTATGTGCTGGTGGCCACTTTCTCTTAAGCCAATCGGGTCTGCCGGTTTAGCCAGCGCTTGCTTGCAGTTAAGATTATCCTGAAATCAATCACCGAAGTATGGTCTAAATAGGGAGACGATAAGTGAGCGAAGTCGGAGCCAATACGCCCGCAAATCACTTTGGTGGCTCATTCGGACCTAATGAGTGGTTGGTTCAAGAGATGTATGAAAGATATCAAGCTGATCCATCATCTGTAGATAAAGCTTGGTGGGATTTTTTTGCAGATTTTAAAACGAATTCATCTTTAAACGGTACGGTAATTTCTCCCATTCCGGTAACAAAACCAGGAACTCCACCAATTCCTAAATCGCAATTGGCTAAGAGTGCACAAGCCGCACCTACCGTTGCCCCTGCGCAAATTATTACTCCCGTACCAGTTGAAAAAATTGAACAAATCCAAGTTGCAAACACCCCAGTTAAACCAGCTGATCTGGTTGTAAAGCCAATTCCAACTTTAATTACCCCTGGCGCATCATCTATCGAGCCGTTGCGAGGTGTAGCAGCAAGAGTTGTCCAATCTATGGAGGGTTCTTTAACTGTTCCAACAGCTACCAGTGTTCGCGCAGTTCCAGCCAAGTTAATGATTGATAATCGAACTGTAATAAATAACCACTTAAAGCGTGGGCGTGGTGGCAAGGTTTCATTTACACATCTAATTGGTTATGCAATGGTTAAAGCAATCCGTGCTATGCCAGAGATGAATTCATTTTATACAGAGCAAGATGGTAAACCAGCAATTGGTCACCCAGAACATATCAATTTAGGAATCGCAATCGACCTAGCAAAACCAGATGGTTCCCGCCAACTTCTTGTACCCTCGATTAAGGGTTGTGAAGAATTAGATTTTGCACAGTTTTGGACCGCTTATGAAGATACTGTGCGAAAGGCTCGAAGTGGGTCATTAACTGTTGAGGATTTTGCTGGAACAACCATCTCACTAACCAATCCAGGAACAATAGGAACAGTGCACTCTGTACCAAGGCTGGTGCAAGGGCAGGGAATGATTCTTGGTGTCGGTTTACTTGATTACCCGGCTGAATTCCATGGCGCTAATGAGCAAAGGTTGTCAGAGCTTGGTATAAGTAAAGTGGTAACACTAACTAGCACTTACGATCATCGAATTATTCAAGGTGCTCAATCTGGTGATTTCTTGCGCAGAATTCATGAGATCTTATTGGGTGAAGAGAATTTTTATGATGAAATATTTGAGGCACTAAGAATTCCTTATGTACCAATTCGTTGGGTTACTGACATGCAAGATTCCAATATCGATGAGTCAGTTAAAACAGCCAAGGTTCAAAAATTAATTGATGCATACCGCACAACTGGCCATTTAATGGCGGATGTAGATCCGCTAACTTATGTACAAAGATCTCACCCTGATTTAGATGTAGTAACTCATGGCCTATCACTTTGGGATCTAGACCGAGAGTTTGCAACTGGTGACTTCGGTGGAAAGCCAAGTATGAAGTTACGTCGAATACTTGGCATATTGAGAGATTCATACTGCCGAAGTATTGGCATTGAGTATATGTACATTGCAAATCCAGCCGAACGTAAATGGATCCAGGAACGTATTGAGGTAGGCGCACCAAGGACTGCGCGAGAAGAGCAACTTAGAATTTTGCGCAAACTCAACTCAGCTGAGGCTTTTGAATCCTTCCTGCAAACTAAATACGTTGGTCAAAAACGCTTCTCACTTGAGGGCGGAGAATCAGTTATTCCATTACTTGACGCCATGATTTCATCGGCAGCTGAAAGTAAGCTAGATGAGGTCTGTATTGGCATGCCACACCGTGGCCGATTAAATGTTTTAGCAAATATTGCTGGTAAGTCATATGGTCAAATTTTCCAAGAGTTTGAGGGAAATTATCATGACAATGAAGTTCATGGATCTGGTGATGTTAAGTATCACCTGGGAACAAAAGGTGTTTTCACAGCTGAAAGTGGAGCAACTACAAATATTTACCTAGCAGCTAACCCATCACATTTAGAGGCAGTTAACCCTGTGCTTGAAGGAATAGTAAGAGCTAAGCAGGATAAGTTAAGGGCAGCAGCTGGTGACACAACCGTGGATGAGCAAAGCTCATATCCAGTGTTACCAATTCTTTTGCACGGCGATGCGGCATTTGCTGGTCAAGGTGTGGTTTCAGAAACTCTCTCACTTTCATTATTGAAGGGCTATCGCACCGGCGGCACTATTCACATAGTTATTAACAATCAAGTCGGATTTACTACCTCACCGCATGCAGCACGTTCCTCTACCTACTCCACTGATATTGCGAAGATGATTCAAGCACCTGTCTTTCACGTAAATGGTGATGATCCAGAAGCTTGTGCACGAGTTGCTCGATTAGCATTTGAGTATCGACAAGCCTTTAACAAAGATGTTGTGATTGACCTAATTTGCTATCGAAGACGTGGACATAATGAGGGTGATGAGCCAAGTTTTACTCAACCACTGATGTATAAATTAGTTGATGCCAAACGCTCTACACGAAAGCTTTATACCGAAGCATTAATTGGTCGTGGTGATCTAACAGTTGAAGAGGCTGAAGAGGTATTACGTGATTATCAACAACAACTAGAGGGCGTCTTTACCGCTGTCCATAACACTGAGCCAGCAAGTGATCCGAACTGGAAGGCACCAGTTGTACCTGCGCCAGAGAATGTAAATACCGCTGTTGCTGAATCGGTATTAAGAAATGTTGCCGCTACACAAACTGCAATTCCAAGTAACTTTACGGTTCATCCAAAGTTATTACCTCAATTGGTAAAGCGCACTGAAATGCTGACTGAAAATACAGTGGACTGGGCAGCCGGTGAAATGTTTGCCTTTGGATCTTTATTGTTAGAAGGTCACCCAATTCGAATGAGTGGTCAAGATGTTCGACGGGGTACATTTAGTAATCGCCATGCAGTTATTGTGGATAAGGAGACCGGTTCAAATTTCTTCCCACTTCGATCACTAGTTAAAGATCCAAATCAATTCCATATTTATGACTCACTTTTGTCAGAGTATGCAGTGATGGGTTTTGAGTATGGTTATTCAGTTGAGCGGGAAAATGCTTTAGTGATTTGGGAGGCCCAGTTTGGAGATTTTGCAAATGGAGCTCAGACAGTTGTTGATGAGTTCATCTCATCGGCGCTGCAAAAATGGGGCGAGCGCTCATCAGTAGTTCTCCTTTTGCCGCATGGATATGAGGGACAAGGACCCGATCACTCATCTGGCCGAATTGAAAGATTTTTAACTCTTTGTGCTGAACAAAATATGACAGTGGCCCAACCATCAACACCAGCATCATATTTCCATTTGTTGCGTTGGCATATGAAAAATCCAGCTAGAAGGCCATTGATTGTTTTTGAACCTAAATCCATGTTGAGATTAAAAACAGCTGCCAGCGGTTTGGCAGATTTCACATCTGGCACATTTAAGCCATTGATTCCAGATGCAAAGGTAAGTAATGCAACTCGTTTGATATTTACATCAGGTAAGGTCTACTACGATTTAATTGCTGAGCGAGAAAAACTAAATGAGTTCTCCACTGCGATAGTAAGAGTTGAACAACTTTATCCACTACCAATTGATGAAATTATTGCCCAAGCTAAATTACATCCCAAAGCAACCTTGCTATGGGTGCAAGATGAGCCAGCAAACCAAGGCCCATGGCCATTTGTGGCATTAACAACCACTGAAGCATTTGCAGCCCATGAAGAGTTAGCTGGGCGAAGCATAAGACGAGTTTCTAGACGTGCCACTGCAAGTCCTGCTACTGGAAATCACCATCTGCATGAAGAGGAGGAGAAGGCTTTGATGACTGAAGCCTTTACCCGTTAACCTCTTTTGTAACGAATCAGTACTTTTCCCAAGAATTGCTCAGACTCAATCCAGCCCCAACTCTTTGAATCAGTACTTGCGGGATTATCTCCCTCCACCCAATATCTCATTACGCCATGCTCCATTCGAGTGTGCTTAAGTCGCTTTAACAGCGCCACACCAGGTCTTTCTGGGTCGGTGATTAAGTAAAGTTTTCCAATCTTTAATCTGTGTTTTTGGCCACTGAGCTTTCGAACGATCAACCAATCACCTTGATTAAAGATAGGTGACATAGAAGACCCGGCAACTACTACCTTGCTCAATCCAAACATGGGAGTATTCTCCCACTAAGAGATTAGTTTTAAATTAACCAGGGAGAAAAATGTTCAAATCTTTAATAAATTTTATTAAACCAAATCAAATAGTTTTTGCTCATTGTGATTTGCCATGTGGTGTTTACGACCCAGCACAGGCAAAGATTGAGGCACAATCAGTAAAGGCGTGCATGGAAAAATATGCGGCCAGCAGTGATGCTGACTTCAAAGCTCGCGCCGTTGCGATCAAGGAGGAGCGCTCTGAGTTGGTAAAACATCATCTTTGGGTGCTTTGGACAGATTATTTCAAACCAAATCATTTTGAAGCCTATCCGCATCTACACTCATTGTTTAATGAGGCCACCAAATTAGCTGGTGCTGGTGGAAGTAAAGGCACAAATGATGTTGCAGTTGCTGAAAAGTTGATTGGCAAAATTGATGAGATAGCTGAAATTTTCTGGGCAACTAAAAAATAAATTACTAAATCGCTAGTGGTTTAGAAGGTTGAACCGCTAGCGATTTTTTCATTGTTTGAGTTGACTGCTTTATCAGCCACAATAGTTTCGGCCGCAACTCTTGCCATAAATGAAACTCGCTCGACAAATCTTCTTGTTATCAAGCCGGTAGCGATCAATCTAGAGCTTTGGTGTACCTCAACCTCAAATTGCAATACATCCTCATGTAAACCAAGACATCTAGCGGTGGCATGTATTTCACTACCAACTCCAGCTGCACCCTTTATATCGACGCTAGATGTAGCAGTCACAGTGGTTTCACCAAAATCTAAAAACTCAATTATTGCGGTGCTGCAGGCACTTTCAATTAAACCAAGTACTTGGCTTGAACTAATCACCGGTAGATCATTAACTCCTTGAGCAACTGATGTATCGCCAGGGCGAATTGACATACTTGCCATGCCAATTGCACCTATTACTTGCTCTGCTTTCATAATCACAAGATTAGTGATTAAGCAATTATTCTTGCGGGAACTCCCGGCGTATTTCGCTAGTTATTTCAATTTGAGTTGCACCTTCAGAGGTTATCTCCGTATAAGTGGTTTGAGTATAGGTAATCTCAGTAATCCCGCTTGATTGAATACCTTGCTGCATCTGCATGTATAAATCCTCGGTTTGCTCACTAATTCGATCAAACAAATCAACAGGTGTCTCTTCTTGTAAAGAATCACAAAGAAGTTTTTTCATCATTATTAAGGCCGCACTCTCTTGCTCCAATTGATTACGACAAGCTGAGCAGGTACCAAAATGAAGCTCGACAGCATTTAACTGCTTAGTATCAAATATTTCGTGATCAATATATAAAACAATATTTGGAATGACTTGCTCACATGTCATTGAGTAATTATTTAAATAACTCATTTTTTATCACCTACTTGTTTTTTACCAAAGCCTCGATCTTTTGCATACTCAGCAAGTGATTCTCTAAGTAGCTTTCTTCCCCGGTGAAGTCTTGACATTACAGTTCCAGTTGGTACACCGGTAATCTCAGCAATCTCTTTATAAGAAAAACCTTCAACATCAGAAAGATAAACGGCCATTCGAAAATCCTCTGGCATGGCAGCTAACGCATCTTTTACATCTTTGTCTGCAATATTTTCTAATACTTCCTCTTCGGCAGATTTTCCTTGATCACTTGTATGAGATGAGGCATCTGCCAGCTGCCAGTCCTCAACCTCACCTGCCGATATTTGAGGTCTGCGCTGATCCTTACGGTAATTATTTATAAATGTTGTTGTAAGAATTCTGTATAACCAAGCTTTTAGATTTGTACCAGGTTCAAATTGATGAAAACTTGTAAAGGCTTTTGCATAAGTATCCTGGACCAGATCCTGAGCATCATGGGTATCTTTTGTATAGCGAAGAGCTGCGCCATAAAGTTGGGAGGTAAATACCAACGCATCTTTTTCAAATCGGGCTTTACGTTGCTCTAAAGTTTCTTTACTTCGATCAACAATTGCTGGCAGTAAATCTTCGTTATTCATTTGGGCTAAGGCTACCTCGAAGGGGGTTTTATCAATAGCAAGATAATTTCTGCTTTGCCTAGTTAAGGGATGTAACGCTTGCATAGCGGTAAAACCCTGTAAATCATTGGTTTATTCCCAAATTAGATCAGGGTTTAGAAGTTGAAAAAAACCCAATTTGATTAAGTTGGCAAAAGGTAGACTGGGACATATGAGTAACTGGAAAGCTCCTTTTCGCGGTGGGTTAACCGCTGATAGCAAGCCAATCTCTGCCACAGTTACAATCCCAGGCTCTAAGTCAGCTACAAACCGGGCTTTGATATTGGCTGCGCTGGCAGCAACGCCATCTAGGATTCGAAAGCCGCTCTCCTCTCGAGACACTGATTTAATGGCAAAAGGATTGCAGAGTTTGGGTTGCAAAATTGAGCAATTAAAAACTAATGATGGCTTTGATTATCAAGTAACGCCCGGCAGATTGACTGGTCCAACCCAAATTGAAGTTGGTAATGCTGGAACCGTGATGCGCTTTTTACCGCCAATTGCAGCCTTAGCAAACGGCTTGATCCACTTTGACGGTGATGAAAGATCCCATCACCGACCAATTACGCCGGTGATTAGCGCACTTGAACAGTTAGGGGTATCAGTTGAGCACAACAATAAGTACAAACTACCCATAACTATTAACGGTGCCGGGAACATTAAAGGCGGGGTTGTAGAAATTGATGCCAGTGCTTCAAGTCAATTTGTTTCAGCCTTACTTTTAGTAGCACCCGCCACTCAAGAGGGAATCACTATTAAAAATATTGGAACCTCCCTTCCCTCTACCCCACATATTGAAATGACAATTCAAATGTTAGAAATTTTTGGTGCAAATGTGCAGCGCACCTCATCAAGTTGGAGGGTTGAGCCTTGCAAACTGACTGGTCAAGATCTTGTAATTGAACCTGACTTATCTAACGCAGCTCCATTTATGGCAGCGGCAATGATTTGTGGTGGAAGTGTAAAAATAAGTGATTGGCCTACTTCTACCACCCAACCGGGAGATCAATTGCGCTCCATTTTTGCGAAGATGGGCGCAAAGATCGAGCAAAAAGGTACAAACTTAATTATTGCTGGAAGTGGAAAAATAAATGGAATTGAGATTGATCTTTCCGATGTTGGTGAGTTAACCCCAAGTATTGCGGCGGTGGCATCCTTGGCCGCTTCACCCTCAAAACTAAGCGGTATATCTCATCTTCGATTGCATGAAACTGATCGATTAGCTGCGTTAGCAAATGAGCTCAACAATCTAGGTGGCTCAGTTATAGAAGGTGCAGGAGAGTTGGTAATTAACCCAAGAAAAATGAAAGCTTCTGAAGTTTTTCGCAGTTATGAGGACCATCGAATGGCTACAACTGGAGCAATTATTGGTTTAGCAGTTGAAGGTATTGTTGTTGAGAATATCGAAACAACTCGTAAAACCCTCTCTGACTTTCCAGGTATGTGGCAGGAAATGCTTGATGGCTAGATCAAAAAATAATTGGGATGAAGATGATGTGCGTATTAACAAGTCACGCCAATTTGGAACTAGCAATAAAGCCCGTCCGCGCAGTAAAGACCGGCCAGATTATTCAAAGGCTCTAACTGCCACAATTATTGAGGTTGATCGAGGGCGAGTTAAATGTTTAATTGAAAGTCCGGCTGGGAAAAAAATTATTACTGCAATGAAGGCCAGAGAGCTAGGAAAAAACTCTGTTGTTGTAGGAGATTTAGTCTCAATCGTCGGCGATGTTTCAGGTAATGAAGGATCATTAGCCCGAGTAGTAACAGTTCAACCCAGGAAAAATGCCTTAACACGAAGTATTGATGACCATGTCAATGATGAGCGAGTTATAGTTGCAAATATTGATCAAATGGCAATAGTTATTGCGGCTGCCAACCCTGAACCTAGGATCGGCTTAGTTGATCGAGCTCTAGCAGTTGCTTATGACCAGGGTATAAAACCAATAATTGTCATGACCAAAAAAGATTTAGCAGATGGTGATGAGTTTTTAAAAATATATAAAGATTTAGATCTCTTGGTATTTAAAATTGATAGGTCAACTGATTTAACCATGCTACAAAAAGCTTTACTTGGCAAAACCACTGTCTTGCTTGGACACTCTGGAGTTGGAAAATCAACTTTAGTGAATAATCTATTGGCTAATTCAAACAATCGAGCTTCACAATCTATATTTGAAAAAATTAGTCGTGCTACGGGTGATGTTAATCAAGTTACCGGTCGCGGTCGCCATACAACCTCAAGTGCAGTTGCTTTACCGCTGTCATCTTCCATTGACGGTGCAGATTTTGGCTGGGTGATTGATACACCTGGAGTACGCTCTTTTGGAATTGCTCATATTCAACCTGCCAGAGTTATCTCCTCTTTTCCTGAGTTTTGTGATGCTATTTCAAACTGTCAGAAAAACTGCACACACAACGAAGAGGGTTGTGCACTAAATCACTGGTCAACATTCTCGGAACAAAACTTGGCTAGGTTGGCTAGCCTTCGTAGAGTTTTATCTACCAAGTAGTGAAAGTAAGAGTAATCTGATCAGTATGGCTAATGGTGTGACTGATAACAAGATTAAAACTCGACAGGTAAATCTTTCGGTAACCGGCATGACCTGTTCATCTTGCGTTGGATCGGTTGAAAAATCGTTAAACAAAATATCTGGTGTTAGAGCTGCAGTTAATTTAGCGATGGAATCTGCTCACATAATTGCACCTTTCAATGTTTCAGATAAAGATTTAATCTCGGCGATTAAATCTGCAGGTTATGAGGCATCTGCATTTAAGGGCGAACGAGAATCCTTTGAAAAATCTAGTCATCTAGGAATACGACTTCTTATTACCTTCATTTTTACCGTGCCAATTATTGCCATCTCTATGATCCATAGTTGGCATGAAGATTTGGACAGATTTCTTTTATCTTTGATTGATGATCTCAATAATTTTTTAAGTACTTTTACAAGCTCAATAACGATTAACTACCCGATTGCATCCATTTCTCTTTGGTTGGTGATAATACTTTCAGCATTAGTTGTGTTGATATTAGCTTGGCCAATACATCGTGCGGCGCTTAAGAATATTGCTAGCCCTACTATGGATACTTTGGTCTCTCTTGGTTCACTGATTGCATTGTGCTGGAGCATCTATTCACTTATAACTTATAACCCCTCAAGTTCTATCTTAAATGTATATGCAGAGGTATCGGCAGCGGTGATATTTTTTGTGATGCTGGGGCGTTACTTAGAGCACCGAGCCAAACGAAAGGCCGGCTCTGCTTTAGCTGAGCTGTTTAAGCTCTCATCTGGTGAGGTTGAAGTTCAAGGTGTTAATGGCAATATTTTTATACCGATTGATCAGCTTCAAGTTGGTGATGTATTTGTTGTTAAGCCGGGGGATCGAATTGCAACTGATGGGCAGGTAGTAATTGGTTACACAACAATTAATAATGCGTTTTTGACTGGTGAGGCTAAGCCGATTGAGGTAGGGGTAGGTGATTTAGTTTTTGCTGGTTCAATAAATAACAATGGAAATATCTTGGTAAAGGCTACCCGTATCGGATCCGACACTGAACTTGCTCGAATTACTCGAATGGTATTGGCCGCTCAATCAGAAAAAGCACCAGCGCAACAGTTGGCAGACAAAATAAGTAGGGTGTTTGTGCCAGTAGTTCTTTTGCTTTCTGTGGCTACTTTTTCTGCGTGGTACTTCACCTCCGCTGAACTTGTAACCTCAGTAACCGCAGCGGTTGCGGTATTAGTGATTGCCTGTCCATGTGCACTTGGACTTGCTACTCCTATTGCATTGATGGTGGCAACTGGCAAGGCTGCAAGATCTGGAATTGTAATTCGATCTCCTCGCTCTATTGAAAAAGCGGTTGGCATTACCGATGCCGTATTTGATAAGACTGGAACTATAACCATCGGGCAAATGGCGCTGCTTGAGATGACACTAATTAATAACCCACTTTCGACAGATAGCACATCGATTAATACCTCAGATTTACTTTCATATGCATTATCGATTGAGAGCTTAGATTCACATCCCATTGCAAAAGCAATCTCTACCGCCTTGCAAAAGCAAGGAGTTACGAAGGTAGAGGTCTTAGATTTTGAACACACACCAGGGGCGGGAGTTGCAGCTCGAATTCCAGCCTCCCAAACTGCAAACTCAAAAGCAGTATTAATCGGTTCAGTAATCTCAATTGCAAGAGCAACAACTGAGTTTGCACCAAAACTTACTCAGGCAATTGAATCTGCAAATCTAAGAGCCAATTCTGTTGCCGTCTTAGCTGTTGATGGCCTGGCTTATGGCGTGTTTGAAGTTGGTGACTTGATTAAGCCAGAGAGCAAACAGGCAGTTGAAAAACTACAAAACTCTGGAATCAATACTTGGTTAGTGACTGGTGATGGTGAAAATGCTGCTATCTCAATGGGAGCTGCTGTTGGAATTCCGATAGATCAAATATTTGCAGCCGCTACACCGCAGGACAAGTTAAGTTTTGTGGAGAAGTTACAGCAAAAAGGTCGAGTATTAATGATTGGCGATGGTATCAATGATGCTGCTGCACTTGCCAAGGCTGATCTAAGTATTGCCATGGGATCCGGAACTGAAACTGCGATTGCAGCTGCTGATATAACTTTAATTAGACCCTCATTAATTGCAGTATTACAGACGCTGGCTATCTCTAAGAAGAGTGTGAGGGTAATTAAATCCAACCTAGGTTGGGCGTTTTTCTATAACGTGGCATTTATTCCAATTGCTGCTAGCGGAAATTTATCGCCGATGTATGCTGCAGCTGCAATGTCGCTATCATCTTTATTTGTGGTGCTAAATAGCTTACGCATTAGATAAAAGTTGGTAGCGGGGGCAGGATTTGAACCTACGACCTCTGGGTTATGAGCCCAGCGAGCTACCGAGCTGCTCCACCCCGCGTCGGTGATGAAATCTTAGAGTAGAGGGGCAATTAACCCAAATAAATCAAATTACTATCTATTTTGGGCTGCGATCAATGCTGCTATTGCTGCTTTAACTCTAGCTCTTGCTCGATCTTCTGCAGCACCATCTAACCTTCGTTGTGCTGCTTCAAGATCTGCAAACGCAGATTGCAGTGAAGCAATTGCAGTTCTTATTGCTTGGCTAGTTCCTGCACCTTCATTAATTGGTGTGTTTGGCTGATTATTTGAAGCATCAGTTCCAGAGTCGCCACCAAATACCTGATCTAACGCACCTTGTAAGGTTTCGCTAAATCCAATCTGATCACCAAATGAAACTAAAACTCTTTGCAGCAATGGATAAGCTGCTGTATTTCCAGTTGCTCGAACATAAACTGGTTGCACATAAAGCAAACCCTTGCCCACTGGAAGTGTTAATAGATTACCCAAAACAACATCTGCGCCACCTTGACGTAGCAAAGAAAGTGATGTTGCAACCTCGGGCTTAGCCTCAAAATTTGATGCTACCTGTGATGGGCCAGGAACGTTAGTTGAACGAGGTAACTGCAAAACAGTGATCTTGCCGTACTCATCGCCAGCATCAGCATTTACCACCGCTAACGCTGTTAGGTTCTCTCGACCACCCCTTGGTACAAATGGGGTATACAGTGAAAATGTTGGCTTACTTTGCCCTGGAATCTGCATAGTTAGGTAGTAAGGCGGTTGATTACCAGAGTTTGATCCAAAACTTGAAGGATCTAGTGGTACCCGCCAAAAATCTTGTCCGCCGTAAAACGCACCAGCATTTGTCACATGGTAGGCGCTGAGAATATCTCGTTGCACCCGAAACATATCCTCTGGATATCTAACATGTGAGAGTAGCTCAGGAGAAATCTCTCCTCTTGGTTTGACACTGCCTGGGAATGCTTTGCTCCAGGTAGCAAGTACCGGGTCTTGGGTATCCCACTGATACAAGGAGACGGTACCGTCATAAGCATCTACTGTGGCCTTAATTGAATTTCGAATGTAATTTACATTTCGATTATCCAAAGATGAAACAGCGTTTGACCGACTAGTAAGTGCATCACCAGTGTTTGCAAGATTTACCACCCTGGAATTTGGATAACCATTGCTAGTTGTATAGCCATCAATAATCCAAAGAATTTTTCCATCAATGATTGCAGGGTATGGATCACCATCTAATGTAAGCCAAGGGGCAACCTTTGCCACTCGCTCACGTGGATTTCTATTAAATAATATCTTTGACTCAGAGTTGATTAAATTTGAAAGAAGAATTCGTTGTTCTTGATACTTAATCGCAAACAACAACCGGGTAAATAAAGAACCCATTGGGACTCCACCCTTGCCGGTATAGGTGTAGTTTTTTTGGCCATTTGGTGACTTATCATCTGGGTAATCAAGCTCAACAGGATTACTTGCTGCCGGTCCACCGATAATTGAGTAATCAGGAACATTCTCACCAAAATAAACTCTTGGTTGAAACTCCCCTAATCCTTTTGTTGGTGGAATATCGCCAATTACAAAGGTTGGCTTACCATCAGCATCCACAGTATTTCCGTAGGCGGCAACCATTCCAAAACCATGGGTGTAAACCAAATGATCATTAATCCAATTTCGGGCTGGATTTCCATCAATATTTAACTCACGAATCGCAACGACAACATCTCGCTCTTTGCCATCAATTTTATAACGATCAATATCCAATGAATCAGCAAAAGCGTAATATGGCTTTATCTGCTGCAACTGCCTAAAGGTTGCTGACAATACATTTGGATCCATTAATCGAATATTTGCAATTGTGGCTGCATCATTTGCTAGTTGCCCAGCTGAAGTAGCAACAGTTGCTTGATAATCCTTGACCTCAACATCTGTTAACCCATATGCACTTCTAGTTGCATCAATATTTCTTTGAATATATGGTGCCTCTTTGGTTGATTCAGATGGCTTTACTTGAAATTGCTGAATTGCAGCTGGATAAACTCCAGCAATTAAGACGGATGCAATAACCATCAAAGCAACGCCTGCAGTTGGTAGCAGCCAGGATTTTCTAACAATATTTGCAAAGAACAACAGCGAGCAGATCACTGCAATAGCGGCCAAGATTGATTTGGCAGGTAAGAGTGCGTTGACATCGCTATAGGTAAGTCCTGTGATTAGACGTCCTTCTTTGAGGCTTAATGCAAAGCGATCAAACCAATATGCAACTGCTTTAAGCAGTACCAACAAACCTAACAAAATTGAAAGTTGAACCCTGGCTGCAACAGTTGTGCGCTCTTCCTTCACCTGCGGCCTGATGCCACCATAAATGTAATGCACGGCAGCAGCGGCAATAATTGCCAAAACTATTGTTGAAATACCCCAGCCAATCAATGCCTGCCACATTGGCAGCTTGAATGCAAAAAATGAAATATCAAGGCCAAATTGTGGATCAACCTGACCAAACTCTGTTGAGTTTCTAAAAAGTAACCAGGTTTGCCAAAATCTTGAGCCAGCGCTACCAGCAAAGTAAAAAATTGCTAAGAAGGTACCAATTAAAACAAACTTACGAATCGGCTCTAGTTGAGCGCGATATCTTTCTAAGCTCTCTGCTTCAACTGAAATTGGCACATATATTGGCCGCTTTTTAAAAGCTAGGTAAATATTAAGGGTGATAATCGCAGCGGTAATTAATCCAAAGCCTAGGAAGAGATAGATTTTAGTAAACAAGGATGTTTGCCAAACATCAACATAGCCAACAGAACGAAACCAAAGCAGGTCGGCGTAAAAGCCACTTAAGGAAACTAAAATGGTGGATAAAATAAAAATAACTATGAAGGTAATAGTTAATGGACTAACTCTTCTTCTGCCACCGCCACGATTAGCAAATGGATTTGGGAAATTTCCGCCGATGCCACTGCCGCCAAATGGATTGTTATTGCGGTTAAATCCTCCGCCACCAAAACCAGAGTTACTCATGCTCAGATCTTAGCCATTCCTAGGCATAGCTTTTACAGCTGGGAAACTTGGCATTCTCAGGCAGTTTTAATACTTCAATTGCCTCAGCGAGTGTGGCCACCGGCACAATTTTCATAATCTTGCCCCCTTTGCCAGTGCTTAATCGACCAGGATTATTTATATCCTGGCAATTGTTTATTGGGGTAAAAAATAGATCAACACCATCGTTTTGAGCTCCAATTATCTTCTCCACAATTCCCCCAATTGGTCCAACTCTGCCATCGGTGGTAATTGTGCCTGTGCCGGCAATATTTCGAGAGCGCACTAAATCAAGTTGAGTTAATTTTTCCACAATTCCTAAGGCAAATATCAAACCACCGCTTGGTCCACCAGTTTCAGCAAGTTTGATATCAACATCAAATGGAAAATCAAATTTCTCTTGGATATTGATGCCAATAAATGCTGAACCATCCTCCCTTGGCGATAAGGCAATTTTTTTGCTCAATACGCCCACCTTTGGGCGATCTATTTCAACGCTGACTATTTCTCCTACTTTTTTACTCTCTAAATACATCAAAACATCAGTTGTGTTTTTGGGTTTAATCTGATCTATCGATAGCACCTGATCATTTACTAAAATCACTTTGTGGGCATTACTTTGTTCCTGGATCCCTACCACCTCTAATTTGGCAGGAATTTCATAACCTAGATAGGTAAGAGCTGCAGCGGTTGCATTTATCTGTGAGCCGCTCATCTCAACTGCGCCTTCTTGCTGTGCTTCAGCTGCAGTCTCGCCAGCTGGATACACACGCTCACGCGGAAGCACTGCCCGATTTTTATCTATCCAGCCATAAAAAATATCAAAGGCAGTTATATATGAATCAGGGTCAGTAATCATTACTGCAGTAACTGAAAGTTTGCCAGTTGTCGGATAGGTATTAGTACCTGAGATTTTTATCGCAGAACCTAAAACATTTTGCGGATCACCGGGTGCCAAAATCACATAAGGGGCGGGTAAGAAAAGTGAGCCCAGTAGTAAAAGAATCAACACAAGCTTGGTAGGCAGTGGCACATAACCTCTTACTGGAAGCAATGAACGCATTTATGAAATCTGCCTTAAATTAATTTTTGGGGCGAAAAGTATTTTGAAACTTCTTAAACTTATTTACTGACCGATTAGTTTGGTTTTCAAACTTAGACTTGTATTTTGAGATCCAAACACCGTAAATAATCGCACAACTGACCGCCACGATGGGGATTAGCAACCAAACTAGGGCCGAAGCCGCACTTGAGCTCATTACCCCATCCTAATCAGCGGGGAAGAAAATTGGTGGCATTATTGTTCTACCACTAGAAACTTTAGATTTTTACCAAAGGGCAGGTTGAGCAAAATGGGTTTTGGCTTTTTACCAAATGAGGGTCAGCCAGACTTTGATGCGCTGTTGAAGAAATTCTCAGAAATGGGAGTGGACTCAAATGCACTAGCCGGTGCTAAATCTTTTTTTGAAAGCATGCAAGCTGGCAATAGCGGTGGTGACCAAACATTAATTACTGTAGAGCACCTACGCGAGCTTGCTAAGAAAATTATTACTGCAAAGGGTGATTTGCCGATTGGTGTAACAGATCAAAGTAAATATACCCAATCACTTTTATTAGCAAATACTTGGCTAGATACTGAAATTTTGTTTCCAGCCGCCGTTATGCCTAACAAAAGCGCTTGGTCAAAGAGTGATTGGTTAAATCACTCAGTAACTGGCTGGCAGGTGATGATTGAGCCATTAGCTACAGGTATGGCAGATGCGCTCAGCAATGTCATCACTACAAGTAACAACCCCCTGCCAATTGAATTTATGGGGGCGGGCGTTGGCTC
Source organism: Actinomycetota bacterium (assembly GCA_016870455.1). Taxonomy (GTDB): domain Bacteria; phylum Actinomycetota; class Actinomycetes; order Nanopelagicales; family Nanopelagicaceae; genus Nanopelagicus. Next base: position 36,516 of record VGBN01000003.1, on the reverse strand, counting down.
CCAAGCTCAACAAGATGCTATGAAATTAATGTTAGCTCGAATACTTCGTGGCTTTATGGGAAATTTAATCGCTACTCAATTAGGCCAAACTGTGGGATTACTTGCTAACTCAATTACCGGTGCAAATGATGTGGCAATACCGTTGCTAAAAGCTGATTGTGGCCCACATTTGGTCCCGCAAAATATAAATGATTGGGCTGAAGGACTTGGAATTGATAAGGAGCAGGTGGAGCTATATCTATCTCTTCGAGAGTGTGCTGCTGCGAGATTGTTTGCCAACACCGCTTGGTTGCAAAATTACATTCAGGGTTTGATTACGGCATATGGCAGTGGCATCACAATTGATGTTGAGTCAATAACTAGGCAGGCCGAGGAGGCGATGGCAAGTGGGGAGATTGATATTAATAATCCCCAAGCAATCAATATTGCATTAAGTGCAGGGTTGTTTACGCCACAACAAACACCGGCCCAAGAGTTAGCCTTAAGCAGATTAGAGATGACACTTGCATTAATTGAAGGCTGGATTGATCATGTTATTTCTCAGGTCGCTAGTGAGAGAATCCCAGCTTTTTCAGCATTGATTGAAAACTCCAGACGTCGACGAGCCACAAATGCACCAATGCAACAATTGTTTGCAAACCTACTTGGGCTTGAGGTCTCACCAAGAAAAATGCGAGAGGCATCTGCTTTTTGGGGTGAGGTTAAAAGTTTAAGAGGAGCAGATGGGCGGGATAAGTGCTGGGAGGACCCAGCCTTCCTACCTATGCCTGCAGATTTAGGCAATGTAAAAGGATTTTTAGATAGCGTAACTGTGCCAGATGATTTATCGGGCTTGATTTAGGTAGCAATTTAATAAGCGAAATCCCCGGGCGCACAATTTCTTATCTGCCTTCCCCTTGCAGATATGAAACGGTTATCCGGGGACTTCGTAGCGCAAACATAAGGGAATCAAAGGTGAGAATCAACTTAGAACGGTGTGTTAAAAAAGTATTTTTAAATGATTATCCAATTTTTTTACAGCTATCTTCTGAGTGAAAACAAAACGCCTTTGCCAATACGGGATGGCAATCAGGGTAGTTAGATAATCATTGCCTAAACTTGGCTAACCTGTTGTGGATTAACCTGTGGAGACAGCCACGATTATGGTGGATAAGTAGAGGTATTGGTGGATAACTTTAAGCAGGAGATTCTCTTTGAAGATCTACCTCTGCCCGTTGCTCAAATTTCCAAAGGCCGCCGCAGCGCAACACCTGCCCTGCCTGCTGATCTGCCGCCATATCGGGTAATCCGAAAAGAGCGTAGGCGACGAAGCATTACCGCCTTTCGCCAGGGTGGGGTAATTGAGATTCACATCCCAGCAAAGATGAGCCGGCGAGATGAGATTGAGATGATTCCAGAGATGATTGCCATGGTCTTGCGCCGTGAGGCTAGATCTAGAAAAACTGATTCACAACTTATGCAAATAGGTCTGGCGTTAATGGTCAAGTATCTACCGGAGTATGAGATAAGACCTGCCAGCATTAATTGGCGAAATATGAGTGAAAGATGGGGCTCCTGCACTACCTTGGATCGAACAATCCGAATCTCAGATCGATTAATTGGTGCACCAGAGTTTGTTTTAGATTACATAATTTTTCATGAGTTGATTCATTTAATAATTTCTGGTCATGATCAAGATTTTTATCAGCTGCTAAATAGATTTGCCGATCAAGGTAAGGCTGAGGCTTTTCTAGCGGGATTTGAACTTGGCTCTCAAAGTGGTGGATCAGGTGTAGTTCCTGCCGTAAATATCTAGTTTTACCCCTCATTTCCAACCTTTTGCCGCAATATTTACCAATTTAAGCGTGGAAAACACCAGTTGAGCCCGTAACAAGGGGTATGGTGTTGCTATTCGTACTCACATGCTGGAACTTGCCAGCATGATCCCTAGAGTGCGGCGGATGGAGGATGAGTATGGCTGAAGAGTACAAGGGTGAGGCTTACTGCGTTAAGTGCAAAGAGAAGCGCTCCTTTGAAGGATATGTAAAGGTCTCTGATTCTGGTCGCCGTATGGCACAAGGAATCTGCCCAGTTTGTGGCACAAAGGTGAACCGTATTCTTGGTAAGGCTTAACAAATAAGCAAGTAACCAAAAGTAAAAAACGGTGAGGTCGGTTTAAAGCCAACCTCACCGTTTTTTTGTTAACCCTTTCTAGTTAACCCGTAGTTTGAAAACTTAACTTGCTTGCGCCACCTTGGCTGGACGGCCTGGAGTTCGCTTACTTTGAATTACCTGACCTTCATCAAATAACTCTCCACCCCATACCCCACATGGTTCTGCTCTTGAGAGCGCCCCTTGTAGACATTTATCCCTCATTGGGCAGCTGCCACATAACGCCTTTGCTTGGGCGATTACCGCAGGCTGCTCGCTGAAAAACAACTCTGGATCTGCGGTGTGGCAAGGCAGGCTGGAAATCTTAGGCATCTGATCAGTAGTAGGTGCGAAAGGATTATCTGCGCGCTTGTATGCCACCTTTGTCTGGTAACTCTTATCTGTAGCTGTTGCTGAGTTAGTGGTGTAATCGGTGTAGGAGATAACTGGGGCATCCTCATAAGCCCAGGTGATATCACCTAACCCAATTTTGGCGGTTGGACCCTCTGCCCAACCTGGTACAAGTAGTTCGCTGAAGAGAACGGTCATCGTTCTCACCTTTCCTTTCGGTTATCTCTCATTTAGTTTGGTGGTCTTTGCTTTGCCAGTTATCTGGCAGTTGTTGGAAGTTATGAGATAAAAGAAAAAGGCCCCCGAATCATTAGATTCGCGGGCCCCTTGGCTTCTATCTCGACCTTAGCCGATATAGCTCCCCGGGGTGCGATCTAATGTAAAGGTATAAAAACCCTTATTTGAGCGCTTATTTGACCAATCTGAGCGATATGAAGATTTCGCCGTGATTGATGTGATGGCATACCAATTAGCAGTAGCTGCAATTGGTGCAACTGCTGTACTTGAATTAACTACTTTTGCCATTTGGCAAGAGTAAGGCATTAGATGAGTTTGATGCAACTTAATTAAATTGGGCTAAAAATACGCTGGGTTTGCCGGCATAGGTGATTTGAATCCGCTCCTTTGCCCTAGTAATGCCCACATAAAACAGCCTGCGCTCCTCATTTAAATCATTACCCATCGGTAGCACACCATCTGATACGCCGATTAAAAATAATTGTCGCCACTCCAAACCTTTGGCCGCATGTAATGTTGCCAAGGTCACCCCAGGCAGGGTGGGTGGATTGTTTTGTTCAGCACGATCTTCAATCTCACGTAAAAATGCTCGCATATTTTTTCCGCCATTTTCTTGAATACTTTTAGCCAATCTAAGGAAGGCAATTACATAATCAGCCTCACCAAATGGCCTAAGCACCGCTACTAAATCGGCATACCAATCACCACCCTCTGACGGCAGTACGGAGGCACTTCTGATGATACGCATCAGATCTTTGACATCGGTGCGATCAAAAAATCTCTCACCAGAGCGAATCTGGCTTGGAATCTTGGCATTGTTTAAGGCTGCCTTTACCTGATCTAACTGCGCATTGGTTCTAGCTAAAACTGCGATCTCAGATGAATCAACTCCTTGCGAAATGCAGCGTGCCACCTCACCTGCCACATAGGAGATCTCATCTTGAAAGGTATTAAACCCATTTACAGCCGGCTTATCACCATGCGCGTTGGCAGATTGCAATTGCTGGCCATGATCAGAGATTAAATTGGCGGCCTGCAAAATTGCATTGGCGGTATTGATTATCTCAGGGGTGGAGCGATAGCCACGAGAGAGTCGAAAAACTTGAGCATTCGCAAATCTATTTTGAAAATTTAGCAAAAAGTTTGAGGTTGCCCCGGCAAATGAGTAAATGGTTTGCGCAGCATCGCCAACTACACAAATCTCTTGTCGATTGCCCAACCAAAGGTTAAGCAAGCGCTGCTGCAACGGTGAGACATCTTGATACTCATCAACGGTGAAGTATCGGTATTGATCATGCACTCGCTCGCGGACAGTCCGATCCTCCTCTAACATGCCAACGGTCAGCAGCAATACATCCTCAAAATCTAATGTGCGCTCCTGCTTTTTTAATGATTCATACGCTTCATAGACTCGAGCAATCATCGAAAGATTTTCCGAGTCACCTTTGCTATTTGGCAGCTTAACCAGTCGATTGTTTGCAATTGCCTCCTGCTGATAATTATCTGGTGATATCTCAAGCACCTTTGCCCACTCAATCTCACTAGCTATTTCATGAAGTGCATTTACTTGGGCTGGAATAGCCACCTCAGCTCTGGCAATTGCTTGGCTGATAAACCCTGATTTTGTAGTTAGTAGAGATGGAAACTGACCACCAAATGCATATGGCCAAAAATATAAAAGTTGTTTTAAGGCTGCTGAGTGAAAGGTCCGGGCAGCAGCATTTGGTACGCCAAGTGATCGTAATCTGCTTCGCATCTGACCAGCTGCTTTTGCAGTAAAGGTAAGTGCTAAAACTTTGGTTGAATCGGTAACACCGGAATTGATTGCATATGCAATTCGATTGGTAATTACCCGAGTTTTTCCAGTTCCAGCACCAGCTATTACACAAACTGGGCCAGTGATCGCCTTTACTACCGCAAGTTGCTCTGGATCTAACTGAGCAAAGATTGCATCGTTATCTAACGCCATGACTCATTGCCTGCTAACTCAGTTTCAGCACCCGCCCCATACCAAGCTTTAATCATCTGACGTGCCACACTAATCTCTAATGGAAGAATCAAAGTTTTTTGGGCAATCGCATCTTTCATATCGGAGCGAGTAAACCAACGAATCTCCTCGATCTCATCACCATCGGGTCTAGCTAACTCTGGTGTATTGGTTATCGCCTCAAAAGCAATCATTAAAGATGCTGGAAAGGGCCATGGTTGAGAGCCGAGATAATTAATCTCCTTTAAAGATACCCCTGCCTCCTCCATCACCTCTCGGGTGACACAGTTTTCAAATGATTCACCTGGCTCCACAAATCCAGCAAAGGTGGAGAATCTATTTTTAGGCCATACCTTTTGTCGCCCAAGTAAAATTCGATCATCTTCATCTTTAACTAAAACAATTATTGCGCTATCTGTTCGTGGGTAATGTTCACTTTGATCTGCCGGACATCGCCTGATTGATCCTGCTAATGCAACCAAGGTCTTCTCACCACAGATTGCACAGCGTGGGTGTTTCTTATGCCAATTAGCTACCGATTGGGCGTGCACTGCCAAGCCAATATCTTGTGCCGATAACAAAGCCCCCACCTCACGCAAAGTTTTAAAATCACCAGCCACCTGATGATCACTTGGTAGGTGGCGAACAAAAAATGGTTTTGAATCCTTTACCCCAAGAAAGTAATCAATTTGATCTTGATACCCTCCCAATAATTCACCCTTAGTGAAAAATAACTTTCCATTAGCGGTAGCAAACTTTTCATCTGAAAATAAGAGCACATCTGCAGATGACCAGGCTGAGTTTATGTAGGCCAAATCACTACGCAACTCAGCTGCACGATCTACCTCTGCAACTGCTAGCGGTAGTTTTAGTGGTTTAGAAGGCGCCATCACCGCCCGACCCTACTAGCCTGTCGTCATGGTTGTCGCCCCCGCTCAAAGTATGAGAGTGATCTCATGGAATCTTTTGCATGGGCAGAAAATCCCACCAACTGCCAAACAAGATTGGCAGGCAGAGCTAGCAGGTGCTGCAAAGAAAGTTGCCACGCAGTTACAACCAGATTTTATTGCATTACAAGAGGTGGATTACCTTCAACCTAGATCTGATCTAACTAATCAAACACAGATAATTGCTAAAGCAACTCAACTAAAGCACTGGGCTTATCTGCCAACTTTAATTGGAACTCCTGGTGAAAAATGGCACCGAGTTGAAGATCTTACGAAAGCCATAATTACTGAAAAAACTGTAGTGAAAAACACTCAACCAAGTTATGGCCTAGCTCTTGCTACTAATGTGCCAATTAAAAAACTTTATGTGAAAAAATTAGGCAGATCTATTGTAGGAATGCCACTTATGATTCCAAAGGATGATGGTAAAGGTGCAAGATTTATCTATGTAAAAGATGAGCCAAGAGTTGCATTGATAGCAGAGCTTAAAAATGGAGTTACCATAGCCACAACTCATCTATCCTTTGTGCCAGGAGTCAACATATTTCAATTAAATAAGCTCTCTTTATATCTAAAAAAACTTCCCGGACGAAAATTATTGACTGGTGATTTAAATCTTCCTGGAAATTTGCCAAGTAAGTTAAGCCCTTTTAAATCCTTGTTATCGCAGCACACCTACCCAAGTTGGCAGCCAAAAATCCAGTTTGATTACATCATGGTTCCAAACTCAGAGTTTGGCGCCATGGTGAGCCCAAATTTTACGGCGATTAAATCAATTAATCTTAAGATATCAGATCACATTCCAATTGGTGTTGAAATTCAAATTTGAATAGGAATCTTGCTAACTAATTCAATTAATTCTCTTTCACCTAAAATATCAGCTGGTCTTACGGTCTGATTATCAATAACGTAGTGAAAAGCTGCTGAAATATTTTCAATTGGTATGTTTTTAAGTTTTGCATAAGCCAATCGATACATGGCAAGTTGAATCGCAGCACTGGCTAAATCCTCACCAGATTTAACCTTGCCAGTTTTCCAATCCACTACCTCATACTGTTGATCAGAAATCTGATACACCGCATCAATTCTTCCCCTAATTAAAGTGGTATCGATCATCGTCTCAAAGCCCACCTCAACTGCGACAGGTTGGCGATCTGCCCACTTACTAGCTAGCCAAGCTTTTTGTAATTGATCTAATGGCGCATCCTCATCTGATTGGGTCATTAACCCTTGGTTAAACAACTCATCCATAGATATCAATGATGGTTGCTTAAAGTGATTTTCAAGCCATAGGTGAAACTCAGTACCACGTCTTGCATACTTATCAATGTGATTAGGCATTGGCCTGCGCAATCGAAGTGCTAACTCTTGCGGATCATCGGCTAAATACAACAAGGTTGAAACTGACAACCTGGTAGGTAAGACAATATCTTGTTGATTATCTTTGGTTTTTAACTCAGTGATGATCATCATTAAATCATTTAACAAACCAATCCTCTCTTCATCTTGCAAACTACTTAACATCTGCTCAACCTCTGCTTTAGTAAAGGGTTGGCTTGATTCAACAGCTGCAGCAACCTTTTGCACTGTTGATACCTCATTGAGCTGTCTTGGCCAGTGTGCAGTAGTTGGGTTTTCTTTCATTGGATTAATACCATCTGGAATCTCATCTTGAACAATGAGCTGGCCGCCTGGAATATTTACTACTGCAGCTGCAAATAATTGAAATAATCGACTTGGCTTGACCACATTTTCACCAGTTCTAAAGTGAGAGGTGGTGCAGATGAGAGCCTGTTTTGCCCGGGTTATTGCAACATATGCCAGGCGCATCTCCTCCATCATCTTGCGCGATTTCCATTGCTCACTAAAGTTTTCGATACCAGCTTTTAAGCTCTTATTAGATGTAAAGTTGTCAAAATTAATTGCTGGCAATTGTTGATAATCCCCACGCATGCTGACTGGAATACTGCCGGCATTAGTTATCCAGTTATCAGATTTTTTGCCACTATTTGGAAAACTTCTCTCAGCCAAACCAGGAATGGCAACATAATCCCACTCAGCTCCTTTTGCAGCATGAATAGTTAATATCTGAACCGCATCACTTCTAACATCGACCTCAGCAGGTTTAAGCCCGCCCTCTGCCTCCTCGGCAATTTTTAACCACTGCAAGAAGTTAAATAAGCTGCCGCCATTTTTCTGAAACCTTGCTGCCTCATCCAGGAATCGATCTATATTTTTGCGACCATTTTGCCAACCATCTCTAACCAAAACTTCAGTGTCTAATGACAAGAACTCACAGACTTCAATAATTGCCTCAGTTATTGATCCATTTAAATTTCGGCGCAATGAGCGAAGTGAGAGTGCAAATTTTCTTAATCTAGCCAATCCCTCATCTGTGAATGCAGGAGTTGCTCGATAATCTTTTAACTCAACCTCAGTCAAAGTTAACAGTTGCTCTAAGCTTTCAATAATTGAGCCGGCGGCAAACTCATCTGAGGTGGTAATTACCGCAATATCCTCCTCTAATGCTTGCTTTAACTGAGTGCCTCTTGAATACTCATTTTCTCTTGCAAATGCTTTAGTAAAACTACCCAATGCCATTAAATCTCTTGCGCCAAGATTTAAATAAGGGCCAGTTAGTAAGCGCATAAGTGCGGTGCCAGAATCTGGCATAGTCAGGGTGCGAAGCAAGGCAATAATGTCAGCCACCTCAGGTGTGTTAATTAATCCGCCAACTCCAACCACATCTGTAGGAATATTTAATTGGCTAAATGCTGATTGAATTAAATCAATCTGTGATCTATTTCTAACTAAGACGGCAAAGGTTGATTTTTTCTCATCTGGCAAGCTCTGGCGGTGCTTATCAAACCATTTTGACGCGAAGTAAGAGGCAATCTCTGCACCTTCTTGTACCTGCGTCTCATACACAGCGCAGATCACCTCACCTGTTTTAGCACCTGGCCTGGTAGTTAACTTTGCGATCTGTTTTTCAGTTGAGATTTGATCAATAACACTATTTGCTAGCTGCAGTATGGCTTCTTCATTTCGCCATGTGGTCATTAAATTAAATTTCAAGGCTTTACTATTAAAGGATTTTGAAAAGCTATCTAAAGTTTCAGAGCTAGCACTTCGCCAGCCATAAATGGCCTGATTAGGATCACCAACTGCAGTGACCGGATGATTGTTGCCATAAAGATTGGAAAGAAACTTTATTTGATTAAATGAGGTGTCTTGGTACTCATCAAGTAAAACTACTTTATATTTGCCACGTTCAATCACACCAATATCATCACTATGGTTTAACTTACTCTCGCTGACCAATCTAGCGGCAATAGACATATGGTCATTAAAGGTTAGAAGCCCACTTTCTTTACGCCGATTGTCAAAGGCATCTACTATCGGCAAAATAGCAAGGCGCTGTCTTAGCTCTGCTTTAAATTCACTTACTGCAACTGTTTGACGATCATTAAATTGTGAGATTTGATCTAACAATCTATTGGTGTACTGGATAATCTCAGGTGCGCTCTTATCATTTTCAGCAAGTTGCGTTGATAGATCCATTACCTCCTGTACAACTGAGGCCGTTGAACCATTTATGGGCAGATCACTACCTACAAATTTAGTGACCTCTTCATGGGCAATCTGCCATGCAGCAGCCTCGCCTATTGGATCAGACTCAGCATCGACGCCAATTCGAATTGCATGCTCTGCTAAAACTTTGCCAGCGTAGGAGTGGTAGGTAGAGACAGTTAACTCAGACTCATCTACATGATCGGGTAGGAGATTTGCTTTTTTTAATTGACGAAGTCGATACTTAATTCGCTTGGCTAACTCACCGGCTGCTTTACGAGTAAAGGTTAAACCTAACAATTGATTTGGAGTGATCAACTCATTTGCTACTAAAAACAGTACTCGCTGGCTCATCGTCTCAGTTTTGCCAGAGCCAGCACCTGCAATCACCACGGCAGGTGCAAGTGGTGATTCAATAATTGGAATCTGCTCAGCGGTAGGCACTTTAAAGCTTGGGTCTACCGCCGAGATTTTTTTAGCAATATCAAGTGCTGAGTATTTAACCTTCATGGCTGGATTACCCACTTACCGGCAGGCTGAATTGGGCAAGAGGATTTAACCGCACAGCTTCGACATCGATCATTGATGATTGCAACAAAACTTTTATCACTCATTTTGATCCCGATCTCTTCAATCTCATCACTGACCACCTTGGGATCAATGGCATCCTGTGGTCTTGGTTTAGCCTCTTTTCCCTTTTGATCGCCAACATATATCAGTTGAGCACCTGATACCTCTTGGTGGGATAACTTGTTTTTAAAGCCATCCTTAACAACCGCTAATTGATAACTTTGTAATTGCTTGTTTTGCGCAGCATCCTCAAATGAGATTGGTGTTGCACCTGTCTTTAAATCAACTATGTAGTACTTGCCATCTGTAATCAGTTCAACTCTATCGATGGAGCCAGCGACAATCGCCTTTCCTAACTTAAACTCAAACCGCTCCTCCACACCGATTAATTTGTTTTTGTTGTTTGCTTGCCAACCATAAAACTTTCGAAGCATCATGGCTGCGCGTCGATACTCATAATCTTTAATCCAACCTTTATTCATATCAATTAGCGACCATGCTCCTTTTAACTTTGCCTCTAGCTGTTCTAAAGTTAAATCAGGTTGATCCTTTAATTGTGCAGCTATTACATGGATAGCAGAGCCAAGAACCTGTGCGGTCGAATCAGCCTCCTTGCCGCCACTTTGTTCTAACATCCACTTCAATCCACACTCAGTAAAACTTTCAAGAGAGCTAGGTGAGATACGAAGCTGTTCATCATCTGTGATAACAGGCAGCTCAGTTGAAAGGGGTGTAATCCCCAGCCAATTTTTTGGATCCGCTGACTTAACCCCATTACTGGCTAAGGTCTTTAATGCACGAGCTGCAAACTCAACATCTTCTCTGGCAGCAAAGGTTGCCATTCTTCTAAAGGTTGCCACTAAGGCTGGTTGAGTAATGGCTCTGGCAGTTTGCGAGAGTTGAATATCCTCAGGTGCTAATTGTTCAAAGTATCTAGATGGCTGATTATCCTCATGGGCTACTGCGGTAATTAATAATTTTTTTGTAGCTCTACTGAGCGCAACATTTAACAATCGCCTCTCATCTTGAGCAAGGCCAGCAGCTGAGATGGCATCTAATTGCTCTTGATTACTTATGCCATGTCGGAAAATCTCAACTAATCGTTCACTGCCAAGTAATGAACCACGTTGTTTTAGATTGGGCCAACTGCCCTCTTGCATCCCTGCTAATGCCACATACTCCCACTCCAAACCCTTAGCGGAGTGAACAGTTAAAACCTTAACTACCTCACCTCGCTGAGCAGTTGCGGTAATACTGTCGGCCAGAATCTTCTCACCAAGTATTTGATCAATAAATAAGGATGGTTTAGCCCCTGGCAGCCGTTGAGTAAATCGCCGGGCAACTTCAAATAAGGTAATTACTGCATCAAGATTTTGATCTGCAATCCCACCTTTTGTGCCACCAGCTAGCGCTTGCTGTTGCCAACCTTGCCAGATCAACTGCCCTTCATAATTTTTGCCATTACTCCAAATACTCCAAAGCAGATCGGAAACATCTTGGGATCTTTGTAAGGATTTTTTCGCATGCCTTATCAAATCATTTAACCGTTTAAGGCTAGTTAACTCCTGCCATGGCAGATCAACACTTGGTGCGGTAAGTGCATCTAAAATCAACTCAGTTGAGGTTTTAACCTGATCTGATTTTTGTGCCTTACTTAAGGCAATTCGCATCTGTCTAATTGAGATTGCATCAGCTCCAGCAAACTCACTTTTTAGTAACTCCTCAATCTGACCCCAGTTACTACTTACAAGCTTTAACTCACCTAAGGCAATTTGGGCAATTGTGATTATTGGTTTGATCGCTGGGTTATCACCAAGGGAGAGTGCTTGTGCATCAATTTCAACTGGAATTTGATTCATAGCAAAGGCTCGCGCCAGGGCAGTGATTTGCGCACCTGGTGATCTAACAATTACCGCCATCTTTGACCAGGCAGTTCCTAAAGTTAGGTGGGCAGATCTAAATTGATGGGCGATGTAATTTGCCTCTTCACTGCTGGAGCCTAAGAGTGCTACTTGTTGTATAGCTGATTCTCGTACTTTATTTTCAAGGGTAATCTGAGTTTTGATCTCAAAGTTTTCTAAATCATTAATCAAATTATCTGGATCTGCTCCGCGAAACCTGCCCACCGCACTCTGTGGATCTGCAAAGATCACCAATTCATCACCACTTAATAATTGCAACAACCTTCGTTGCGCACGATCTGACTCTTCAAACTCATCTACGTAAATAATTTCAAATAATTTTCGATACTTTGCTAATAACTCTAAATTGGCTGATAATCGCTCAACTGCAAGGACAACAATTTCACTAGGATCTACCCGATTAAATGAGTGTGAGGTAGTGCCATCTCTAAGGGCCATACCCTGCTTATATTTTTGCCAAAACTGCGCAATCGCAGGCCAGTATCTTTGGTCATATTTTTTAGCAAATTTAATTAACTCATCCGGTGAGCTACCCCGCTCAGTGGCACGGTTAATAAATTCACGAAGCTCTTTGGCAAAACCTCTAGTAGTTAATGCCGGAATTAACTCTTTTGGCCACAAGGTAGCAGTTGGATTTTCGGCATCTGATGCTAGTAACTGCCTGATCTGCGCATCCTGCTCTGCGCCAGAGAGCAGCACAAACTGTTTTTCACTACCTACCGCTAGATTTATTGGATCATTTAAAATCATAAATGCAAGTGAGTGAAAGGTTCGAGCAATTGGCTCTGCCACTGTGTGCTGAGCAGGATTTGCAGATGCAATTTGATCCCGTAATCTGCTAGCACTGTTACGGCCATAGGTAATTGCCAAGATGGAGTTTGGATTTATCCCTTGAGAGATTCGGTGAGAAATAGCGGCAACTAATGTTGTAGTTTTTCCACTGCCAGCTTGGCCTAGGACTAGTAATTTAGAACCAGTGTGGTTTACCACTTTAAGTTGATCTTCATTAAACTTAGCAAGTGGTATGCCTTGCTGAGCTGAATTTGCTCTAACTAGATTTAGCTTAACACCAGTTTTTGTTGCGGCCACAGCCTAATTTAACAAGGTGCCTCTGACATTACCGCTTTATTGCCCAGTAATGGTTATGAATTCTCATTTGCCCGCTTTGCTTTTGAGGTAATTCGAGCCCTAGTTGATCCATCTAAAATCACCTTGCGAATTCGAACCACCGCCGGTGTCACCTCAACACACTCATCCTCACGGCAAAACTCAAGTGCACCCTCCATATTTAATTTCTTCGCTGGTATTAATCGCTCTGATTCATCAGAGCCGGAGGCTCGCATATTTGTTAACTTTTTCTCTCTTACGCAGTTAACATCTAAATCCTCATTACGGGAGTTTTCACCAATTACCATGCCCTCATAAACCTCATCCCCTGGCTCAACAAATATTGAGCCACGATCTTGGGTGCCATAAAGGGCGTAACTAGTTACAGCTCCCATTCGATCAGAGACCAGTGAGCCAGTTGCGCGAGTGCGCAACTCCCCATGCCATGGCTCATATCCATCAAATACATGGTGGAGTAATCCTGTGCCACGCGTCTCAGTTAAAAACTCAGTTCTAAAACCAATTAAACCGCGGGATGGAACTCGGTAATCAAGCCTGATCCAACTAGTGCCATGGTTAACCATCTGCTCCATGCGACCTTTACGAAGAGCCATCAACTGAGTAATTACACCTAAGTACTCCTCCGGGGCGTCAATTGATAGCCGCTCCATTGGCTCATGAATCTTGCCATCAATTATCTTAGTAACCACCTGTGGCTTACCAACTGTTAACTCAAATCCCTCTCGCTTCATAATCTCAACTAAAACAGCAAGCTGTAACTCACCTCGGCCCTGCACCTCCCAGGTGTCAGGTCGATCAGTATTTAATATTCGAAGGGATACATTTCCAACCAACTCAGCATCAAGCCTGCCCTTAACCTGGCGAGCGGTTAATTTATTTCCACTTTTTCCAGCCAGGGGTGAGGTGTTAATTCCAATAGTCATAGAGATACTTGGCTCATCAACGGTAATTAATGGCAAAGCATGTGGGTTTTCTAAATCAGCAAGTGTTTCACCTAAGGTAATAGTTTCAATTCCGGCAACTGCAATAATGTCACCTGGGTGGGCCTCTTGCGCTGGCACTCGCTCTAGCGCTTCGGTAATCAATAACTCTGAAACCTTTACTCGCTCAGTTGAGCCATCAGTTTTAATCCACATAACTGATTGACCTTTTTTAATTACACCCTCTCGAACTCGACATAATGCCAGCCGGCCTAAGAAGGGAGATGAATCAAGGTTTGTTACATGTGCTTGCAGTGGGGCACCCTCATGATAGATAGGTGCTGGAATAGCAGAAAAAATAGTCTCAAATAAAGCATCTAAGTTCTCTGTGTTTGGCATACCACCATCTGCTGGTCGATCCAAAGATGCCTTCCCAGCCTTAGCAGATGCATAAACAATTGGAAACTCAATCTGATCCTCATTGGCATCTAGATCTAAAAAGAGTGCATAGGTTTCATCAACCACCTCGGCAATTCGAGAATCTGGTCGATCTACTTTGTTAATTACTAAAATTACTGGCAGATTTTTATGCAGAGCTTTGCGAAGCACAAATCGAGTTTGTGGCAATGGGCCCTCTGAGGCATCAACCAACAAAATCACGCCATCTACCATCTCTAATCCACGTTCAACCTCGCCACCAAAATCAGCGTGCCCTGGGGTATCAATAATGTTGACAATGGTCTGACCACGTTTTACCGCAGTGTTTTTTGCCAAGATAGTAATTCCCTTTTCCCGCTCAAGATCCATGGAATCCATCATGCGATCTTGGCCTTCATCCTGTTTTTTATGTGCAGCAAATGCACCAGATTGCCAAAGCATGGCATCGACCAAAGTTGTCTTGCCATGATCTACGTGGGCAATAATTGCCACGTTACGAAGGTTCTCTCGTTTTTTAACTGGCAAATCTTTTAAGTGTGGTTGTTTTTTAGACATTAAACCTAAACTCCACTACATCACCATCAGCCATCACGTAATCCTTACCTTCCATTCGCACCTTGCCATTGGCGCGGGCTTGCACCATTGATCCAGCAGCAACCAACTCATCAAAGGCCACAACCTCTGCCTTGATAAATCCTTTTTGAAAATCGGTGTGAATCACACCAGCTGCAACTGGAGCGGTATCACCTTTATGAATCGTCCACGCTCTGGCCTCTTTCGGACCTGCGGTGAGATAAGTCTGTAATCCTAATGTATTAAAACCAACTCTTGCTAATGTGGTTAGGCCTGGCTCAGTTAATCCAATTGATTTAAGCAACTCAAGTGCATCTGCCTCATCTAAATCTGCCAGCTCAGCCTCAGTTTTTGCATCTAAAAAGATTGCCTCTGCTGGCTTAACAAGAGCTGCTAACTCATCTCGTAATTTGCCATCTAATAACTCTGCTGCATCAACATTAAAGAGATATAAAAATGGTTTAGCGGTCAACAATTGCAACTCTGCAATTGCGGCAAGATCTACCTGGCTACCTCGCAACAGCATTCCCTTGTTTAATATCTCAGCTGCCGCTTTGGCCGCTGCTAAAACTGGAGCTTTTTCCTTAACAGTTCTAACCTCTTTTTCCAATCGCGGGATGGCCTTTTCTAGAGTCTGTAAATCTGCCAGACAGAGCTCAGTGTTAATGGTTTCGATATCTTTTTTAGGATCAACATTTCCATCAACATGAACCACATCGCCATCTTTAAAAACTCTAATAACTTGGCAGATTGCATCTGACTCTCTGATATTTGCTAGGAATTTATTTCCCAGCCCCGCTCCCTCTGAGGCTCCCTTTACTATTCCTGCGATATCAACAAATGAAACAGCTGCTGGCAGGATTTTTTCCGAGGAGAAGATTTTGGCTAAAACCGCAAGCCGTTGATCTGGCACTCCCACCACACCAATATTGGGTTCAATGGTGGCAAAGGGGTAGTTAGCCGCTAAGACATTGTTTTTAGTCAGCGCATTAAAGAGGGTGGACTTACCCACATTTGGCAGACCGACGATTCCGATTGAAAGGCTCACAAGGGGTTAAGCCTACGCAAGATTGTCAGCACTTCCTGCCACTATAACCCTATGCCCGCCTCGATCATCACGCTGCTGATCGGCCTTGGTGCCGGAGTAGCAATCGGCTACCTCTTTAATGCCCTGCGAAATAAAAACAAAGGTACTGATAGCTCATTACTTGATGATTATAAAAAGCAGTTAGCAGATGAGAGAAGTAAAACCGAGAACTCAATTAAATTAACCGCTGAGCTAAATGCAATGAAATCAACAGTTGAAAAGTTATCTGCCCAATCAGTTGAGGCGAATCGGATTCGAACCCAGGCTGAGGCCAAACTGGAAACCACTATCAATGAGATGAGACGGGCTAGTGAATCAATCTTTGATGAGACAAAAAAGATTGCTGGGGCCTTATCTAATACCCAAAGCCGAGGTAAATTTGGTGAGGCGCAATTAGAATTGCTGTTGCAATCTGCTGGGTTGCGAGAAGGCCATGAGTACAACCGGCAAAAATCCACCACCGATGCTGACTCCGCTGGGATTCCAGATATCACAGTAAAAATGCCAGGTGGCAGCAGCATATTTATTGACTCTAAATTTCCATTTGATCGTTTCTTAGATGCCTTTGGTACTCAAGAGCAAACTCAGCGAGATGAGTATTTAGCTCAACATAGTAAAGATTTATTAAAACATGTTGAGGCCTTAGCTAAACGCGGTTACCACAAATCTCAAGGCTCACCAGATTTTGTAGTTTTATTTCTACCATTTGAAACCTTATTGGCAGAGGCATTGAGAATTGATCCATCGATGTTAGAGAAAGCTTTTAAACTTAATGTAACTATCGCTACCCCAACCTCAATGATGGCGCTACTTCGAACAATTGGTTATATCTTTACCAGAAACAAATTAGCTGACAATGCTGATGAGATTCAAAAGGTAGCTAATACCTTCTTAAAAAACATCACGCTTTTACATGGCAAGATTGTGGCAGTGGGTAAGGCAATCTCATCCACTGCAAAAGCGTATGAGGATTTGATCCCAACTGCAGAACGTACGGTCTTAAGTCCAGCCCGACGGATCCACAATTTAGGTGTCAGTGGTGATAAAGATAAATTGGCAATTGAGTATCCAGAGTCCCCTGGTGAGGTAAGGGAGTTAAAGGCAATATCTGGTGAGGATGATTTTATTGAGGTAGAGGAGATTGAGGGAGAAAAATAAATGAGTAATTTGCCAATTAATTCACCGATTAAGGGACCAGGTTTAACCAAGCCCGGGGTAGTAATTTTGCAATTTTTAGTAATTTTTGTATTTGAGGCAATTGAGCTTATTTTCCGTAACTCATTGGGCATCATCACCTGTTTAGCTATCTGGATTGCATTTTTTGGAGCGATCTATTTAGGCAGAGTGGGCACAGCTTATGTAACAGCAGTTGCTCCACCGGTATCACTTTTACTCGCCTCAATTATCTTGATGCCAACTGTAGGTGGTGGCTCATTTGCGCCAACTAAGTTACTAATTGATTTAGTGGCAGGTTTAGCCTCAGTATCCTTTTATCTATTAAGTGGGGCAGCTGTTGCTTGGTTTATCTGGTTTAAAAAAGAGCGAAATCTAAATACTCAATCATTTTCCAACAGCTTTTAAATCTTTTCGAAGCTCAGGTGGAATTGCAAACAATAAATGCTCCTCAGTTGCGGTGACAGTTTCAACCTCACCAAAGCCACGATCGGCAAGCCAGGTGAGTAAATCCTTAACTAAAATCTCAGGCACCGATGCACCACTTGAAACACCAATAGTTGTTACGCCATTTAACCACTCATCTTTTGCCTCGGCTGCGTAATCAATTAAGTAAGCAGCTTTTGCACCATACTCAAGGGAGACCTCAACTAATCGAACCGAGTTAGATGAGTTAGCTGAGCCAACAATTAAGACTAAATCTGCTTTAGGTGCAATCTCTTTAATTGCTACCTGTCGGTTTTGGGTGGCGTAACAGATGTCATCACTTGGTGGATCAATTAAGTTTGGAAACCGCTTACGAAGCTCTGCCACGGTAGCTAAGGTCTCATCCACACTTAAGGTAGTTTGTGAAAGCCAAGCTACCTTGTTTTCATCCCGCACCTTTATGTTTTTAATGCTATCTATGCCATCCACAAGCTGAACATGATCTGGCGCTTCACCTGCGGTGCCATCAACCTCCTCATGGCCCTGGTGACCTATTAACAAAATGTCATAATCATCGGAGGCAAATCTCTTTGCCTCATGATGGACCTTAGTAACAAGCGGGCAGGTAGCATCAATAGTTTTTAAATTTCTACTGGCAGCACTTTGATGAACCGCTGGCGAGACACCGTGGGCGGAGAAGACCACAATCTTTCCCTCTGGCACCTCATCAGTTTCATCGACAAATATCGCACCCCGCGCCTCTAAGGTTTGAACCACATGTTTGTTGTGCACAATTTGTTTGCGAACATAGACCGGTGCACCATAAAGATCTAAAGCTTTTTCAACAGTTATTACTGCACGATCAACACCAGCGCAGTAGCCACGAGGTGCTGCAAGTAATACTCGCTTTTTAGTGGCCTGGCTCATGTGCTTATCCTAATTGATCTTAGAAGACAGTAGATTTAGCCCTATGGCACCAGAGTTCACCTATCAGGATCTACTTCCAATTGGGCCAGATGATACGCAGTATCGACTTATCTCAACTGAAGGTGTGAGTACCTTCACTGCAGATGGTCGGCAATTCTTAAAGGTTTCAAGTCAAGCTATTTCAAAACTAACTGAAGTTGCAATGCATGATATTTCGCATTATTTAAGAAGTGAACACCTTGCGCAATTAGCAAATATTTTGAAGGACCCAGAGAGCTCACCTAATGATCGATTTGTGGCAACAGATCTATTGAAAAATGCCAACATCTCAGCCGGTGGGGTATTGCCGATGTGCCAAGACACCGGCACTGCAATTGTGATGGGCAAGAAGGGGCAACAGGTATTAACTGATGAAAAAGATGAAATCTCAATCTCACGTGGTGTCTATGATGCATTCACCAAACTAAATCTGCGCTACTCCCAATTAGCACCAGTTACCACTTGGGAGGAGAAAAATACGGGTAATAATCTTCCGGCCCAAATTGAGATTTATTCAGATACCGATCACCCAGATGAGTACAACTTTTTATTTATTGCTAAAGGTGGTGGCAGTGCTAATAAGTCATTTTTATATCAAGAGACCAAAGCGGTGTTAAATCCCACCTCATTTATGAATTGGTTGGATGAAAAACTTCGCTCACTTGGTACCTCAGCCTGTCCGCCTTATCACCTGGTGGTAGTAATCGGTGGCACAAGTGCGGAGTACACAGTTAAAGCGGCAAAACTTGCCAGCACAAAGTACTTAGATTCACTGCCAACTAAGGGAGATGCAAAAACTGGCCATGGTTTTAGAGATATCCAGTTAGAAAAAGAGATTTTAAAATTGACTCAAAATATTGGAATTGGTGCTCAATTTGGTGGCAAGTACTTTTGCCATGATGTTCGGGTAGTCAGATTGCCAAGGCATGGTGCCTCACTTCCAATTGCAATTGCCGTCTCCTGTTCAGCAGATCGCCAGGTGAAGGCAAAGATCACCAAAGATGGTGTCTTTATTGAAAAACTAGAGACCGATCCTGCCCATTATCTGCCTGCTACGACAGATGATGAGTTAGATGGGCCAGAGATTCACATTGATTTAAATGCGAAAATGGCTGATGTATTACCCCAGTTATCAAAGCACCCAGTTAAAACCCGAGTGCTATTAAGTGGCACCTTGGTAGTGGCACGGGATTTAGCCCACTCTAAAATTAAAGAGCTACTAGATAATGGCAAACCAATGCCAGAGTACTTAAAAAATCACGCGGTCTATTACGCAGGTCCGGCAAAAACTCCCACCGGTTACGCCTCTGGTTCATTTGGGCCAACCACCGCAGGTCGAATGGATTCATATGTTGAGCAATTCCAAGCAGTAGGTGGTTCATTAATAATGTTGGCAAAGGGAAATCGATCTGAACAGGTGGCTAATGCTTGTAAAAAGTATGGCGGCTTTTACTTAGGATCAATTGGTGGCCCAGCTGCTCGACTTGCTCAAGATTGCATTAAAAAGGTTGAGGTTTTAGATTATGAAGAGTTGGGTATGGAGGCGGTTTGGAAGATTGAGGTGGAGAACTTTCCAGCATTTATAATTATTGATGATAAAGGAAATGATTTTTATGCTCAAACTAGGAAACCATTAAGTATTGGCAAGCGCCCAAACTAGGAAAAGAGTTTTTTTAATACCAATTTGATCGCTTGAATTTGCTCCAGGCAGCACATGGGGTGTTATAACGCTCTTTAATATATTTAAGTCCCCAGGTAATTTGAGTTACTGGATTGGTTCGCCAATCAGTTCCAACAATCTCCATCTTGGTGGCAGGAAGTGCTTGAGGAATTCCATGGGCCCCAGTTACTCGATTTCGGGCTTTGTAATTCCAATTACTCTCCTTGGTCCATAGTTGATCAAGGCAGGTAAATTGCTTTGCCGACCAGGTGTAGTTAGCTGCGATTAACTCTTGGGCAATACTTTTGGCACCCTCGGCCTGGCGGGCTAGATCTACTTGGCGGGCAGCAACTGAGACCAAAGCCATCGCTGTGGCATCAACTGTTTTAACCGCATCTAACTCAAGTAAAGAGGGGGTGGGATCAAACTCCTCCACCGGTGCAACCGGTTGGGTGCTCTCTAATGAAAGTTCAATAGGTGGAATGGTCACAGATGAGGTCAGGTTGCTGGAGGCGTAGGCGGGCTCTGCGATCAGCAGGAAAAATGCCAAAAGGGCAGCAGAGATCGATAGCCGGCGAACCCGCGGGCGGGGTAGTACGAGCTGCTTAGCCATATCCCCCATCTCCTTCTTTACCTTCCCATGGGCCTGATATGGCCCCTTGGAACTGCTTTAGGGTGTCAGCCAGGGTGGGCAGGGGCAACTTTATAGAGGCGCGTGGCGCGATTATGTTTATATTCACAGCCTTTCCCAGTCACAAAAGCGCAGGTCAGCCACGGTGAAGTCCGATTTATCCGTTATGTCGTAAGAGGGGATAAAATCAGGTTGTGAAGTTAATTGGCTCCTCCAGCAGCTCAGTAACTAAGGCTGCAATCTGGGATCTCTCACTGCGGGTCAGGGTGATATGGGCAAAGAGCGGGTGACCCTTGAGGGACTCAACCACCGCCACCACCCCATCATGGCGGCCCACCCGCAAATTATCCCGTTGGGCGATGTCATGGGTGAGCACCACCCGTGAGCCCTGACCAATTCGGGATAGAACTGTTAGCAAAACTCCGCGCTCTAGGGATTGGGCCTCATCAACTATTACAAAGGAGTCGTGGAGTGAGCGACCCCGGATATGGGTCAATGGCAACACCTCAATTAATCCTCGCTCAACCACCTCATCTAAAACCTGCTGGCTAACTAAGGCACCTAAGGTGTCAAAGACTGCTTGCGCCCAAGGTGACATCTTTTCATTCTCAGTTCCAGGCAGATAACCAAGCTCTTGACCACCGACTGCATAAAGTGGACGAAAGATAACTACCTTCTTATGCAATCGTCGCTCCAATACCGCCTCTAATCCCGCAGATATGGCCAACGCACTTTTTCCAGTTCCAGCCCTGCCACCCAAAGAGATGATTCCGATCTCAGGATCTAACAAAATATCTAATGCAACTCTTTGTTCTGCGCTTCTGCCATGCAAACCAAATGCACTTCGATCTCCCCGGACTAATTGAAGCTGCTTATCCGGGGTAACTCGAGCAAGTGCACTTCCCTTTTCCGAGTGCAGGACAACCCCGGTGTGACAAGGATGAGATTTTGCAATCTCATGTGGAATCTTTTCATTTTCATAAAGTGCGTCAATCACCGTTGAGCCAACTGATTCCTCTGTCATCCCACTAAAGCCACTACTACTGGCTAGCTCGGCGCGATACTCCTGGGCTTCAATTCCAACTGAGGAGGCTTTAACTCGAAGTGGTAAATCCTTAGTTACTAAGACAACTTTACGACCATCTGACATTAAGTTTTTTGCAATAGCTAAAATTCGTGAATCATTTGAACCATCTCTTAAAAAGCCAGCTGGCAACTTTGCAGTATCAGCGTGGTTTAACTCAACTGCAAGTGTGCCACCATCATCATTAATTCCAATAGGTTGATCTAATCGCCCACTTTTTACCCGCAGATCATCTAAGGTGCGAAGAGCGGCTCTAGCAAAGTAGCCCAGCTCTGGATGATCTCGTTTACTCTCTAACTCGCCAATTACAGTAATTGGAATGATCACCTCATGCTCGGCAAATCTAGATAAAGCCACTGGATCTGCAAGTAAAACTGAGGTATCTAGCACATAGGTGATGCGAGCAGGTTGTGGCTGAGCGGCGACTGACTTTAGAACAATAGATTCACTAGCCAATTACTATCTTCGCAATCTGTTTAATTGTGCTCATTGGTTTTGGAAGGATAGGTAAAGGGTAAATAATCAACCTGCAGAAGTAGTGGCAACACGCAAGGTTTAAAGGTTAAGTTTAGATAAAGGTTTGCCCTACCACCGGCCAGATTTAACCCGCCGCTCAATCCAAATTGATGCCACTGGCAGGGTACCGGCTAATAAAAATAGCGCTGTGCTTAGTAGGGATTTTCGCTTGGCAATACATAGGATCAAAGCTGCGAAGAGATAAACCGGATAGGTAAAGCCATGCACGATTGGTATCCAAATAAATTGCTCATAAAAAGTTTTATCACTCACCAGGTACTTAGCTGGCATATACAAAAACCAGAGCAGAAGTGACATAACACCGGCCCAAAGTGCCCAGAACCGAAAGAAGAAAATTATCTTGTTCACTTTTTCATCCCAACCCTTCTACCCTTGTTTACCCGCTTAGGTGAGTTATCACCTACTTTTTGTGTGCTTAACCTAAATTGAGGAAATGCCGGTGCAATCAACAGTAATGCTCCCATAAACCACCACACCACTACATATGAGATGTGTTGCCAATAAAAACCAGGTAGCCGCTCTGAGATCTGCGGTGAGGGAATCAAAGTTAGATTACTTGCTTGGTTACTGGAATTAACCTCACTTCGTAAGATTATGTAGCCATCATATAAAAATGGATTTTCTTTACTCACCACCAATGCTGGATCAATTCGTGGTAACTGCCCCGGTTTTGCCAAGGTGCGATCAACATTTTGCCTTGGGTAGAGCCGGCCAGTAATCAAAACCTCACCTGGGAGTATGTCAGCGCTTTCTGCCAATACCTCACGAGCAACTAAGACAGCATGGCCAGTATTTAGTTGAAGTACTCTCACATCAAAATCTGCGATCTGACCCTCTGAAAACTTTTGATCCTTGGCAATATAAGATTTTGAATAGGTGCCAGTAGCAGAAACAATTCGATTAACCGCCTTTATTGGAATGTTTTTCCCAGCTGATGAAATCTCAGTTAACGCCACCAATGGCTGATCGGGTTTTGGTGCGGTGGCTACATTTAAGGCCTGAGCTCTATTTAACTGCCAGACTCCTAATTCATAGCAGGTATAGATTAACGAAAGCCAGATTAAAACTATGGCAGTTTTTCTGACTGCTGATTTCATAGGTTGTTAAAACTACTCTTGATCTTTTCGGTCAAGTAATCTCTTATATCTACGATAAAAACTAATCATCAAAACCAGCATGGCTAGTGATAAAAAAATCATGGTTAAAGAGCCAGCTACGCCCATATCAAAACTTGATACCTCATCCATAACCTCACCCCTCTACTTTGTGAGATAAGCCTACTTAAGCATTAAGCAATTGGTTCTACAATATGAGTGTGATGCATCCCAAAGTACATACTGATCCAGCGCTAAAAGAACGGTATGGCATATCAAGTGGTAGAAAAAACCGTCCATTAATCCTGGGGGTTTTGCTAAGTATTGCCGCTGCTTGGTTTCTATGGAGTGGCTTTAATGCGGCTAACCCAGCTCTTAGATCTGAGTTAATCTCCTTCAAGGTTATTGATGATCAAGCGATCTTAATTTCTTACAAAATTTCTGTTCGCAATTTAACAAAAGATCACAGTTGCTCAGTGGTGGCACGAGATATTGATAAAAATACTGTTGGTGAGGTGACAGATTTAATGCCAGCTAATTCATTACTTGCTGGTGCCAATTTGCGTACTGTTGAGATTCCTACCCGATTGCCTGCGGTAAATGCAGGAATTCTCAGTTGCCAGTAATCTTTACTTCTTATGAATCAGCCAACTCAGACCTGGCTTACCCAGGAAGCAGCAGATCGTCTAACGGCAGAGCTTGCTCAATTAGAGGGTCCACTTCGTGCTGAAATTATTAAAAAGATTGAAACCGCTCGCGCGGAGGGTGACTTAAAGGAGAATGGCGGATACCACGCAGCTAGAGAGGAGCAGGGAAAGATGGAAGGAAGAATTCGTCAATTGAAACATATGTTGGAGCATGCTCACATTGGCATACCACCTGCGGGTGAATCAGGTGTAGTTGGACTTGGCATGTTAGTTACAGTTGATATTGCAGGGGATGAACTTAAGTTTTTACTCGGATCAAGAGAAATTTCATCAGGTGATGTTGATGTTTACTCTGAAAAATCTCCCCTTGGCGCAGCAGTATTAGGGGCAAAGGTGGGCCAGACAGTTAATTACACCGCACCAAATGGCAAAGTAATAAAGGTTGCAGTGCTAGAGGCACAACTTTTCAGCTAACTTATTTCTTAGCTGCGTTATTGTATTTTCTAATACTCAGAGGAACAAAGACTGCCATAATCAAAATCATATAAATTATTGACATCTGCAACGGGTTCTCACTCGGGAATGAACCAGCGGTTGCACCAAATTGATTTTCAAGGCCAAACAATTGGCGGCAACCTGCAACCATAGTTGAAACTGGATTCCACTCTGCAACATATTGCAAGGGTCTTGGCATACCAGTTGTTGGCGCAAATGCATTTGATAAAAAGGTAAGTGGGAAGACCACAATAAATGTGGCATTGGTGGCTACTCGCTCTTCGCGAACAGATAAACCAATCAGCACGCCAATCCAAGACATTGCAAAACCAAAGACGAGAAGAAAGATAAAGCCAAGGATCACCTCAAAGACAGATGAGCTAGGCCGCCACCCAACTATAAATCCAGTAATTCCCATTGCGGCAAGAACAACGATATTTAAGGCACCATCACCAAGAGTTCTGCCGATTACCACTGCAGATCTAGAGATTGGTAGTGATCTAAACCGATCAATTAATCCTTTTTGCATATCAGCGGCTAAACCAACTGCCGTTCCAGCCAGCGTGAAGGCTACAGTTTGAACAAATATGCCTGGCATTAGCAATTGCACATATCCACCAGGTTGGCCGGTATCAATTGAGCCACCAAACACATATCTAAATAACAAAACAAACATAATTGGCTGAATAGTGGAGAAAAGTAAAAGTTCGGGAACTCTGGTTAATTGCTGCAACTGACGCTTTGTTATAACAGCTGCATCTGAGATGAAATTAATCATTTTCCGCGCCTCCTACCCTTACCCACCAAATCCTCTTCTGCCACCTTCTCCTCAGCAACATGCCCAGTCAAGGATAAGAAGACATCATCTAATGAAGGGCGTTTTAAGCCGATATCTAATGGATGAATTCCCTGCTCATCCAACATTTTTGCCGCCTCAATCAATGCTTTGCTGCCAGTAGTAACTGGGGCTGAAATCTGTCGCAAACCTTCATCCACATTAACTGCACTACCGCTGACTTTTGCAACGATCTCTTTAACAGCCAAGACATACTCATTTTCAACAACGATCTCTAATCTCTCCCCGCCCACCTGGCGCTTAAGAGAATCTGATGTACCCCGAGCAATTACCTTGCCATGATCAATTACCGCTATCTCATCAGCCAAGTGATCTGCCTCTTCTAAATACTGGGTGGTCAATAGCAGTGTTACACCGCCCTTCACTAACTCATCAATTACGCCCCACATATCCTGTCTGCCTCTTGGATCTAGTCCAGTTGTGGGCTCATCTAAAAACAAAACCTTTGGTCTGATTATCAAAGAAGCAGCCAAATCTAATCTGCGCCTCATGCCACCTGAGTAGGTTCTAATTGGACGCTTTGCAGCCTCAGAGAGTGAAAACTGCTCCAGTAACTCCACCGCTCTATCCTTAGCTGCTTTTGCGGACAAGTGATAAAGCCGCCCAAACATAATCAAGTTATCCCAACCAGTTAAGGTCTCATCTACGGCAGCATATTGACCTGATAAACCAATTATTTTTCTTACCTCATCTGGATGTTTTAGTACATCAATTCCTGCGACAAAGGCACGACCAGAGTCAGGTGATAACAGGGTCGCTAAAATTCTGACTGAGGTAGTTTTACCAGCACCATTTGGCCCTAACACTCCAAGCACTGTGCCCTCTTCAACATCTAGGTTTAATCCATCTAGCGCTTTGACTGAGCCTTTGGTGTAGCTCTTAACTAAATTTTCTGCAACAACTGCTTTCATGAATTAGATACTAACAAAGAAAAAGAGTAATCTGTGCCTCTTGAACATTTTGGCCTTTTTTTTAGGGCTCATGAAATTAAGGTGGTAAATTTCAAGTGAAACGGCCAGGAATTTCTACGGAAAAAGAGCGGCGGTTAGTCAAATAGTCAAAAAAAAGCGTTTTAACAATCCATTTACTGAACTTCCAAAAGAGGTAGCGGTTCTCTCTTCGGTGTCGTTTTTTGTGGCAGTTGGTTTTGGATTAATTATTCCCGTTATTCCCGTATTCGCTGCATCTTTTGGTGTTAGCAAGACAGCAGTTGGATTAATAATCTCAATCTTTGCAATAGTACGTTTTTCTACCGGATTAATTGCTGGAAAGTTTGTGGATAAGTTTGGTGAGCGAAAAGTACTTGGTTTTGGTTTGTTTATGGTCTCCTTTTTTACTCTCCTTACTGGTTTAGCACAGAGTTACGAGCAGCTTTTAGTATTTAGATCATTGGGTGGCTTGGGTTCATCGATGTTCTCAGTTTCAGCCGGCTCACTTTTAATGCGATCAGTAAGTGATGAATACAGAGCACGGGCACAATCATTATTTAATGGTGGATTTTTACTAGGTGGTATCACAGGGCCAGCCTTTGGTGGCATTCTTTCCGCAATCTCTCTTCGGGCACCATTTTTTGTGTATTCAACAACTCTTGCAACAGCTGCTGTTATTGCATTAGTTTTCTTAAGCGAAAAGCGATTAGGTAGAAAAGTAGATTTGCCATCTAGCAAAATAGGTTTGACAACCCTGGGACAAGCATTCAAATTACGCCCGTATCAAATTGCATTGGTGCTCGCTTTTATTAATAACTGGGTGTTGTTTGGTTTAAGATCATCGATTTTGCCACTTTTTGTGGTTGAAAAATTAAACTCAACTGCTGCAATTGCCGGTTTGGGTTTAACTGTTGGAGCATTAGTCCAAGGAACTTTTTTGCTGCGGGCTGGCAAATTTTCAGATAAGAATGGGCGTCGAGCGGCGTATTTATTTGGTAGTGCTTTTGTCTTGTTTGGAATTTTAATGCTGGCCTTTACAACAAATGCAACTCTTTATTTTGTTGCAATGGCAGTTTTTGGCTTAGGTGGGGCATATGTTGGAACTGCACCTGGCAGTGTTGTGGGTGACATTATTCGGGGACGAGGTGGTCAAGTAATTGCAGTTTGGCAGATGGCAGGAGATGCCGGAATGATTTTTGGCCCAGTAATAGTTGGATTAATCACCGATCTTTTCAGCTACCAAGCAGCATTTTTACTTTCAGCAGGTATTTGGATAGTAGGTATTTTGTTGGCCACCATACTGCCTGAGACAAGAATTGCCCATATGGATGAGGATTTAATTCCAGACAAAAACAAACAGGAGCTGTGATCTCTCACAGCCCCTGTTGGATGCTTAGGTTTACTTAGCGATCGCCACGAAGAATTGCAATTAGTCGCAACACTTCAAGGTATAGCCAAACTACGGTGACCATCAAACCAAAAGATGCTCGCCAAGATTCCTTCTCTGGAACACCAGCTACAACACCTTTTTGAATCTGATCAAAATCTAGAACTAAGAAGAGACTTGCAATTGCTACACCTGCTACTGCAAGTAGTAGGCCAACTCCTGAAACTCCGTAGAAACCATAACCTTCACCGACGCCAAAGAAGGATGCGACAAGTGAAACTAGAGCCAAGATGAAGTACCCAATTGCTGCGCCAATTAATGCGCGGGTAAATTGTGGAGTGGCACGAAGTGTGCCGTTGCGATACATAACCAACACACCAGCAAAAGCTGCGATGGTGCCAATTACTGCCTGGCTAACAATTCCAGGAGAGACAGCTTCGTAGTAGCTGCTTAATGTTCCAAGGGCTAATCCTTCAAGAGCCGCGTATGTGACCACTAATCCTGGCTTAATATTTTTACTAAAGATAATCACCATCGCTAGGACAAAGCCACCTAGGAAGCCTATGAGTACAGCACCTAAGCCCAGATTTGCACGCCAAGCCAATGCGCCAACCGCAACTAAAATTACAAACAAAAATCCAGTTTTCGCAACAACATCCTCAATTGTCATGCGACCTGTTCGTATTGATGAGGCTGCTGGAGCGTTATAACTTTGCTCTAGTTGATCAACCTGATAATTATTCGGTTGATTAAATGCCTTGCCAAGTACAGGGTTTGAGCTTCTCATTCTTCTCCTTCTATAAAGGTAACCATTGGTGGAGTTGTTTTGGTTACTTAGGTAGTAAACAAATATTAATCTTTTCCAATTCCCTAGGCTATTGCCTAGGGCGAACTCAGTCTTAATCTTTGCTGAAGATTCGTAGGTATTGAGCGTGCCCCCGGTGGGGGTCGAACCCACACTTGTGCGATTTTAAGTCGCATGCCTCTGCCGTTGGGCTACAGGGGCGAATCTTCAGGGGGTAAATCTACCCGTCTTTTTTAACCGCCACTGCCAGCCAATTCTTCGTTCACTTTGAAAGTGACCAAGCAATACCATCCAAAATATCTGATTCAGAGGCGATAAATTCACTAGCACCTGTTGCTGCCATGATGCGGGATAAAACTAATGCACCTGCTGTAATTACATCCACTCTACCTGGGTGCATATACCCCAAATTAGCTAGCTGATCTTTGTTCATGCTTTGAAAGATTGCAGCAACTTGATAGACAGATGTTGCAGAAATTCTAGAAAGATGAATTAAATGTCGATCATAATTATCTAATTTCAAGGCAGCAGCAGCCACTGTGGTTGCAGTGCCAGCAACTGCAACCAAACTTTTTGCTTCTGTGATCGGAACTTCTTTTGCCGCTTGGGTAATAGCAATATCAATATCAATTATTGCTTCAGCTATGGAGGCCATCGTGGGCGGTTGTAAATTTAAATGGCGCTCACTCATTCGAACACAGCCAATATTTACACTTTTGGCTGACTCCACCGTTTTGCTACCAAATACAAACTCTGTTGATCCGCCTCCAATATCTACCACTAAGAATGGACCATCACTTTGAGATAACTCTTTTGTGGCACCGATAAATGAAAGGGCTGCCTCTTGCTCACCTGGAATCACCTCAACTTTAACTCCTAAAATCCTCTCAACTCCATCGGTAAACAACTCTCGATTGCCAGCATCACGAGTTGCACTCGTGGCACAGAATCTAATTTTTTCCACGCCTTTGCTAGCAATGAGTTGGGCAAATTTTTCAACTGCTAAGAGGGTGCGATTAATCGCATCTGGATGAAAAGACTTATTTTGATCTACACCTTGCCCAAGACGGACAATTTCCATGGTGCGAAGCACCTCTTTGAACTTGCCATCAGTGATATCAGCAATTAATAATCTAATTGAGTTAGTACCACAATCAATTGCTGCAACTCGACTCAACTACTTACCTTCATTCATTAAATTACTAATTTGACTACAAGGCTTACTCAACCACCAAGGGTCAAGTGCACTTAGTGCCTCATCCCCAAGCGGATTAACATCACTACCGGCAGCTAATGTGTGTGCGATAAGTGAGTGTAAACACTTAACTCGATCTGGCATACCGCCGGCAGTAACTCCAGCAATCTCAGGTACATCTAAATTTGTTTGTTTTGCTACCGCACTCCTGGATGCTTCGTAATCAAGATGAGCTGCTAAGTAATCCCCAGCTAATCTTGCATCACTTTGTAATCGTTCATTCATTTTCGCCATCAATCCAGAGCTTTCTAAGGTTGATATTGCGCCAGTCAGTCTTGGACAGGTGGCGTAGTAAAAGGTTGGAAAAGGTGTGCCATCAGCCAAGCGAGGTGGTGTTTGAATTACATCTGGTTCACCACATGGACACCGGTGGGCTATTGCTAAGACATCCCTTGGCTCTCTACCAAGTTGAGCAGCAACAGTTTTTAAATCTTTTTCAGATGGCACTTCAGCTTTGAATGCATTTGCTGGCTTAACCATCTTAGTTACTTACATTTGTGCTGGTGATTGAGGAGATCAATCTTGAGTACCAGGGTATACCTAAAGGTAATTGTCCAGAGACTTTTGTCTGCTCTGAATTATTTTCAATCTCTTCATTGCCAATTACGATGTATTGGCGCTCTCCTGGAAAAACAAAGTGCAATCGCGCTCTTGCTTGGCTTGCTACAAATTCAGGATCATCCCACTTAGCAAGCTCAGCTGCTGCTTGATCTAACATAGCCTGATTGTCAGCAATCTGAGTTTTTAAAGCATTTATCTGAGCCCGTTGAGTGAAGTAGTTTTGAATTGGTGGGGCTAAGGTAATTGCAACAACAAACAAAACAATTCCAAGAATTAAAGCTCTATTTGAAAGTCCACGCTTTTTTAATGCGGCCTTGATGCCTTTTCGAGAGTTAGAGATAAATGATGCTGCAAAAAACTTATGCTTAGCCAAGTAAATTACATCCTAAATCTTGGAAATGCTGAGCGGCCGGCGTAATACGCCTGTGAGGCTAGTTCTTCCTCAATTCTAAGCAGTTGGTTGTACTTTGCAACCCGCTCGGATCTAGCAGGTGCGCCAGTTTTAATCTGACCGCAATTAAGAGCGACTGCTAAATCTGCAATTGTGGTGTCCTCAGTCTCCCCAGAGCGATGGCTCATCATAGATTTGTAATTATTTTCATGGGCCAACTTCACAGCATCGATAGTCTCGGTAAGTGTTCCAATCTGATTTACCTTAACAAGTAAAGCGTTTGCAGTTTGGTTCTTAATCCCTTTTGCCAATCTTTCTGGATTAGTAACAAACAAATCATCACCAACAATTTGTATTTTTTCACCTAATTTCTGGGTTAATTTAGCCCAACCATCCCAGTCATCCTCATCTAATGGATCTTCAATAGATACCAATGGATAATTAGAGACCAAATCACTGTAGTAAGTAATCATTTCATCTGAAGTAAGGGAGTTGCCCTCGAAGGAATACTTACCATCACTGAAAAATTCAGTAGCTGCCACATCCATTGCCAATGCAATCTGAGTTCCGGCTTTAAATCCAGCGCCTTCAATTGCCACTAATATCAAGTCAAGAGCTGCTCTATTGCTATCTAAATTTGGTGCAAATCCTCCCTCGTCACCAATACTTGTTGCTAATCCTTTTTTCTTGAGCACAGATTTAAGGCTGTGGTAGATCTCAGCACCCCACCGCAAAGATTCTTTAAAACTCTCTGCACCAATTGGTGCAATCATAAATTCTTGAATATCAACATTTGTATCAGCGTGTGCTCCACCATTTAAAATATTCATAATAGGAACAGGTAATGTCTTTGCAGCACTCCCGCCTAAATACTGAAACAATTGTTGATTTGCACTTATAGATGCCGCTCGAGCACAGGCAAGGGAAACTCCTAAAATTGCATTAGCCCCTAGCGAGGACTTATATTTTGTTCCATCTAATGCAATCATTTTTTCATCAATAACTCTTTGATCCTTTGCATTTATACCAACAACTGCAGGGGCTATTTTTTCAATCACATTTTTAACAGCGTTGTTAACACCTTTACCTAAATATCTTGATCCGCCATCTCGTAATTCACTTGCTTCAAATGCACCGGTAGAGGCACCGCTTGGTACCGCTGAGCGACCAAGGCTTTTATCTTCCAATAAAACTTCAACTTCAACAGTTGGATTACCTCGAGAATCAAGGATTTCTCGTGCAGTAACACTTTTTATCTTCGACACTAATTTTCCCTAACTGTTTTTAGATTTAAAAGAAGTAGGTAAATTCTACCTTGTCTCATGCTCTTGGATCTGAGCAATCAGGGCTTTGGTTGCATTGCGAAGTGCTGCCTCAGGATCTAATCCTTTTTCAACTGCTTGGCTAATCAATCCAAGAAGTACTTGACCTAATTGATCCTGATCTGCCTCATTTGGTAATGATATTGGGTGAGAAATTGGCACCTCATAATTAAGTTTATTGAGTCGATAAATTATTTTTGTAGCAAGCGGCAGTGCTGGTTGTCCCAGTGGAACGCCATCTATTGCCGAGGTTCGACCTTTCTCACTGACTTTTTGCCTCTCCCAATTTGCTAAAACATCCTCACTACTTTCATTTGAAGGAGCAGCAAATACATGTGGATGACGCCTAATTAATTTGTCCGCAACCGACTTAGCAATATCTTCAATATCAAAGGGCTGTTTTGCATCCTCTTCAGCCATCCGAGAGTGGAAATAAATCTGTAAAAGAAGATCACCTAACTCCTCCTGCATTGCTTGCCGATCATTGTTTTCAACAGCCTCAATGAACTCATAAGACTCTTCCAAAAGGTATTTCAGTAATGAGCTGTGATCTTGTTGGGCATCCCATGGACAACCGCCCGGTGAGCGAAGTTTATCCATCACTTCGCGAAGTCTGATAAGTTCAGAACTCATTTCTATTATTTAAGATCCTGGAACTACAGCACCATCGGTTAAATCACTTGATTCAATTGATGCTGTTGTCTCATTCCACTTTCCAAATCTAGGGTTTACCGTTACGCCTAATTTTTTGGCAGTATCGAAAACTAATTTATCTATGTACATGGGCACTTCACTCTCAGTTGCACCAGATTTAATAAAATCATCTTGAACTCTTTCAGAGATAATTAAAACTCTTAGGTATGGATCAAGATTAGATTCTGGCAAATTTGCACTCACTAAAGCTGCAGGCAATTCAGCTGGATTAGCTAATCTGGAAATTACCTCGCTTCTGCGAGCGGCTACATCTGCCAACGAAACATCTACTGATAAATCTTTGGCAATTTGGTCCATGATTACTCTGATTACAAAGAACTGTGCTTGTTCCCTTAATAGATCTGCGCTATCAACAAGATTCATTTGGGATGTGTCGACAGTTTTACGTGCTGCCAAAATTTCATCAACAGATTTTTGAATTGCAGTTGAAGAAATCTCCTGATCTCCAATCTTCACGCCTGAGCTCATGCTTGAACAACTGGTCAGTAACGCAACCGCCGTACTTATAAAGATCAACTTCTTTAACAATTTAATCCACACGCTCCCTTAATTCTTGATACTAATTTTTAAAGGTTGGATTAACTCTTTAAGTACGGAATTAACCCAAGCAAGGGTAGAAGTATCTCCTATTGATGCACTTTCCATCCAATTGGGGCTGCTGGGTCTTGCCACTAAGAGAATTTGCGTCGCATTCTTATAAATAGAACCTGGGTAAAGTCGAGATAATTTGATCTGAGCCGATTCAGGTAGATTTACAGGGGTAAGCCGTAGATGCTTACCGGATATAGCAATATCGGTAAGTCCTAAACTTTTTGCAAATAACCTTAATGATGCAACCAGTAACAACTCTTTAGCTGGCTTTGGAACTGGCCCAAAACGATCTATTAGCTCACCATTAATTTCAGCTAATTCTTCATCATTGTGAGCATCTGCAATGCGACGATATAAATCAAGTCTTAATCTTTCAGACTCAATGTACTCCACCGGTAGATGAGCATTTACAGGTAACTCAACCTTGCACTCATTGTTCTTCGGTTTTTCATCAAAATAACCACTCTTAAACTCCTCAACCGCATCTGCAACCATCCTCATATATAAATCAAATCCAACTTCAGCAATATGCCCCGATTGTTCTCCACCTAATAAATTTCCCGCACCTCTAATCTCTAAATCCTTTAAAGCCACCTGCATACCAGCCCCAAGATCAGTATTTGTTGCAATAGTGGTCAAACGATCATGAGCTAACTCTGTAATAGGTTGATCAAGAGGATACAAAAAGTAGGCGTACGCACGTTCTCGGCTTCGACCAACTCGTCCTCTGAGTTGATGAAGTTGAGATAAGCCAAACATATCTGATCTATCTACTATTAAGGTGTTGGCATTTGGAATATCAATTCCACTCTCAATTATTGTTGTACAAAGTAGCAAATCAAAATCTCTGTTCCAAAAGGATAAAATCACCTCTTCTAATGCTCGTTCATTCATCTGTCCATGTGCAATTCCGATTTTGATTCCTGGCACTAATTTCTTTAGTCGCTCTGCAACTGCTTCAATACTGTCAACTCGATTATGAATGAAAAACACTTGTCCATCTCGAAGTAACTCACGATTTATCGCCGCACTAATCTGTTTTTCATCATAAGGGCCAACGTAGGTCAAGATGGGGTGTCGCTCCTCGGGTGGAGTGGTTATGTTTGACATCTCTCTTATGCCGGTTATTGCCATCTCTAAAGTTCTAGGAATTGGTGTGGCCGACATAGCTAATACATCCACATTTGTTCTTGCTTTTTTTAACTCCTCTTTGTGTTCAACACCAAACCTTTGCTCTTCATCTACTACCAAAAGTCCTAAATCAGCAAAGATCACATCCTTGGAAAGTAATCTATGAGTACCAATTACCACATCAATCGCACCAGACTTTAAGCCAGCAATTATTTCTTTACTTTGTGCTGGCGTATTAAATCTAGATAAGGCTGCTAATTTGATCGGAAAGCCTGAATAGCGAGCTGAAAAAGTATTAAAGTGTTGTTGAACTAGCAAAGTTGTTGGGACCAGAATGGCAACCTGTTTTCCATCCTGAACTGCTTTAAAGGCTGCTCGTACTGCGATCTCGGTTTTTCCATACCCAACATCACCACAAACTAGTCGATCCATTGGATTTGGTTTTTCCATATCTTGCTTAACCTCATCAATGGTGGCTTGCTGATCAATTGTTTCAACAAATGCAAAACTATCCTCTAATTCTTTTTGCCACGGTGTATCTGGTGAGAATGCAAAACCTGGTGCACTCATTCGTGCTGCGTACAGTCTTATCAATTCTGCAGCAATCTGCTTGATTGCTTTGCGCGCTTTTCGTTTGCTACTTTGCCAATCAGTGCCACCGATGCGGTGCAATGCAGGAGCTTCACCACCAACATATTTAGTCACCTGTTCTAAGGTATCGGTGGGTACAAACAACTTATCTGCTGGTTGTCCTCGCTTTGATGCGGCATACTCAATAACCAAGTACTCGCGTGATACCCCAGCTATTGATCGATTTATTAACTCAAGGTATCTACCCACTCCATGTTGTTCATGAACAACAAAATCTCCGACCTTTAGCTGCAGTGGATCAATAGATTTTTTCCTGCGAGAAGGCATTCGAGCAAGATCTTTATCGGAAGATCGCTGTCCACTTATATCTTTGTCTGTTATAACAACGAATTTAAATTCCTCACTTATAAATCCATGTTTTAAATCACTTTGAAATAGATTTATCAGATCTGAAATTGGCTCAAATTCACCGGTAGCAATCTTGTTTGGCAAATTGACCCCATTTAGTAACTCAGAAAACCGTTTTAAAACACCATTTCCTGAGGCGGTAAAAAATACTTTAAATCCACTTTGATGCCACTTTTCAATCTCATTAAGCACCTTGTCATACTTATTTGCATAACTTTCTATCTCACTAATAAAAGTTATTGGTTTATCCTCAGGTGAGCTCGCATATAGATTGAGGGATCGCATTGCAATATTGCCCGCTCCGGCCAGCTTCTTTATCTCTTCCAATGTATAGAAACCACCACGACCTAGTGGCTTACTCAGATCCAAAGGTGTTTGATTACTTACCTGATCAGACCAAGCAAGATTTGACCAAGCAGCCTCTAAAAACTCCTGATTAGTATTTATCAAATCATTTGCCCTGCTTTTAATTCTTGGTTCATCGATAAACCAGAGTTGATAGCCGGGTGGCAAATAATCCAACAATGAGTTAAATTTACTTACAACTCCTGCTGCTAAGGATTCCATCCCCTCAAAGGTAATTCCCTCAGCTAACTTACTTGTTAAATCAGCAATCTGTGGAAATGATTTACCAAGCTGTATAGCTTGCTTTTTAATCTCCTCATCTATCAAAATCTCCCGGCATGGATAAATCACTAATTGAGTTGTAATTTTTTCAATCGACCTTTGATCTGAAACAGCAAAAAATGAAAGCTCATCTATCTCATCCTCATAAAAATCTACTCTGATCGGGTGCTCTTGATCAGGGGCAAAGAGATCTAGAATTCCACCACGAACTGCAAAATCTCCACGTTTTTCAACCAAGTCAGATCTGGTGTAACCAAATTTGGATAGCTGCTCAATCAAATCTGACATTCTCATACTCTGCTTGTTTTTGATTTTGATTTGGGCATTTGTAAGATCATTTGCAATTATTGGTTGAAGCAATGCTCTGATAGAGCA
>VGBN01000002.1 GCA_016870455.1 Actinomycetota bacterium | reverse complement strand
TGTACTGCACCAAAGCCATCTCCCACGTATATCTGGCCATAACTTGCTAACTCTTTAGCAAGTTCTAATCGTTCAGAGGGCACTTTGCTGGTCTCACTTTTTTCAAAACGAATATTTTCCAACATCAAAATTTCACTAGGTTTAAGTAATTCAGTTTTTGATTTAAGTCCCCTGATTTGGGTATTAAAGCTGACCTCTCTACCAAGTAATCTACCCAGGGCCTTTGCCACCGGCTGTAGTGATAACTCTGCTTTGATCTCTCCTTTTGGTCTACCCAAGTGAGCAATTACAACGATCGAGCAATTATTTTTGAGTAAAAAATCGATCGTGCTAAGTGAGGCACGGATTCTTCCATCATCCTCAATTACTCCATTTTTGATCGGAACATTAAGGTCGCATCGAAGAACTATTCGCTTACCTTTAAGTTCAATCTGGTTTAGATTTTTTATCTGCATTAAATTATAAGGATTTACCTATGTATTTAATCAAATCAACTAAGCGATTTGAATAACCCCATTCGTTGTCATACCAGCCAACCACTTTTACAGTCGATCCAATAACTTTGGTTAATCCTGCATCTACGATGCAAGAACTTGGATCGGTGACAATGTCAGCTGAAACTATTGGATCTTCAGTGTATGTCAGGAAACCTTTAAGTGGTCCTTCGCTAGCTTTCTTTAATGCTGAGTTAATCTCACCAATTGATGCCTCCCTAGCCAATTCAACTGTTAGATCGGTTGCTGATCCGGTTGGGACTGGCACACGAAGTGCATATCCATCTAGCTTTCCCTTCAATTCAGGTAGAACCAATGAAATAGCTTTGGCAGCGCCAGTGGAGGTAGGAATGATTGATAATGCAGCAGCTCTTGAACGACGCAAATCCTTATGAGGAAAGTCTAAAATTACTTGATCATTTGTGTAAGCATGAATTGTTGTCATTAACCCGCGGACTATTCCAAATTCATCATTTAAAACTTTTGCCATAGGAGCAAGACAGTTGGTAGTGCATGAGGCATTGGAAATAATGTTGTGCTTTTTTGAATCATATTTGTCGTGATTGACACCCATGACTATGGTGATGTCTTCATCTGTGGCTGGTGCTGAAATGATTACTTTTTTTGCTCCCGCAGTAATATGTTTGCCAGCATCAGTTGATTTTGTAAATATTCCAGTTGATTCGACAACTACATCAACGCCCATTTTTTCCCACGGAATATTTGCTGGGTCGCGTTCAGCGGTTACCGATATTGTCTTACCCGCTACAGTGATCGAGCTTTCAGTAAAAGTTACTGGATACTTAAGGCGGCCCAAAATTGAATCATATTTGAGTAGGTGAGCAAGTGTTGCGGTATCGGTTAGGTCATTGACGCCAACGATTTGAAAATCAGCTCCTGATTCTAAAGAAGCTCTTAAAAAGTTTCGCCCAATTCTGCCGAATCCGTTAACGCCAACCTTGATCATCACTACCCTCACTTGATAAATTTATTTAATAGATAGATCCACAACCCCGTGGGATCTTCCTATCTTAGCAGTTTACAAATGAACTTTAATTTAATAGGTCTGGACTAATACTTGCCTCAGTGTCAGGTACTCCAAGTTCGCGAGCTCGCTTGTCTGCCATAGCAAGTAATCTTCTAATCCGACCTGCGATCGCATCCTTTGTCATTGGCGGTGATGCTAGCGATCCAAGTTCTTCAAGACTTGCCTGGCCGTGATTCACCCTTAACTCACCCGCCTCCTTCAGATGTTCAGGAATATCTGAACCTAATATCTCCATGGCTCTTTGCACCCTAGCTGAAGCTGCGACTGCAGCCCTCGCCGAACGTCGAAGATTTGCATCATCAAAATTAGCTAGACGATTTGCAGTAGCGCGCACCTCTCTGCGCATTCTGCGCTCCTCCCAAGCTAAAACTGTTTCATGTGCACCAACTCTGGTTAGAAGTGCGCCAATTGCATCGCCATCTCTTATCACCACTCGATCAACACTTCTTACCTCTCGAGCTTTTGCTGTGATACCTAATCTGCGAGCTGCACCCACCAATGCAAGTGCTGCCTCTGGACCTGGACAGGTAATCTCTAATGCTGATGATCGTCCTGGCTCCGTTAATGAGCCGTGAGCTAAAAATGCTCCCCGCCAGGCAGCCTCTGCATCACAAATTGAGGCTGAGACAACTTGAGGTGGCAAACCTCTGATTGGTCGATTATTTGCATCTACTAATCCAGTTTGTCGCGCTAACGCATCGCCATCACTTAACACCCTAACGATGTAGCGACTACCCTTTCTTATTCCGCTTGAAGAGACAACAGACAATTCACTTTCGTGTCCAAATATTTCAGAGATGTCTTTTCTAAGTCGGCGCGCACTTTGCGCAGTATCTAACTCCACCTCGATAATTATCTTGCCCGCTGCAATGTGTAAGCCACCAGCAAATCTAAGTAAGGCTGAAACCTCTGACTTGCGGCAACAAGGTTTAGTTATTGAGAGCCTGCCTAACTCATCCTTGACTGCCTCTGTCATTGCCATGACTGCTCCTCTAAATATCGATGGGGTTATCTAAGCAGGTATTAACCAAAAATGTGGGCAAAAGCAGTACTTAATTTTTCCCTATCATGGTGGAAATTTTGCTTTGCATCTGCTAGGTCAAATGACATAACTTTTCCCCCACATTTTGCCACTAGATCAACGAAGCCACTTTCTTTACCATCCAGAGATTTATCTATCAAAGCAACATCAATATTGAGATTTGGTACATGATCTAAAACCAGTTGTA
The DNA here is from genome assembly GCA_016870455.1 of Actinomycetota bacterium. Taxonomy (GTDB): domain Bacteria; phylum Actinomycetota; class Actinomycetes; order Nanopelagicales; family Nanopelagicaceae; genus Nanopelagicus. The sequence goes on along the minus strand of VGBN01000002.1, from coordinate 56,375 downwards.
GGTGAGCCTCAAGCGAAAACCCGGCATACTCATCAGATGTTGACTTATCGGGAAGATTGAAAATCATTATCTTCCGAGCTTTACTTCCACAAATTTGCTCCGCCTGTTGGGCTAACAAAAAGTGAGGCATCACGCTTGATAGCCAGGATCCAGGACCAATGGTTATCCAATCAGCTTCATTTAAAGCCGATAAAACTTGTGGGGTTGCTTTTGGTTTGTCAGGTATTAATCGAAGATCACTAACCTTTCCGGTCGCAGCAGCAACCTCAATTTGTCCCCTAACTACCTTGATCTGATCCCTGTTTGTAAACTTTCCTTCTATATCTAGAGGTTCAAGTGCCATTGGCAGAACTCTGCCTACAACTTTGAGAAGTTGCCCAACCCGCTCTAAGCCTTTGACTGGATCATGATCTCTATCCCACAGTGCAGTTAACAACAAATTTCCTACTGCATGATTGTCCATCTGTCCTGAACTTGTGAAGCGATACTGCATGATCTCAGCCCAACTACGTCCCCACTCATCATCTGCACATAATGCCGCTAGTGCCATTCTTAAATCTCCGGGCGGCAATGAATTGAACTCTGCTCTTAATCTTCCCGACGATCCACCGTTATCTGCCACCGTCACTACCGCTGTGACCTCTGCGGTCAGAGTGCGCATTGCTGCTAATGTGGCAGCCAATCCATGTCCTCCACCTAAACACACTACCTTCGGATTGGAAACCATCTATATTTCTCGACCTAAATCTCTATGAATTGCATGGGTTTCAATTTTGAATTTCGATAGATCTTTTGTGTTTGAAAGCCTAGATAACAACTCTTCGGTTATCGCTACCGACCGATGTTTACCACCAGTACAGCCGATAGCTAGGGTTAAAAATTTTCTTCCCTCAGAAATAAAACCCATCGCCATAGTTTCAAATAAAGCCTGATATCTTGATAAGAACTCTTGTACGTTATTGCTTTTTAACACCTCATCGCTCACCGCTTGATCCTTACCAGTTAGCGGTCGAAGTTCTGGGATCCAGTGTGGATTGGCAATAAACCTGCAATCCATAACAAGATCTGCATCTACTGGGATTCCGTATTTATACCCAAAAGATAGAATATTTACTCGTAAATCGGATTCTGAATCCTCATGAAAATAATCACTTACTTTTTTTTCTAGCTGATGAATATTTAGATTTGATGTATCAATAATGATGTCAGAGGATTCCCTTACCTCTCGCAATCTTTCCCTTTCGTTGGTAATTCCATCCAAAATACGTTCGGAACCTTGCAAGGGATGTGGCCTTCTAGTTGATTCAAACCGTCTGACTAATGCATCATCTGCAGCATCTACAAACAGAATTTTTCGTGACACTCCTTGATCGGCCAATTCAGCCAAAGATCTAGTTAAATCATTAAAAAAAGCTCGGCCACGAACATCGATTACGACTGCTACTTTCTTTACCGATTGATTTACTAAATCGATTAAATTACCAAGCAAAGCTGGAGGAAGATTGTCAACTACATACCAACCCAAATCTTCTAAGGTGTGAGCCACAGTTGATCGACCTGCACCACTCATGCCGGTAATTACTAAAATTTCAGTATCACCTTTCATGGCAATATCTTGCTATACATGTCAAGCATCTAATATCTCACCTGTTTCAGCATCAACTTTGAGTGAAGATTGACGACTGATCAGTTGCTCAAAGATTGATTGCGCCATTTTTTCACCAATACCTGGAACGCTTGCAATCTGTTGTGGTGTTGCTGCCCTCAATGCACTTACAGAACCGAATTGAGTAAGAAGTGAATTCCTTCTCACCTCCCCTAAGCCAGCTATCTCGTCAAGAAGAGATTCCAGCATAATCTTTGAACGCTTACTCCTATGAAAAGTAATTGCGAATCGGTGAGCCTCATCCCTCACCTTTTGTAATAGGTACAACGCCTCACTATGTCTAGGGAAAATAATTGGTTCACTATTGTGAGGTAACCACACCTCTTCCAACCTTTTGGCTAATCCGCAAAGTGCCACATCCGTAATACCCAACTCAGAGAGTGCTTTTGCTGCAGCATTTACCTGACCTTTACCACCATCAACCACAACCAATTGTGGAGGGTAGGCAAACCTTGGTCTATCTCCCCCTGCAATCGCAGCCTCTGAAACATCAATCTCTTTATCCTCTAGGTATCTTTTGAATCTTCTCGTGATTACGTGGTGCATCGCCCTTGTATCATCAAATTCTAAGTCATCTGATATCGCAAACCTTCTGTAATCCTTTTTTTTCGGTTGGCCATCCTCAAATACAACCATCGAGGCCACCATGCTTGTTCCTTGAATATTTGAAATATCGAAACATTCAATTCTCAATGGCAATTCAGCTAATTCGAGTTGTTCTGCTATCTGCGAAAGTGCGCTTCCACTTACAGCTGCATCATTGGCACGCTTACTTAAATATTGAATCAGTGCTTGATTGGCATTTCGCTTAACCATTTGTACTAACTCAAACTTTTCTCCTCGCAAGGGTTGGGTAATTGAGACATTTTTTCCTCGTGTTGAAGTTAACCACTCCTCTAACAGCTTGAAGTCAGGTGGCAGTTGGTCTACCAAGATTTCAGCAGGAGGTGAATTCTCAGCATATATTTTTCCGACAGTTGCTGCAATTATGGATTCATCTTCTAGCAGATTTGCCCGGTCAATAATCCAGGATCTAGAACCTGTGATACGACCAGCAGAGACTATGAACTGGGACAAGGCAGCATGGGTGATCTCTTCATGGATCGCTAATACATCAGCATCAAGTTTTTCATTTAAAAATCTGTCTGTGGATTCAAAAGCTTTATTTATCGCCTCTAATTGATCCCGCAATTTGGCAGCTTTCTCAAACTCTTGCGCCTCGGAAGCGGCTTGCATCTCTTTTTCAACTCTAAGGGATATCTCCTCAGGAGATTTCTCTAGAAAAGTGACTAAGTTGTTAGCTAACGCTTTATGATCTTTTTCGCTTATCCAATCCACGCATGGCGCAGCACATCTTCCGATATCGCCAAGTAGACATTGACGTTTATTACGCCTAGCAGATTGAAAATTTGATTCGGTACAAGTTCTGACTGGATAAATCTTAATTAATGTTTCAAAAGTACTTCTTAGTGCCCAAGCGTGAGAGTAGGGTCCGAAATACTTTACTCTAGGTATTTTCTTTGATCGTGATATGAACAATCTTGGATATTTTGATTCCGAATCGATCGCTAAATATGGATAGGACTTATCATCTTTGAATTGAACATTGAAATCTGGGTTGTACTGCTTGATCCAGGTAAATTCTAATTGGAGGGCCTCAACCTCAGAGTTAACTATCGTCCAATCAACGCGAACAGCGGTCCTTACCAGTTTACGAGTTTTAATATGAAGATTTTTTCCAAAATATGAGTTGATTCGGTTTTTTAAGTTCTTAGCTTTTCCAACATAAATGACTTTGTCATCTTTATCAAAAAATCTATACACCCCTGGATCGGTTGGAAGGTTTGAAGGTCGATAACTAGTCGGGTCGCTCATAGATTACTTCTTAAGTATGGGGGCAAGAAACTTTCCGGTGTAACTCTTTGAACTCTTCACTATATCCTCTGGTCGACCTTCAGCCACAACCAGTCCGCCATTAGAGCCGCCTTCTGGTCCTAAATCAATTACCCAATCTGCGCACTTAATTACGTCAAGGTTGTGCTCAATTACAATTACCGTATTTCCAGTGTCAACTAATCGATTTAAAACAAGAAGAAGCTTGCGCACATCTTCAAAATGTAAACCTGTAGTTGGCTCATCTAAAACATAAATAGTTCTTCCGGTAGAGCGTCTTTGTAACTCAGTTGCTAGCTTCACACGCTGCGCCTCCCCGCCTGAAAGAGTTGGAGCAGATTGACCTAATCTGACATATCCAAGCCCTACATTGCATAAGGTGTTCAAGAATCTAGCTATTGCAGGAACAGATTCGAAAAACTTATTTGCTTCTTCAATAGACATATCTAAAACTTGGGCGATGGTTTTGCCTTTATAGTGCACCTCTAATGTTTCTCGGTTATACCTGGCCCCATGACATACCTCGCAAGGAACATAAACATCGGGGAGGAAATTCATCTCAATAGTTATAGTTCCATCCCCGGAACAATTCTCGCAGCGTCCGCCTTTGACATTGAAGGAGAATCTGCCTTGCTGATAACCCCGCACCTTTGCTTCACTTGTCTCAGCAAATAAAGCTCTTATCTTGTCAAAGACTCCCGTATATGTAGCTGGATTGGATCTTGGGGTTCGCCCAATCGGAGATTGATCGACGTGGACAACTTTATCTAATTGATCAAGTCCTGTAATGGTTCTGTGTCGGCCAGGAACAATCCTGGCACCATTTAATTTGTTTGCTAAAACAGAGTACAAAATGTCATTGACTAACGTTGATTTTCCAGAACCGCTTACGCCGGTGACTGCAACAAATGCAGATAATGGAAAGGTCACATCAATATCCTGCAGATTGTTCTCTTTTGCCGCTTTAACCGTTAGTGATTTTTTCGGATCTATCAAACGTCGTTTCTTAGGAGTGGCGATTACAGATCTACCGGACAGATAGGCTCCCGTGATTGAGCTTTTGTTGGCCACTAAATCTTCATAACTACCTGAGCAGACAACTCTTCCACCATGCTCACCAGCCCCAGGGCCAATATCAACGATCCAATCTGCAGTTCTAATTGTCTCTTCATCATGCTCAACAACAATTAGAGTGTTCCCGAGGTCTCGTAACCTAGTTAATGTTTCTATTAACTTTCGATTATCTCGCTGATGCAACCCAATACTAGGTTCATCCAACACATACAAAACTCCGGTTAGTCCAGAACCAATTTGTGTTGCCAGACGTATTCGTTGCGCCTCACCACCTGAGAGGGTTGCTGCAGGTCGTGCCAGAGTCAAATAATCCAAACCAACATCTAATAAAAAACCTAAGCGAGCATGGACCTCTTTGAGTACTCGCTCAGCTATCTTTTTTTCTCGAGCTGATAATGAGATCTCCTTTAGGAAAACTTCACAATCGGCGATTGAGTACTCACACACCTGGGAGATATTTTTGCCCCCAAGGGTTACTGCTAACACCTCAGGCTTTAATCTGCTCCCATTACAAACTGGACATGGAGTTTGGCGCATATAAGCTTCATATTTATCTCGACTGTAATCACTATCAGTCTCTGCATGCCGTCTATGAATAAAAGGTATGACACCTTCAAATCCAGTTGTGTAATTTCTAACTCTTCCATAGCGATTTTTATACTTCACATGCACTTCATAATCCCAGCCATTTAAGATGGCATCTTTAGCCTTTTCAGAGAGCTTTTTCCAAGGCGTATCAAGTGAGAACTTGAGATCATCTGATAAGCCCTCAAGCAATCTCAGAAAATACTCTGACGATTGACCCCCTGACCAAGGCGCAATTGCACCTTCGTAAATTGAAATCGAATCATCTGGTATCAGTAACTCCTCATCCACCTCTAACTTGGTACCAATTCCTGTGCACTCAGGACAAGCTCCAAATGGTGAGTTAAATGAAAAGGAACGAGGCTCTAACTCTTCAAAAGATAACTCGCACTCATGACATGCCATATGCTCACTAAATGATTTTTCTTTATCGGGTGATCCAGCTTTAACATCAACGAAATCAAGAATCACTAAGCCATTTGCTAATTTAAGAGCGGTTTCTATTGAATCGGTTATCCTTGATTTACTCTCAGGTTTTACACTTAACCGGTCAACAACAACCTCTATGGTGTGTTTTTCTTGCTTCTTAAGCTTAGGCACCTCAATTATTTGATAATTACTGCCATCAACCCTTACTCTGGAATAACCCTGAGTAGTGAAGTCTTTGAAAAGATCTAGAAACTCACCTTTTCGAGATCGGATTACGGGAGCTAAAACCTGAAACTTAGTTCCTTCCTGCATTTGAAGGATTTGGTCAACAATATTTTGCGGAGTTTGTTTTGCAATGGCTTTGCCACATTTTGGACAGTGTGGCTTTCCAGCTCTAGCAAACAGCAATCTTAAATAATCGTAAACTTCTGTAATTGTTCCTACTGTAGATCTTGGATTTCTGTTAGTGGATTTTTGATCGATTGAAACAGCAGGTGATAGGCCTTCTATGAAATCAACATCAGGCTTATCCATTTGTCCCAGAAACTGTCGGGCATAAGCAGATAGTGATTCAACATACCTTCTCTGGCCCTCTGCGAAGATAGTGTCAAATGCTAGAGAGGACTTTCCCGATCCAGATAATCCAGTAAATACGATTAGTGAATTTCTCGGCATATCAAGTGAGACATCTTTTAAGTTGTGCTCTCTTGCCCCACGTACTATCAAGCGATCATTCATCAACTACCAGCCTCTTGCATACCTTTTAACTCTCGCTTTAACTCTCTGATCTCATCTCTTAATCTTGCAGCTAATTCAAAACTGAGCTCTGCTGCCGCCAATCTCATCTGCTCCGTTAGTGACTCAATCAAAGCTATTAACTCCTGTCTAGGAAGTGATTGAGCACCCTTAATATGAATTCCGCTGGTGAAACCTGCCTTCTTACTCTTTGCAGTTAGATCATCTGTGTCGTCCACCTCTTTAGCTATTAAATCGGTTATATCTGCAATTTTCTTCCGCAGCGGTGTTGGATCAATACCATGTTCGGTGTTATAGGCAATCTGTTTGGCTCTTCGCCGATTAGTTTCATCAATAGCGTTAGCCATTGACTTAGTTAGATTATCAGCATACATATGAACCTCGCCCGAGACATTTCGTGCCGCTCGACCGATAGTTTGTATCAATGAAGTTGTTGACCTAAGAAAGCCTTCTTTATCAGCATCTAAAATTGCAACAAGTGATACTTCAGGCAAATCCAACCCTTCACGTAAGAGATTTATACCAACTAGAACATCATACTCGCCAGTTCTAAGTTCTCTTAGCAACTCTACTCGTCTTAAGGTATCAACCTCAGAGTGTAAATATCTGACTTTTACGCCCAGCCCTAGCATGTAATCAGTGAGTTCTTCTGACATTTTCTTAGTCAAAGTCGTAACTAAAACTCTTTCGTTGCGATCTGCTCTAAGTTTTATCTCATTAATCAAATCATCAATCTGACCCTTGATCGGTTTTACTACAATCTTTGGATCTACCAATCCCGTTGGTCGGATAACTTGTTCAACCACCTGCTGGTTTGTTTTATCTAATTCGTATTTACCGGGTGTGGCTGATAAATATACTTTTTGCCCACATCTATCCAAAAACTCGATGAATTTCAGTGGTCGGTTATCCATCGCACTAGGTAGGCGAAAACCATGTTCAACTAATGTGCGTTTCCTAGCAGCATCACCTTCATGCATTGCACCGATTTGTGGAACTGTCACATGCGATTCATCGATCACCACTAAAAAATCCTCAGGAAAATAATCCAGTAAGCAATTTGGCGCTGAACCTGGTTCACGGCCATCTAGATGTCTTGAATAATTCTCTATTCCAGAGCAAAATCCCAACTGCCTCATCATCTCTGTATCAAATGTGGTGCGCATCTTAATTCTCTGCGCTTCAAGCAGTTTGCCGGATTTTTCAAATACCTTAACGCGATCATCTAGCTCAGCTTCTATTTGTCTGATTGCCCGTTCCATGGTTTCAGGTCCAGCGGCGTAGTGAGTTGCTGGGAATACATACATCTCACTTTCGTCTCTGACAATTTCACCGGTGAGTGGATGAAGAGTCATAATTTTTTCAATCTCATCACCAAACATTTCGATTCGCAGTGCCAATTCCTCATACATAGGAATGATCTCGATGGTATCTCCCCGCACGCGAAAAGTTCCTCGTTCAAAGGCTAGATCGTTACGCTTGTATTGAATGTCCACAAATTTACGCAACAGTTGATTTCTATCAATAGAATCACCCACTCTGAGGCGGACCATACGATCCACGTACTCCTGCGGTGTTCCAAGTCCATAAATACATGAAACTGTGGCAACAACTATTACATCTCTTCTGGTTAATAAAGAGTTAGTTGCTGAGTGCCTTAATCGTTCCACCTCATCATTAACGGAAGAATCTTTTTCAATGAATGTGTCAGTTTGGGGAACATACGCCTCAGGCTGGTAGTAGTCGTAATAAGACACGAAGTATTCGACAGCATTATTGGGAAGCAACTCTTTAAACTCATTAGCAAGTTGGGCTGCAAGCGTTTTGTTTGGTGCAATGACTAAGGTTGGTCTTTGAACCTGTTCGATTAGCCAAGCGGTTGTGGCAGATTTTCCGGTTCCGGTAGCTCCTAATAGGACCACATCCTGCTCACCTTTAGACAAACAAGAAACCAATTCAGCAATGGCTGTAGGTTGGTCCCCCGCTGGGATATAATCGCTTATTACTTTAAATGGCTCAACCCGACGCGTTAAATCAGAGATGGGTCTCATTCTTTTTGTTTGTTTTTCTGCTGCAAGATCTCCCAGACTTTTTCAACCTCAGAAAGTAAATCTGCTTGGCTCTTATCATTTCTTATAACCGTGTCAGCGATCGCCTCTCGCTGGGCATCGGTAGATTGAGTAGCCATTCTTTGGTTTATCTGACTCAGACTCATACCACGCTTAAGTAATCTCTCTCTTCTTAGCTCTTCACTGACCGAAACTGTAATAACATGGTCAAAGTTATAATCATGCTTGGATTCAACAAGTAGTGGTATCTGATTAATTATGATGGAATCACTTGGAGATTTCTGAACAATCTGCGCAAAAGCTGCTCTTATTAAAGGGTGGGTTATGTGCTCTAGCTGGGTACGTTTGCTCGGATCTTTAAAAACCATCTCTGCTAACGCGGCTCGATTTAAATCGCCATTCTTAAGGACATCATCTCCAAAAGATGCGACTATTTGATCGAAGCCGGGTGTGCCACGCTCCACTACATTTCGTGCCAAAACATCAGAATCTGTGACTACAGCGCCAAGATCTTCAAATATTTGACCGACGGTAGATTTGCCTGAGCCAATTCCTCCAGTTAACGCCACGATTAGCATGAGTGAAACCCTACACAATAAAAAAATGGCCTCAGTTTCCTGAGGCCAAAATTGATTATTGCTTACTCAGCGGCTGGAGCCTCTGCATCGGCTGCTTTTGCCTCTGCCTTTTGCTTCTTGTGAGCCATGAAGCGTGACTGGGCTTCGGCATACTGTCTTTCCCACTCCTCGCGTTGGCTCTCATATCCTGGTTTCCACTCTTGGGTTTCTGGATCAAGACCCTCTGGATAAATGAATTTACCATCTGAGTCATATCGTGCTGGCATTCCGTATTGAGTTGGATCAAAGGCCTCTACCTCAACCTCTTGCCCTTCATTTGCTTGCTTTAGTGAAAGTGATATTCGTCGACGCTCAAGATCAATATCAATAATTTTTACAAACAACTTATCTCCGACTTGAACTACCTGCTCTGGGATCTCAACATGTCTTTCTGCCAATTCAGAGATGTGCACTAATCCTTCAATCCCCTCAAACACTTTAATAAATGCGCCAAATGGAACTAGTTTTGTTACCTCTCCTGTCACTACCTGATTAATTGTGTGAGTGCGAGCAAATGCTTGCCACGGATCCTCTTGGGTCGCTTTAAGAGATAGAGATACACGTTCCCTCTCGAAATCAACCTCTAAAACCTCAACAGTGACTTCATCGCCAACCTCAACTACCTCAGATGGATGGTCAATGTGCTTCCATGACAGCTCAGAAACATGTACTAAACCATCTACGCCACCTAGATCCACAAATGCGCCAAAATTTACAATAGAAGAGATCAAACCAGTTCGAACCTGACCCTTGGTTAACTGATTTAAGAAGGTTGTTCTAGAAGCTGATTGAGATTGTTCAAGAAATGCTCTACGAGAAAGAACCACATTATTTCGATTCTTATCCAACTCAATAATTCGGCACTCAACTTGTTGGCCGATATACGGTGATAGATCTCTGACACGACGCATCTCGACAAGGGAGGCAGGAAGAAATCCACGTAATCCAATATCAACAATCAAGCCACCTTTAACTACCTCAATGACAGTTCCGGTTACCACTTCATCGCGCTCTTTTTTACCTTCAACATCTCCCCATGCTTGCTCATACTGCGCACGCTTTTTGGAGAGGATTAGACGACCTTCTTTATCCTCTTTTTGTAGTACTAAAGCTTCAACGCGATCCCCGACTTTGACCAATTCACTTGGATCGACATCATGACGAATTGATAACTCGCGGGATGGAATTACACCCTCGGTCTTATAGCCAATGTCCAATAAAACTTCTTCACGATCAATCTGAACTACTACTCCTGAGACTAAATCTCCGTCCTTAAAACTCTTGATTGTTCCTTCGATCGCAGCTAGAAAATCATCTGCACTTCCTATGTCATTTACAGCAATTTGAGACGGCGTCATTTGATGGGTTTACTCCAGGGGTATTACAAGTAGTAGGGGCAGGGACGGGTAAGGTTACTTTCGATTAGTCATAAGGGTCAAACTGGAACAGTCTAGAATTGATAAATGAGCAGATATTCGCAGGTCCTAAACAATAGATCGGGGCAATATCTGCTAATTAGCTCATTTCCAGCCCGCTTAGCCTATGGAATGATCTCACTTAGCATCTTTTTTAAAGTTCAACAGACCACCGGATCTATTGCCGCTGCTGGATTGGCAACCGGTATCAATGGCATAACCGGTGCAACCACCGCTGGTTTACGCGGCTCCATTATCGACAAATTCGGAATGAAGATTCCATTGCGCATACTAGCTCCTGGTTATGCACTTTTAATTTTGTTGTTTTCTACCGGTACATCAAAAACTGAGTTAGTAGTTTATGCAGGAATTTTGGGTCTTTCTGCACCGCCAATCAATCTCTCCGTCCGCCCACTTTGGAAAGTTACTGTGCCGCAAGATCAGATCAGAAGTGCCTATGCAATTGATACAGCGGTTATGAACTCAGTTGGTGTGTTTGGACCATTACTAGCTACAACACTTGCTTTAAATTCCTCTCCTGAAGTGGCACTTCGAATCTGCTCCGTATTAATCTTTATTGGTGGTGCAGCCCTTTCACTCTCGCCACAACTTAAGCGTTGGAAGCCTGAAAAGAAAACATCCAATGATCTAGCAGTTTGGCGCACCCCAGCTATGCGATTGTTAATGCTTGAGGGTGTATTTATTGGTTTAGGTTGGGGAGCATTTGATATTGCTATTCCAGCTTTCACCACTTTAGAGAGTATTCCGCAGCGCACTGGAGTCATCTTTGCAATTATGGCAGCTGGAACTGTGATCGGTGGGCTAGTTGCTGGAATGGTCTCCCGACATACATCCTCATTGGCTGCCTTTAATAAACTCTATTTGTTTTGGTTTATCTTCTCACTGCCACTTGCCTTAACATATCCTGATTGGTCAATGATTATCGTAACCGCTGCCATGAGTTTAGTAGCAGGTGGTTCTCAAGTTTTTTATTTGGAGATTAGTGAGGCAGTTAGACCTAAGGGAACTGCAGTTGCTGCATTGGGCTGGTTGTGGACAGTTGAGGGAACCTTTGCGGCTATCGGAACAGCACTTGGTGGATTTATATCTGAACACTATTCACCAAGATACTGCCTGGCACTTACCACTGTATGTGTTGGCATCGGCTATATAGTAATTCGGATGGGCTCTGGCTTATTAAAAGCAGCAGATCGAACTCCGACGGAGCAGGAGGACACCGAAGCTATGGAGGCAAATCTAGACACGAACAAATAAGTTAGTGAGCCGCTAAATCCCAACTCCTACCTACTCCAATATTGACATCAAGTGGAACCTTTAGTTTAAAGGCCGAGGACATTTGTTCTTTGATTATTGCTGATAATTTTTCTTGTTCACCAGGTGAGACCTCTAGGATTAATTCATCATGGACTTGTAGTAAAAGTCGAGATTTTAGGTTGAGTTCTTTAATCTTTTTATCAACTTTTAACATTGCGATTTTAATAATGTCAGCAGCACTTCCCTGAATTGGCGCATTAAGAGCTGCACGTTCAGCAATCTCACGACGTTGTCTGTTTTCATGATTTAGATCTGGCAGATATCTTCTTCTTCCCAAAATAGTTTGGGTGTAACCTTTTTCTCGAGCTTCTATAACTACTGTTTTTAGATACTCTCGAATTCCACCAAATCTTTCGAAGTATTTTGACATCAACTCAGTTGCTGAATTCGGGTCAATATCTAATTGTTGAGCCAAACCAAATGAGGATAAACCGTAGGCCAACCCATATGACATTGCCTTGATCGTTCGTCGCATCTCAGCATCTACCGCATCAGATTTAACGCCAAAAACTTGAGAGGCTACTGTTGAATGAAGATCCTCTCCTGATTCAAAAGCTGCGATCAAGGCTTCGTCATCAGATAGGTGGGCCATAATTCGCATTTCGATTTGGCTGTAATCTGCTGTAATCAAATTGTTAAATGGCTCCTGAGCAATAAAACAATCTCGGATCTTTCTGCCCTCATCCGTTCTAATTGGAATATTCTGTAAGTTCGGCTCAGTTGAAGACAATCTGCCAGTTGCGGCAACAGTTTGCTGAAAAGTAGTGTGAATTCGTCCATCACTTGCCACCGCAGAAAGGAGTCCATCAATTGTGGTGAGCAGTTTTGTGGTTTCGCGAATCCGCAGCAGGTGCTTAAGTAATGGATGTTTGGTTTTGATGGACAACCACTCCAAACTCTCCGCATCAGTGGTGTATCCAGTCTTAATTTTCTTTGTTTTCGGCAGTTTCAATTCATCAAAGAGAATTACCTGAAGCTGCTTAGGCGAACTGACATTGAATTCATGTCCTACCACCTGATAAGCCAGGTTTGTCTCATCTGAGACAATTTTTGTAAAGTTGGTAGACAGTTGACTCAACTTTGGTTTATCAACCCCGATACCCACTCGCTCAACTTCAGCAAGCAAGATCAAAGTAGGTTGCTCAATTTGAATATACAGATCCTTCATGCTTTTGGAGTTAATCTCACTGGTCAGTTCTGCTTCCAATGAATAAATCCAAGCAGCAGATCGTGGATCAAATTGTGAAAAAAGTTGATCATTGAGCTTAGTAACACCTAGCCTGTGCTGGGCAAGATCAATTAAATCCAAATTTCTACTTCCTGGATTTGCCAAGTAAGCCAGAAGCTCGACATCAGCAACTAAACCATTAAGTTCAAATTTCTTAATCAAGCTCTTTGCCGAATGAACAATCTTTGGAAGATTAGGATTGGAAATCCAACTACTAACCCTTGAATCCTCAACGTAATAAATTTGACTGGCTGAGGTTGCAATTGCATAACCTTGTAATTCTTCATCGATTAGGTTGAAAGAAACAGCTATAGGTTTGGTCTGATCTTTGAGCATCTCATCAAGTTCGCTAGGCGTTACTTTGGCAACAGTTATCTCATGGGTTTGTCCTTCAACTGAATCTGTTTGTGGAAGAGCCTTCAAACGATCCTTTAAAGCCCTGATCTCCATCTTTTCAAAGAAGTTAGCCATTAATTTTGATTCAAAACCAGGCCAAGCTAAATCTTCTATTTGCGTATTGATTTGAAGAGTATCTAACAAACTAGTTAATTCGCGATTTAATTGCACAGTTTTAAGGTTGTCTCTCAATGATTGTCCGACTTTGCCCGGAATCTGCTCAGCATTAGCAATCAGCTGCTCAAGTGTTCCGTAATCTGCTATCCATTTGGTTGCAGTTTTCTCACCTACGCCAGGAATTGAGGGCAAGTTATCACTTGGGTCTCCTCTTAAAGCAGCAAAGTCAGGGTATTGCTTTGGTGTTAGGCCGTATTTTTCATACACAGCACTCGGTGTCATACGAGACATCTCTGTAACGCCTTTTTTTGGATACAAAATAGTTACATTTTCATTGACTAATTGAAAGGAGTCTCTATCACCAGTGCATATAAAAACTTCAAATTTTTTATCTTGAGCTTGCTTTGATAATGAAGCAATAATGTCGTCTGCTTCATAACCTTCTTGTTCAAAATGCTTAATACCGAAGCAATCAATCATCTCACTTAACAATGACATTTGAGATCGAAACTCATCTGGTGTGCTAACTCGATTGGCCTTATATTCAGGAAATTTTTCAGTTCTAAATGTTTTTCTCGAAACATCAAAAGCTACTGCAAGGTGGGTTGGCTGCTCCTCCTTAATCAAGTTAATAAGCATGGAAGCGAATCCATAAATCACGTTTGTGGGTTGACCCATGCTAGTTTTGAAATTATCAACAGGTAGGGCATGAAAGGCCCGATATGCCATTGAATGTCCATCAATAAGCAGCAGCCGGTTTGAACTAGAACGCATATTGGGATTCTAATTGCCATCTCAGGTTAAACTTGTCGACATGACTGACTATTTAGATGTGATTCGCAAACGTGGATATGGTGCCCTAGATAAGAAGATGGGTATTGAGATTATTGAAGCCTCCCCAGAGAGGTTAGTTGGCACAATGCCAGTTGAAGGAAACACCCAACCACTTGGACTCTTGCATGGTGGTGCGAATGTGGTACTCGCTGAGAGTTTAGGTTCAATAGGTACACAACTACACGCCGGAGCAAATAGAAAAATAGTCGGTGTTGATATAAACGCTACTCATCACAAGTCTGCACTCTCAGGGGTAGTAACAGCTGTGGCGAAAGCAGTTACGCTCGGTAAAACACTGTGTTGTTATGAGGTTGAGATTACTAATGAAAAGGGTGAGCGTACATGTAGTGCGAGAATTACCTGTTTAATTCTTGCAGAGAGATAATTACCTATCTGGTGCAGATTCAGGAGATATAACCGCCTGTGCAACCTGTTTCATAGAAATCCTTCTATCCATCGCAGTTTTTTGAATCCAGGTAAAACTCTCTGGCTCAGATAAATTCATAGCCTTCATCAATATACCCTTGGCTCTATCAATAATTTTTCGAGTTTCAAGTCGGTCATACAAATCTGCAACCTCTGCTTCCAAAGATTTCATTTGGGAATGTCTACTGATTGCAATTTCAATTGCGGGTACTAGGTCTGAGATTAAGAATGGCTTGACCAAATAAGCCATGACGCCAGCATCTCGAGCTCTTTCTACTAGCTCACGCTGACTAAATGCGGTCAACATCAAAACTGGTGCAATATTAATTATTTGCTCTGCTGCCGTTATGCCATCCATTATTGGCATCTTCACATCTAGTATGACTAAATCTGGTTTGTGTAACTTTGCTAAATCAACTGCTACTGCGCCATTTTCGGCCTGAGCAACAACCTCATAACCAGCCTCTGTTAACATCTCTACTAAATCAAGCCGAATAATGGTTTCATCTTCAGCCACAACAATTCGGATCTTCTTCTGTGTGCTCATGTGCCTCGAGTCGGATTCGAACCGACACTATACGGTTTTTGAGACCGTCCTCTCTACCGTTGGAGTACCGAGGCCAATTAGATGATGCAGTTTATCGTTGATATCTTTGAAAACTAAATTACTTTCGATAAGCAGGGGCAACCCCACCTACAGCATCACCAATCTTGTGAACTCTCATCGCATTTATTGAACCAGGAATTCCTGGTGGTGAACCGGCGACGATTAACACTAGGTCTCCAATATTTACCCGTTTTGAGTTAATAAGAATTGTATCTACCTGCATCACCATTTCATCAGTGTGATTAACCACCGGGGTCAACATGGATTCAACACCCCATGACAAAGCTAGACGGTTATATGTTCCATTCTCGGGTGTGAGGGCGAGCATAGGAATAGGTGATCGAAGGCGTGACATTCGTCGAGCTGAATCACCACTTTGTGTGAAAGCTACTAAGAATTTGGCACCAACTGTCAGGCCAACCTCTGTTGCTGCTTTGGTAATTGCTCCTCCCTTTGTTGCTGGTGAGTGCTTAAGTGGAGGAATTTGATCTAATGCAATTTTTTCAGTTCGTTCAATAATTCGAGACATTATCTTTACTGATTCAATTGGAAACTCGCCAATACTTGTCTCGCCAGACAACATCAACGCATCAGCTCCATCTAAAACTGCATTTGCACAATCTGTAGCCTCAGCTCGAGTTGGTTGAGAGTTGGTTATCATCGAATCTAACATTTGGGTAGCAACTATCACTGGCTTTGCAGATTCTCTAGCCATTGTGATGCATTGTTTTTGAACCATCGGCACATCCTCTATTGGTAACTCAACACCTAGGTCCCCTCTTGCCACCATAATGCCATCAAAGGCATCCACAATCTCTTGTAGATTTGCTACCGCCTGCGGTTTTTCGATTTTTGCAATCACCGGAATTCGAACGCCAATCTCATCCATAATTCGATGAACATCCTTAACATCAGCAGCACTTCTTACGAATGAAAGGGCAATAAAATCTGCACCTGCTGTCAGACCCCACTTCAAATCCGCAATATCCTTTTCAGATAGGGCTGTAACTGAAACTGCAACTCCAGGCAAATTCAAGCCTTTATTGTTACTGACGCTACCTGGCTGGATCACCTTTGTGACAACATCATTACCATTAACCTCAACTACTTGAACAGTTACCCTGCCATCGTCAATCATTATCTTGTCGCCAACCCGACAATCTTTAGTTAATCCTAGGTATGTAGTGCTTACTCTTTCCCTTGTGCCCTCGATCGCATCTGTTGTTATTGTGAATAGCTCACCCTTAGCCAAATCATGCGGCCCAGTTTTAAATCTGCCTAGTCGTATTTTGGGGCCTTGTAGATCCACAAGAATTGCAATCGCCTTACCGGAATCTTTTGCAATTTTTCTAACATTATCTAACCGCAATTGGTGCTCTTCATAGCTACCATGAGAGAGATTAAGTCTTGCCATATTCATTCCTGCTGCTATGAGTTCAGTAATCTTTTCAACTGATTCAACTGCAGGACCGATAGTGCAAACTATTTTAGCTCGTCGCATGGTAAAAACCTTAAACCATCATCGGACGAGCTGTTGGTTCAATCGGGTAAGGTAATTGCGTGTTTCCAGTTAAGTAGCGGTCTACAGCTGATGCTGCTGAACGTCCTTCTGCAATCGCCCAAACTATCAGCGATTGTCCTCGACCTGCATCGCCGCAAACAAATACTCCCTCAGAACTAGTCGCGTAGTTATGGTCACGTTTGATATTACCTCGTTCATCCAATTGCACTTCTAGTTGGGTTAACAAATCACTTTTTTCTGGACCAGTAAAACCCAAGGCCAGAAGCACTAGATCTGCAGGAATTTGTTTTTCACTATTTGGCACCTCTTGAAACTTTCCATCTACCAATAAAGTTTCGACTAATTTCAATCCAACGAGATTTCCCAAATTATCTTTTACAAACTCTTTAGTCGAAACGGAGTACACGCGCTCACCTGCCTCTTCGTGAGCACTACTAACCCGATAAATCATTGGGTAGGTTGGCCAAGGTTGATCGCTAGGTCGCTCCTGTGTTGGTCTTGGTAAAATTTCAAGCTGGGTTACAGTTTTAGCTCCCTGTCGTATTGCAGTTCCTAAACAATCTGCTCCCGTATCACCACCACCTAAAATCACCACATTTTTGTCTGCAGCATTTATAGCTGGAGTCTGATCTAACTCACCAAGTGCTTGTCGATTACCCCATGGCAAATACTCCATGGCTTGGTAAACACCTTTTGCTTCCCGCCCTGGAATTGTTAAATCTCGCCAATTTGTAGCACCAATTGCAATTACAACTGCATCATATCTGCTTCTTAGAGTTGAGCCTGTTATATCTTTGCCAACATTAACACCAGTTCTAAATCGTGTTCCTTCTTGCTCCATTTGATAGAGCCTGCGGTCAACAATTGATTTTTCCATTTTAAACTCTGGAATTCCATAGCGAAGCAATCCACCAATTTTCTCCGCTCTTTCATAAACTGCAACTGTATGCCCAGCCCGAGTTAGCTGTTGTGCGGCCGCTAATCCTGCCGGACCAGAGCCAATAATCGCCACAGTTTTGCCTGAAAGTCGATCAGGAATCAGTGGCACAATACGTTTTTCTAAAAATGCTTCTTCAATCGTTCTTAACTCAACCTGTTTGATAGTTACCGCTTCATCATTAATTGCAACTACACATGCAGTCTCACATGGAGCAGGACACAATCTGCCGGTGAACTCTGGAAAGTTATTTGTTGCATGTAATCGATCAATTGCTTCAGGCTTTTCACCACGCCAGATCAAATCGTTCCACTCTGGAATTAAATTCCCCAATGGACATCCTTGATGACAAAACGGAATTCCACAATCCATGCAGCGTCCAGCCTGCTTTTGTAAATCTGAAAACTCTTGATTTTGATAAACCTCTTTCCAGTCTTGAATTCTCACATCAACTGGTCTGCGCTTTGGCAACTGACGTGGTGTCTGTAAAAAACCTTTTGGATCAGCCACTTACCACCTCCATTACCGCACTATCAATTGGCATCCCCTCTCGCTGGGCTTTTGCCATTACTTCTAGCACTCTCGCGTAATCTCTTGGCATAACCAAAGTAAATCTGGATTTACTTTTATCCCAGTCTGCTAGTAAATCTTTTGCAACCATTGACCCAGTTTCTACAAAGAAATTTGACACACTTGCTTTTACAAACGGCTCATCCTTAGCTGGCAGATTCAATAGATCAACCATCTCAGTGTTAACTTGGGACTCATCTAAATCTAGGACAAAAGCCATTCCGCCAGACATGCCTGCAGCAAAATTTCGCCCAACCCCACCTAGAATAATCGCAGTGCCGCCAGTCATGTATTCGCATCCATGATCACCAACACCCTCAACAATTGCATTTGCCCCTGAATTCCGAACACAAAATCTCTCACCCACCACTCCGGATATCATAATTTCACCAGATGTAGCACCGTAACCAATTACATTTCCAGCTATAACATTTAGATTTGATTTAAATTTTGCCCGCTCATCTGGCCTAATAATTACTCGACCGCCAGATAACCCTTTTGCAACATAATCGTTGCTATCACCATATAGACGCAATGTTAGCCCTGATGGAATAAAGGCTCCGAAAGACTGTCCAGCAGATCCATGAAATGTGATATCGATTGTATTTGCTGGTAAACCACTGCCGCCAAATTTTCTAGTTATCTCACTTCCGAGCATGGTGCCAACGGTTCTATTGACATTTCTAATTGGCATCTCCAGCCGGATATTTTTTTTCTCATCCATTGCAGCTTTAGATAGAGAAATTAATTGGTTATCAAGTGCTTCATTCAGCCCATGATCTTGCTTAGCCACATTCCTGCGTGGTGAATTCTCAGTGGGTGCCACAAGAATTGGTGAAAGATCCAAGCCACTGGCCTTCCAGTGATCTGTAGCAGCTTTGGTATCTAGTAACTCAACCTGTCCAATTGCATCCTCTAGTTTTTCTAAACCAAGTTGTGCCAAAATCTCTCTTACCTCTTGGGCGATATACTCAAAAAATGTTTCCACAAACTCTGGTTTTCCATTAAATTTCTTACGTAACTCCGGGTTCTGAGTAGCGACCCCCACAGGACAGGTATCTAGATGGCAAACTCGCATCATCACACACCCTGATACCACCAATGGTGCGGTTGCAAATCCAAACTCCTCTGCTCCAAGTAATGCAGCAATAACAACATCTCGACCAGTCTTCATCTGACCATCTACTTGCACAACTATTCGATCTCTTAAACCATTGAGAATTAAGGTTTGTTGCGTCTCTGCTAATCCCAACTCCCAGGGAGCCCCAGCATGTTTTAATGAGGTTAAAGGTGATGCACCAGTTCCACCATCATGTCCTGAAATTAAAACAACATCAGCATGTGCCTTGCTTACTCCAGCTGCAACTGTTCCAACTCCAAATTCGGCAACTAATTTGACATGAATACGCGCTTGATTATTCGCATTTTTTAAATCATGAATCAATTGCGCTAAATCCTCAATTGAGTAAATATCGTGATGGGGTGGTGGCGATATCAATCCAACTCCAGGGGTTGAGTACCGCACTTTTGCAATCCATGGGTACACCTTGTTACCAGGTAGTTGACCACCCTCACCTGGTTTGGCACCTTGTGCCATTTTTATCTGAATATCATCAGCATTTACTAAATACTCACTAGTTACGCCAAACCTACCGCTAGCAACCTGTTTAATTGCCGAGCGTTTCAAATCTCCATTTGAATCTGGTGTATTCCTACTTGGGTCTTCCCCACCTTCACCAGTGTTTGATTTACCACCAATGCGATTCATCGCTATTGCCAAAGTTTCATGGGCTTCTTGCGATATAGAACCGTATGACATTGCACCAGTTGCAAATCGCTTTAGGATCTCACTTATTGGCTCAACTTGTTCAATTGGGATTGGCTTTCTATGACTTTCTTTAAATTTAAATAACCCCCGAAGTGTCATTAATCTACGAGATTGTTCATCGACCCTAGTGGTATAGCGTTTGAAAATATCAAATCTCTTTGATCTTGTTGCATGCTGCAAGGTAAAGACAGTCTCTGGATCAAATAGGTGTGGTTCACCATCTCTGCGCCATTGATACTCGCCACCAATTTGTAGTTTCTTAGCTCCTGGAATTTCTCCACCAGGTGGGTATGCAACGTGATGACGTTTAATTGTTTCCTGTGCGATTATCTCTATCCCTACCCCACCTAATCTTGATGTTGTTCCAACAAAATACTCATCTATTACCTCTTTAGATAAACCAGTTGCTTCGAATAACTGCGCGCCGGTGTAAGAGGCGATGGTGGAAACACCCATTTTAGACATCACTTTTAATACGCCTTTTCCAAGTGATTTAATTAAATTTCTCACAGCCTTTTCTGGAGTAAGTCCTGTGAGTACTCCCTGACGAACCAAATCCTCTGCACTTTCCATGGCAAGATATGGATTAACAGCTGCCGCACCAAATCCAATTATTAGTGCTACATGGTGAACCTCTCTAACCTCACCGCTTTCCACAACTAAACCAACTTTGGTTCGAGTTTTTTCCCTAATTAAGTGATGGTGAACCGCCGAAGTTAAAAGTAATGATGGGATAGGGGCATTTTCAGCATCGCCATCTCGATCAGATAAAACTATGATTCGAGCGCCATTTTCAATTGCAGCAGAGATCTCAGCTCTTATCTCATCAATTCTTGCAACCAGGGATTTTCCACCACCTGAAATTGCAAACAAACCACGCACCACATGAGTTGCAAAACCAGGTTGATCACCATCGGCGTTGACATGAATAATCTTTGCTAATTCATCATTATCGATTACTGGAAATTGCAGCGAAATCTGGCGACAGGAGGCAGGTCCTGGATCGAGCAGGTTGTGCTCTGGACCGATTGAACCTCCTAGTGAGGTCACTAGCTCCTCCCTGATTGCATCTAATGGCGGATTAGTAACCTGCGCAAAAAGTTGAGCAAAGTAATCAAAAAGCAATCGAGGTTTTTCAGAGAGAGCAGCAATTGGTGTATCTGTTCCCATTGAGCCCAACGGCTCAGTGCCACTCTTTGCCATTGGGGTAATGATTAGCCGCAACTCTTCCTCGGTGTAACCAAATGCTCTTTGTCGTCGCACTACCGATGAGTGTGGATAAACAATATGTTCACGGGCTGGCAGATCACTTAAACGGACTAAACCTGCATGCAACCAATCAGAATAAGGAAATGCGCTTGCTAAGCTATCTTTAATCTCATCATCTTCAATGATGCGTGATGACTCAAGATCAACCAGAAACATTTTGCCTGGCTGCAATCTGCCTTTTCTAACAATGGTCTCAGGTTTAAAATCTAAAACACCAACCTCGCTAGCTAAAACCACCAATCCATCATCGGTAACCCAAAACCTAGAAGGTCTTAAACCATTTCTATCAAGCACCGCTCCTACTTGCTTACCATCGGTGAATGTTACGCATGCCGGTCCATCCCAAGGCTCCATAAGTGATGAATGGAAGGCATAGAAATCCGTTCGCACCTTTGACATAGATTGATGATTTTCCCAAGCCTCTGGAATCATCATCAAAACTGAGTGCGGCAAACTTCTGCCACCTAAATATAGAAGTTCTAATACTTCATCAAATGAGGCCGAATCGCTTCCAGAACTTTCCACGATTGGGAACAAACGTTTCAAATCACCTGGAATAAGTTTGCTTTCAAGTAAAGTTTCTCTTGCTCTCATCCAATTGCGATTACCCTTAACAGTATTAATTTCGCCGTTATGTGCGATATACCGATATGGATGTGCCAGCGGCCAAGAGGGAAAAGTATTTGTTGAAAATCTAGAGTGAACAAGAGCCATAGCCGATTCAACAAGTGGATTGGTCAAATCCGGAAAAAACTCATCAAGTTGGCCAGTAGTCAACATTCCTTTGTAAACAATGGTTCTAGATGAAAGTGAGCAAACATAAATAGACATACTGTGCTCAATTCGTTTTCGAAAACAAAATGCCATTCTCTCTAAAACAATATCTGACTCACCTTTTGCTCCTACTAGAAATATTTGTTTGAAATCAGGCATAACTGAGAGGGCTGTTTTACCGATGGAGCTAGATTCAGTTGGCAGATCGCGCCACCCAAGAATTGATAATCCCTCTTCACTGGCAATCTGGGATATTTTCTCAATGTTGAGTGTGGTATTTCTTTGAACAAACATGATTCCAGTTGCATACTTACCAATTTTTGGTAACTCAAATGAAACTACAGATCGGTAAAATTTGTCTGGTAATTGGATAAGAATTCCAGCCCCATCACCACTATCTGGTTCTGCCCCAGATGCTCCCCGATGCTCTAAGTTACGCAGTGCAGTTAATGCTTTGCTAACAATCTCATGTGTGGGAGTCTTCTTTAGAGTTGCAACCATGGCCACGCCACATGCATCATGTTCATTTGCAGGGTCATATAACCCACGAACACCTGGATTAGCGGTAAAAATATTTTCTGCTGCCAATGAAATCAGTCGCTCCCAATAAGGGTCGGGACGACAGTGGCCCAACTTCAAGTAAATCTGTGGGTAAAGGATATCAGGGTTGTTAAACCCCAGTCAGACCCACTAGCCACCCAATTCCTGCGGTAATAATCACACCGAGCGAGCCGCCAGCAAAAATTCGTAACATCGTCTTTGGTAATGGTGATGATGCAATCTTTGCAGATGTAAAACCAGCAGCGATTAAGCCAATTGCAGTCAATAACAATATCAACGCCACCTGATTAGTAGATGAAAAAAGTGCTCCTAACAATGGCACTGTCCCGCCAGCAGCAAAAGCAATGGCAGAGGCAATACCTGCCTGAACTGGCCTGGCCCTTGTATGATCAAAGTGTCCGAGTTCATCTCTTAAATGCGCCTCCAGCGCATTTTGTTTATGCATTGCAGTGGCAACTTGAGTTGCTAAATCCTTTGACAATCCACGCTTAACATATATACCAACTAGTTCCTCAAACTCACCCTTAGGATCTAACTTCAATTGTTGAATCTCTATTTCCCGATCAGACTTTTCAATATCATTTTGAGATTTAACAGAAACATACTCGCCAACTGCCATCGACATTGCACCCGCCGCTATGCCGGCAAGACCTGCTGTGACTAAGAAATCACTTTTATTAGCAGCAGCAATGCCAATCATCAAACTTGCAGTTGAAACCAATCCGTCATTTGACCCTAAGACTGCTGCGCGCAGCCAACCTGCTCGGTTAGCTCGGTGCTCCAAATTTCTTAACTGAATTTCTTCTAAACCCATGGGTTAATACTAACTTGCAACCGCCTGATCTTTGGTATTGCCACGGTTCTTACTTTTCACCAGATATGCACTTGAAGCAACAATGACGATTAAACTCACCCAAACATTTAAGCGCAGCCCAAGGATTAGATTGGACTCATCAATCCTAAGTGTTTCTATCCACGATCTTCCAAGAGTGTATGCCAGCACATAAAGGGCGAATATGTCACCTTTCCTTGTCACTAATTTTTTGATGGAACCTGGCAGTTTGATTAGTAGATAAGCGACTAACAGGCACCAAATCAATTCATACAAAAATGTAGGATGGAAAGTTTCAAAGGTTTCATATCCAGTAGGTCTATTTGGAGCATCAATCTCCAATCCCCAAGGCAGAGAGGTAGGCCTTCCAAATAATTCCTGATTAAAGTAATTACCAACTCGGCCAATTGCCTGTGCTAGAACAACACCTGGAGCTAAGCAATCTAATAGTTGCGAGTAGGTTAAAGAGGTTTTGTGGGTTCTACAATATAAATATGCACCAAATGCGCCAAGTGAAATCGCACCCCAAATTCCTAGTCCGCCTTGCCAAATACGAAGAGCATCAATTGGATTTGCGCCATTCCCAAAATACTTCTCAGGTGAGGTGATCACATGATAAATCCGACCCCCAATTATGCCAAAAGGCACCGCCCAGATGGCCACCTCTGATACATCATCTGCATTTCCGCCAACTTTGGCGTAGCGAACCCTGCCTAACCAAATAGCTACTGCAATTCCAATGAGAATGCCCAATGCATAAAAATGAATCGTTAAGGGCCCAGCCGAAATGGTGGATTGTGATGGGCTAGGGATTAACAGCTGCATTCAGCTCTTACGAATTAGTTAACGCCGCCAGCGGCTAGCGCAGCTCTAAATTTACCTAAATTGCCGTACTCGCCATTATCTCTGTTTAACTCTTTACCATTAATAAATATTGTTGGTGTCGAGTTCACATCTGCCTTAGCCGATTCGGCCGCCACATTACTGGTCCAACGAACATATTTGCCATCGCTCACACAAGATTCAAAACTTGATGAAGTGATGCCGATAGATTTACCTAACTGAGTTAGATACTCCTTAGACCACTTTCCGGTATTGTGTTGATCTGCTTGATTTTGATACAAAGCCAGGTTCATATCTACAAACTCATTTTCATCAGCAGCACAAGCTGCGGCATTTGCTGCCAGAACTGACTCAGGACCTAGAAATGTCATTGGGTGAAAAACTACCTTGGCTTTCTTTTGGGCAATTACCTCGTTCAAATACCCGCCATTAATAATTTCAAAATACTTGCAGGCTCCACACTGATAATCAAGGTAAACATCAATTACCGGAGTCTTTTCAGGATTCAAAACAATGCCATAGCCATCGGCTTCAGAGACGGTGGCAGGAATTGCTGCGGTCGAAGTAGATCTGTTGCTGATCAGTGAGAAGACAACACCAACCACCACAATAAAGGAGATCATCCCAATCACTAAATTACGAGTGCCTTTATCTCCTGAATTACTTGATCCCATTGTTAACTTCTCCTATTTTTCCATTCCTAATTTACCCTTTGGGAAATAGTAAAGGTAAACACCTAATAACATGAAACCTATATCTCTTAGTATGCTCGAAAGGTATTTTGTGTCCTCTGGATCGACCTGTCCTCCACCACCAAAACATCCACAGTCAATACTCAGACCTCGAGCCCACGCTTGGGCAATAGCCACAACAAAGGCAAACATCGTCAGGGCTCCAAGCAAACCAAGTATTGAGACCCACACTCCCACAATAAGTAGTAATCCCATTCCAATTTCAATCCAAGGTAGGACGTATCCTAAGAAATTAGCTAACCCAACTGGCAGTAGCTCATATGCCCTGACAGACATGGCAGATTTTTGTAGGTTACCAATTTTTAAACCACCAGCTACCAATAGAACTCCACCAAGTCCTAATCTTGCAAGCAAGGTTATCCAGGGCTGATACATCTTAAATTTATCTAGCATCCCGAACCCCCTCTGATAAAGCATTTGCCAATTGCTTAATTTGTTTTAACCCTTTTCGACCCGACCCATGCTCTTGAATTATTTTTATAAAAGCCGATCCCACAATAACTCCATCTGCATACTGTGCCACCTCTTTAGCTTGCCCTTTATTTGATACTCCTAAACCTACCGCAACCGGAGTGGTGGTTATCTTTCTAATCCGTTCAACTAATGACTTAGCGTTTCCTGAGACTGCATCACGTGCGCCGGTAACTCCCATCAAACTTGCTGCATAGACAAATCCTGAACAGTTTTCACATACCTTCTTCAACCGTTCATCTGTTGTACTAGGGGCAACTACGTAGATGTTGTCGATGGAGTTTTTCTGTGATTCTTGCCTCCAATCACTTGATTCTTCAAGTGTTAGATCTGGTGTGATCACGCCACTTCCACCCATCTTTGAAACCATCTGTGCAAAATTTGCGCAACCATATTTTTCAATTGGGCTCCAATAACTCATCACCATAGCAGGTACATCTAATTGAGCAGTGGCTTGAAGTAACTCAAAGACCTGTTTCACTCCTGCTCCATTTTTTATTGCCTGCTCAGATGCTGCCTGGATGACTGGACCATCCATTACTGGATCTGAGTATGGGAAACCAACTTCGATCGCATCAACACCACCGGCAACCATATTTTTGATGATTTTTATCGAGTCACCTTGATTAGGAAAGCCAGCTGGTAGATAACCGATTAGCGCTGCTCGATTTTCAATTCTTGCCTTATCAAACATCTGCCTTAACAAATTACTCATTTACTTGGCAGCCCAAAGTATTCAGCTGCTGTTTGAACATCTTTGTCGCCACGACCTGACAAATTAATTAAAATTATTGAGTCTCTTCCTAACTCATTGCCGATTTCCAATGCACCTGCCAGTGCATGCGCCGTCTCGATGGCAGGGATGATCCCCTCTGATTTACACAACAAGGAAAAGGCATACATAGCCTGATCATCAGTAATTGAACGGTATTCAGCTCGACCAATATCATTTAAGTATGCATGCTCAGGTCCAACACCTGGATAATCCAAACCAGCAGAGATTGAATGAGATTCAATTGTTTGACCATCGGAATCCTGTAATACATATGAACGAGTTCCATGCAACACACCAGGTTTTCCACCAGAGATTGTTGATGCATGCAGGCCAGTCTCTAACCCCTTGCCACCTGCTTCTAAACCAATCAAGCGCACTGATTTATCCTCAATAAATGGATGGAAAATTCCAATTGCATTTGAACCACCACCCACACATGCAAGAACTGCGTCGGGTAACTTTCCCGTCAAGGAAATAATCTGTTCTTTAGCCTCAACACCAATGATTCTTTGAAAATCTCTCACCATCGTGGGAAATGGGTGCGGGCCTGCAACTGTGCCAAGCAGGTAATGAGTTGTTGCAACATTTGTGACCCAATCCCGCATTGCCTCATTAATTGCATCCTTTAAGGTTTTAGATCCTTGAGTGACCGGAACAACTGTTGCACCTAGTAATTTCATTCTGGCAACATTTAAGGCCTGGCGTTTTGTATCCGCCTCGCCCATATAAACGACGCACTCAAGTCCAAACAATGCTGCGGCAGTAGCTGATGCAACGCCATGCTGCCCAGCACCAGTCTCTGCAATGATTCTCTTCTTACCCATTCTTTTGGTTAACAACGCTTGACCCAAAACATTATTAATTTTGTGGCTACCTGTGTGGTTTAAATCCTCACGCTTTAAAAATATGCGAGCTCCACCTGCATACTCAGAAAATCTTGTAGCCTCTGTCAAAATACTTGGTCGGCCTGTGTAGCTCTTATGTAGTTCAGCAAGCTCGGCCTGAAATTTCGGATCAGCCTGAGCCGATGCATGAGCGGCTGACAATTCATCTAATGCTGCTATCAAAGCCTCCGGCACAAATCGCCCACCGTAAGGACCAAAGTGTCCAACTAGGGTTGGATCCAAGTTTTCTAGTTTTTTGTCAGATGCCATGAGGTTAGTTTATTAGGAAGTTAGCGACTTAGAAGTTCTTTAATCGTATGAACTGGATTACCCGCTCTAACTAAACTCTCTCCAATTAATACCGCATTTGCGCCTAATTGTTCAACCAATTCAACCTGAGCTCGACTGCTAATTCCTGATTCAGCAACCTTGATCACACTCTTTGGCAACTGGGGAAGTATTCTCTGAAATACTTGATCACTTACCTCTAAAGTTTTTAGATTTCTTGAATTCACGCCAATAATTCTTGCATTAATCGCTAATGCTTTTTCTGCCTCTTGCAAATCATGTACCTCGACTAGAGCATCCATTCCTAGCTCGATAGAGAGTTGATAAAAATCCTCAAGTTGTGATTTGGAAAGTCCAGCAACTATTAACAAAATCAAATCAGCACCTAAAATTCTAGATTCATAAATCTGGAACTCAGTCACAATGAAATCCTTGCGAAGCACCGGTAACTTTATTGTTGATCGAACTGAGATTAGATCAGCAATACTGCCTTTAAATCTGCGCTCCTCAGTTAAAACACTAATTAGATCTGCACCACCCTCTTGGTACTTGGCAGAAAGAGATTGTGGATCTTCTATTACAGCTAACTCCCCCTTGCTAGGGGAGGCTCGTTTGACCTCGGCAATTAATCTCATGCCAGGTTTGCTCAAAGACTGATACGCCCCTCTTAAAACAGGTGCATCTTGTAGTTGATCTTGCAATTGCTTTATCGGCCTTGCTCTCTTTTCAACATCCTCAAGCACACCTTCAATTATCGAAGTTAGAACATTTGACTCACTCATCAGTGGGATCTATCCCTTGGGACAAAGAATTCCATTTATTCTTTGGATTTTTTTCATACTTACTCATTACATTCTTCTTGCTCAAACGAATTATTAAGAATCCTGCAACCACGACTACTAGTAAGCTGGCAAGTATAGAACCCTTCACTTTGAGCCAACCATGGCATTTGCAGTTGCGATCGCACCTAGCACCGCTGCAGCTTTATTAACACACTCTTGATTTTCAGATTCTGGATCTGAATCAGCAACAATGCCGGCACCCGCTTGCACATATGCAACATCATCCTTGATTACAGCAGTTCTGATCGAAATGCAGGTATCAATATTCCCCGTGAAATCTAAATATCCAATGGTTCCACCATAAACACCTCGTCGGGTTGGTTCATTATCCTCAATTATTTGCATAGCTCTTGGTTTAGGCGCTCCTGATAAAGTGCCAGCTGGAAAGACTGAGAACAAAGCCTCTATCGCAGTTGATTTAGCCTTTAGTTTTCCAACTACAGTGGAGACTATATGCATAACATGCGAGTATTTTTCAATCTGCATAAATTGAGTCACCTCAACTGTTCCTGGTTTACACACTCTGCCAAGATCATTTCTACCTAGATCAACCAACATTAAATGCTCAGCTCTTTCCTTAGGATCTCTGAGCAGTTCATCTGCAATCAATTTATCCTGTAATTCATCTTTACCACGGGCCCTAGTTCCAGCAATAGGGTGAATTATTACATCTTCACCATTTACTTTAACCAAAGCCTCTGGGCTGGAGCCGACAATTGAGAGTCCTTCATTAAACCGAAAGAGGTACATATATGGGCTCGGGTTTTGATCACGCAATACGCGATACAAATCAAAAGGTGTAGCAACTGCGGGCATTGAAAAGCGCTGAGATAAAACTACTTGGAAGGCTTCGCCAGACTTGATCTCTTCTTTGATTAATTTAACTTTTGATATATATCCTTCATCCGTAGTGTTGCGAGTAAACTCAGGTGATACTGAATTTTGTTGGATTGGGAAATGATCCTGATCAGGCTTTGTTAAATCACTTTCCATCGCATCTAGGCGTTTTAAAGCAGTTTCATAGGCGAGGTCAACCCGCTCAGAGCTGCCATCCCAGTTGATTGCGTTAGCTATCAAGGTTATCTCACCCAGATGGTGATCATAAACTGCAAGATCTGATGTGAGCATCATTGCAATCTCTGGAATTAAAACATCACTTTTAGAATGATTAGATAGTTTTTCAAGTCGGCGAACAATCTCATAACTTAAATAACCAACCAGGCCACCAGTAAGTGGAGGCAGTCCATCAATTTTTGGTGACTTTAAATGTGCCGTCGAGATCTTTAGTGCCTCAAGTGGGTCTATTCCTGTTGGGGCACCCGCTGGCATAACTCCAATCCAAGTGGCTACCCCATTAGCTTCAGTTAATGTGGCTTGACTGTTTACACCGATAAAAGAGTAACGAGCCCATATACCGGATTCAGCAGACTCTAAAAGAAATGTGCCTGTTCGATGTTCGGTTAGTTTGTGGTAAATAGATAGTGGAGTTTGATTCTTATCAATTATTTTCCTGGCGACAGGGATAACATTAAAATCACGAGCATACTCACGGAATTTCTCAAGGGTTATACCAACCTTATTCACTCGCCTATTCTGCCGTAAACAATCCCGACCTGGTGCAGCTTATTTATAACAGGCGCGTAAGGCTGAAGTTAGGTCAAGAGCACCGGTATATAACGCTTTGCCCACGACCACACCATTAATGCCCATCTGACGAAGCTAGC
The DNA here is from genome assembly GCA_016870455.1 of Actinomycetota bacterium. Lineage (GTDB taxonomy): Bacteria > Actinomycetota > Actinomycetes > Nanopelagicales > Nanopelagicaceae > Nanopelagicus. The sequence continues at coordinate 26,056 of VGBN01000002.1, read as the reverse complement.
TAAAGCTTTTTCTAAGCTGACCTGATTTGCTATACCACCAGATAACTGCACATCCACCTTAATGTTGGAGATTAAGTGATTTATTAGCTCATAATTTTCACCATTTGAATAAGCAGCATCTAAATCCACTAGATGAATCCACTTACACCCTGATGCGATAAATGAATCAATCACCTGCTTTGGGGTACCGGAATAGTTTTCCCCACCTGAGCCACTTTGGATAACTTGGCCAGCTTTTATATCGACAGCTGGCAGAAACTCACTTGGCTTTATAAAACACTTAAACTACTAAACAATCTGGGCCTAATACAGTCTTAAGATCGGCACTTAAACTTGGTGAGGATGTAACTTTTAAAGCTTCATCTAATTTGAGAATAGTTTTTTTCTCACCATCGATTAGGCGTAAGTGAACCTCTCGTCCTCCTGGATGTGATTTTAAGATTTCACTCATGCGATCAATTATGGGAGGTGTGCATCGAGAAGCTTGCATTGAAATAATCAACGGGCCGGTTGGAACTTGCTTTAGATCTGGCAAAGTCAGATCTAAAGCTGAGATTCGAGGTGGCTCTTCTCGTTTATCAACGCGACCACGAATTGCCACAATTCGATCCTCCAATAAATTTACTCCGTGCGTGGCATAGGAGTTGGAGAAGAACAAGACATCAACTGCTCCTTCTAAATCTTCCACGGTCACAATCGCCCATGGTGTTCCTTGCTTTGAAACCTTTCGCTGAATCTGGGTAATCAATCCACCAATATTTACTATTTGATCATGAGGAGCCTCAGATAATTGGCTAATTGAGAAATCCGCAACAGATTTCAAAACATGTTCTACGCCCAGAAGAGGATGATCTGAAACGTACAAACCCAGCATCTCTCGCTCATAACTGAGCAACATCATTTTTTCCCACTCACTTTTTGGAATATCAAGATCGATACCACTAATACTTGAGCTAGATGTATCGGCGCCGAAGAGGTCAAACTGGCCGATTGCCTCGGCGCGCTTGCTCTCAGTAACTGCATCTAACGCCTCCAAGTAGACCATCATTAGGCCGCGCCGTGTATGGCTTAAAGAATCAAAAGCGCCTGCTTTGATCAAGGATTCGATGGTTTTTTTATTACAGACAGAGGAATCAACTTTTACTAAAAAATCTCCAAAACTTAGATACTTACCCTTATTTTTGCGAGTTTCAATTATCGAGGCGACAACATTTTCACCAACATTCCTGATTGCAGTCAGGCCATAGCGAATATCACGACCTCGCGGGGTATAACCAGAATCTGATTCATTTACATCGGGTGGCAAAACTTTGATCCCCATGCGGCGACATTCATTTAGATACGACGCACTCTTATCTTTATCATCGCGAACACTAGTTAGTAGCGCTGCCATGTACTCGGTTGGAAAATTTGCTTTTAAGTAAGCAGTCCAAAAAGAAAGCAAGCCATACCCTGCACTGTGAGCTCTGTTGAACGCATAATCAGAGAATGGGATAAGTGTTTGCCAAAGTTTTTCAATAGCATCCTCTGAAAAACCATTGGATTTCATGCCATCTTCAAAATGAACTCTTTCTTTATCAAGAATCTTCTTGTCTTTTTTACCCATTGCTTTACGCAATAAATCTGCTCTACCCAATGTGAATCCTGCGACCTTACGTGCTATGGCAAGCACCTGTTCTTGGTAGACAATCAGTCCATAGGTATCCTTCAAAATCTCATTTAAAGGTTTATCTAATTCAGGATGAATCGCAATTGGAATCTTCCGGCCATTTTTGTAATCGGCATATTTATTATGAGAGTCTTCACCCATAGGACCTGGTCGATACAACGCTATAACCGCGGCAATGTCCTCAAAACTATCAGGTGCCATAGATCTTAGAAGTGATCTAATTGGTGCACTATCTAATTGAAACACCCCTAACGTGTCGCCTTTTGATAATAGTTCAAAGGTCTTTTGATCTTTTAATGGAAGCGTTTCTAGCACTATTGTTTTGCCTAAATTTTTTTCAATATTTATTAAGCAATCATCAAGGACTGATAAATTTCTAAGTCCAAGAAAATCCATCTTAAGTAATCCAGTTGCTTCACAAGCACCCATATCAAACTGGGTAATAATTGCCCCATCCGATTCACGGCGATGGATCGGAATAACATCAAGTAATGGTTCTCTGCTTAAAATCACTCCGGCTGCATGCACTCCCCATTGCCGTTTGAGTCCCTCTATTCCCAGTGCAGTATCTACAATTCGTTTTGAATCTGGATCTGATTCATAAATGTTTCGAAACTCAGATGCCTCGGCATATCTGTCATCATCCATATTAAATATTCCGCTAAGCGAAATATCTTTACCCATAACTGAAGGAGGAAGCGATTTGGTTAATCGTTCACCTAGTGCATAAGGAAAGCCCAATACTCTGGTTGAATCTTTTATAGCTTGCTTGGATTTAATAGTTCCATAAGTGATTATCTGGGCAACTCGATCATCGCCATATTTATCGGTGGCGTATGCGATCATCTCTGAACGCCTTCGTTCATCAAAATCCAAATCAATATCAGGCATTGATATTCGCTCTGGATTTAAAAATCTCTCAAACAACAATCCAAACTCAATTGGATCTAATCCGGTAATTCCTAATGCATATGAGACTAACGAGCCAGCGGCTGATCCTCTACCTGGACCTACGCGTATTCCAACTTTTCGTGCGTGGTTGCAAAGATCTGCAACAACCAAGAAGTAGCCAGGAAATCCCATCTTGATCATTACATCTAATTCAAAGTTCAACCGTTCTTGATAACTAGCACTGATCTGGCCATTTAATCTTTCAGATAAACCCTTGTTGGCCTCTTTAATCAACCAGCTATCTTCGCTCTCGCCGGCGGGTACCCGAAATTGTGGAAGTAAGTTTTCTCCTTCGCGCATCGTGGTATTGCAACGTTGCGCTATCAAGAGTGTGTTATCGCAGGCCTCAGGTAAGTCTTTAAATAATTTACGCATTTGGCTGGCTGATTTCAAGTAAAACTCAGAGTTTTCAAATTTAAATCGTTTTGGGTCAGCTAATGTGGACCCAGATTGAATGCAGAGCATCACTTCATGCGCAGCTGCATCCTTGTAATTGGTGTAGTGCAAATCATTTGTTGCCAACAAAGGCAGTTTCAATTCCTTGCCGAGTTTGATTAGATCTGTTAGTACGCGTTTTTCAATATCAATTGAGTGGTCCATCACCTCTAGAAAGTAATTTTCAGCACCGAAGATATCTCGCATCTTCGCTGCTGCATTTAACGCCTCTTTGTATCCGCCCATTCGCAATCGAGTTTGGATCTCACCGGCAGGACAACCTGTAGTTGCAATGATTCCTTTTGAGTATTTAGCTAGCAACTCTTGATCCATACGTGGCTTGTAGTAAAAACCTTCTAACGAAGCTAGCGATGAGAGTTTAAATAGATTGGATAAGCCTTGATTGTTTTCCGCTAACAAGGTCATGTGGGTGTATGCGCCACCTCCTGAAACATCATCCTCGCCACCTTCAGCCCATTTAACCCGGCGCTTATCAAATCTTGACTCTGGTGCAACATAAGCTTCAATTCCAATTATTGGTTTAACCCCAGCCGCCTTTGCCAACTTATGGAATTCAAATGCGCCAAATACATTGCCATGATCAGTAATTGCAATTGCTGGCATATTTTGTTTGGCAGCTTCTGAAACTAACTCTGATATTTTGGCAGCGCCATCTAGCATCGAGTATTCAGTGTGCACATGAAGATGCACAAAATTCTCGGCTGTTTCTTGGGCTCCGATTGGATTAGGCATGGGTGGCGAGATTACTACTGTGCGATATCTCTAGCGGGAAATATCTGAAAGTACCTCTAATGAGCGTGTCAGGTCGGCTGGGTATTCGCAGGAGAAGGCAAGTCGTCGACTATCGGCTGGGTGATTAAAAGCAAGTTGCTTGGCATGTAACCAAGGTCGGGAGATCTCTAATCGTTTTGCCAATGCAGGATCTGAGCCGTAGGTCAGATCTCCCACCAAGGGGTGGTGCAGCGCAGATAGATGAACCCTGATCTGATGTGTTCGTCCAGTTTCTAACTCAATCTCTAGCAATGTTACAGCTGGAAAAACCTCTAATGTTTTGTAATGAGTAATACTTGGCTTTCCATTTGCCACCACTGCAAATCGATAATCCTCCCTTGGGTGACGATCTATTGGCGCATCAATTGTGCCAACTGTTGGATCTAAATGCCCTTGTGCTAAAGCATGATAAACCTTGGCAACAGTTCTATTTCTGAATTGGTCCTTTAAGTTGCTATATGCAATTTCATTTTTAGCAACCACCATTAATCCTGAGGTTCCTACATCCAGACGATGAACCACACCTTGACGTTCAGCTGCACCTGATGTGGCAAGTTGGTAGCCGGCTGCAAAAATAGCACCGACCACAGTTGCACCTTGCCAGCCAGGACTTGGGTGTGCTGCAATCCCAACTGGCTTATTAATAACTATTAGGTACTCATCATCATAAACAACATCTAATCCGTCAATTGGTGTGGCTACTAGCTCACCTTCTTTTTTAGTTGCGGGAAGTAAAATCTCTAACTGATCATCGGAATTGACCCGATCAGATTTGCCCACTGCTTTGCCATCAATTGTTACTTCGCCAGACTCGATTAGACCAACGATCACGTTGCGAGAAAGACCTAATAAGCGTGAGAGTGCAGCATCAACACGTTCTTGATTCAACCCCTCTGGAATTGAGATGGTGCGCAGCTGCCGCTCACTCATTTAGAGCCCTCATTTTTGCTAAACGGTATATTTTTCCAACTTAGGTAGGTAATAAATATCGCTGAACTAACCACTGCCATATCGGCAATATTAAACACTGGCCAGTTTGGCAGTTGAATCCAATCAACTACTTTTCCTTGCAACGCCCCTGGACTTCTAAAGATTCGGTCAGATAAGTTTCCAAAAATACCGCCAAGTGCCAACCCCAATGCACCTGCCCAGCCAGTAGAAGTTACTTTTCTTGCGTAGTAAAAAATTGCTGCCGCAACAATCATTGCGAAGGTCGATAAAAAAATAGTGCCACTGCTGGCAAGGCTAAAAGCTGCGCCAGAGTTATAAACTAATTTCAGCTGTAAGAAACTTCCAAGTATCTGTTTTGACTGACTTGATAAGTATTCAATCGCCAATGTCTTGGTTAGATAATCCAGGGCAAACACTAGGAAGGCGACTGAGGCCAACCACCTTCGCTGAGTTAAATTCAGCGTCGCTCCTCCTTTTGCTTACAAACCATGCACAGTGTTGCCCGTGGGAATACTTGTAATCTGGCTTTGCCAACGAAATTTCCACACTCTTCACACTTGCCATAAGTTTTATTCTCTATTCGCTCTAATGCGCGTTCAGTTTGTTGAACCATATCTCTAGCGTTATACACCAACGACATTTCATGTTCTCGTTCAAAGGTCTTAGCCCCCGCATCTGCCTGATCATCACCTGCGCCAACACCTGCAGCTTCTACCAAGTCCTCCATCTCAGCTTCGGCAATTTCCAATTCCCGTCTAAGTCGCAGTAAATCCTTGGACAGTTCAGATTTAATACTTTTTAATTCCGCTGCGGTCCAAGCATTTTCACCTGATTGCACTATCAAGGGTGCAGGAGCACTTTTAATGGGTTTCAGCGCCGCTGCTTTCTTAGATTTTAATACCGGCTTTGGTGGCGGCAACATAACAAGGCGACGCTCTTCAACCGCTGGTTGCGCATTTGCATTTGGCATTGTTGAGGTAACTGAAATTGTTGTAGAAGAACCAGAGGTAGAGGTTTGTAGCTTGGCTGGAAAGGGCTTACCTGGAGCTTTTTTAAAATTAGATTTCTTAGCTAAAGAGGGCTTAACAATATTTGGTGATCGTTTTGCAGCCTTTTTCGATGCACTTTTTTTAGCTACCGGCTTTTTTGCTACTTTCTTTAAAACCTTTTTAGATGGTGATTTAACACTCTTGCTTGGTGTTTTTTTTGATTTTTTCTTGATAGCCACGATACCTCCTGGAGGGGAAAGGTTATGGCTTGGCTCAATTAATTACCAACCGCCACCCCCATTGGCCATGGTCAGCCAAAGAAAGGGATTGCTCCCACGTTAGAATGCGGGGTGGATATGAACAAGAAGCGCCGGATACAAAGCTTATCTGCGCAGATTGATTTGCCTGCCGTTGAAATGGGCATTCTTGATTTTTGGACGCAAAATCAGATTTTTGAAAAATCAGTGCAAAACCGAAATGGTGCTCCACGATGGAGTTTTTATGAAGGACCACCCACTGCAAATGGAAAACCTGGTACTCATCACATTGAGGCCCGAGTTTTCAAAGATTTATACCCTCGATTTCAAACCATGAAAGGTAAGCAGGTAATTCGAAACGCAGGCTGGGATTGTCATGGTCTGCCCGTAGAGATTGCCGTCGAGAAAGAGTTAGGTTTTTCCGGCAAAGCCGATATTGAAAAGTTTGGTGTCTCCGCCTTTAATGAAAAGTGTCGTGAATCGGTTCAACGACATGTTAATGAGTTTACCGATATGACACGTCGAATGGGTTTCTGGGTTGATTTTGATCAAGCATATTGGACTATGTCACCGGAATACATTGAAAGCGTTTGGTGGTCACTTCAACAAATTTGGAAAAAGGGTTTACTCGTCCAGGATCATCGGGTCGCACCTTACTGTCCAAGATGTGGAACTGGATTATCAGACCATGAATTAGCTCAAGGTTATGAAACTATCAAGGATCCATCTGTTTATGTAAGGTTTCCTGCAACCTCTGGCAAGTTAGCTGAACTTAAAGCAAGTTTGTTGGTCTGGACTACTACGCCATGGACCTTAGTCTCCAACACCGCAGTAGCTGTGAATCCAAAGGTTGAGTATCAGGTTATTGAAATTAAAGTTGACGACAAACCTGAGAGATTGGTAGTTGCGCAAGAGTTAGCCGCGGTACTAGGGGAAGATCAAAAGGTAATTGCCACTTTTTCCGGCAAAGATCTAGAAGGTACTAAGTACAGCCGTCCATTTAATTTTGTTGAAATTAATGATGCACATTTTGTAGTGCTTGCGGATTATGTAACGGTGGAAGATGGCACTGGCTTGGTCCACCAATCCCCAGCATTTGGTGCTGATGATTTAGAGATATGTCGCAAGTACAACTTGCCAGTGGTTAATCCGATTAACCCTGATGGCCATTTTCAAAAGGATGTAGCACTAGTTGGTGGAGTTTTTTTCAAGGACGCAGATAAAGCATTGATTAAAGATTTAAAGAGTCGCAATTTAATGTTTAAGAACTCACAGTTTGAGCACTCGTACCCGCACTGCTGGCGCTGCCACACCGCATTGATGTATTACGCACAACCATCTTGGTATATAAGAACGACTGCAATCAAAAAAGAGTTGCTGCGCGAGAATGCAAATACAAACTGGTACCCAGAGACAATTAAAACTGGCAGATTTGGCGATTGGTTAAATAACAATATCGATTGGGCGGTATCCCGAAGTCGTTACTGGGGAACGCCACTTCCAATCTGGAGATGTGAAAATAAGCATGAAATTTGTGTTGGCTCACTTGCTGAATTAGGTGAACTGTCAGGGCAACAAATGAGTAAATTAGATCCGCACAGACCATTTGTTGATGAGATTAACTTCCCATGTGCTAAATGTTCAAAGATGATGAGCCGAACTCCTGAAGTTATTGATTGTTGGTATGACTCGGGTGCGATGCCATTTGCCCAGTGGGGATATCCTCATCAAGCTGGCTCGGTAGAAAAGTTTAAGGCTGCACACCCTGCAGACTTTATTTGTGAGGCGATCGATCAAACCAGGGGTTGGTTTTACACCTTGATGACAATAGGTACATTAGTTTTTGATCAGTCGCCATACAAAACAGTTTTATGCCTTGGTCATATTCTTGATAAAGATGGTCGCAAAATGAGCAAGCATCTAGGAAATGTTGTAGAGCCAATGCCATTGATGAATCAGCATGGTGCCGATGCGGTTCGTTGGTATATGTTGGCAGCAGGTTCTCCATGGAGTGCAAGGCGAGTTGGCCACGATGCCATTTCCGATGTAGTAAGGAAAACTTTACTTACTTATTGGAACACCATCTCCTTCTTCACCCTCTACGCAAATGCGGCTGAATTTTCAGTTTCAAACTTGCCTAAGGATTTAACCCTCATGGATAAGTGGATAATTTCAGAGTTAAGTAATCTAATTCTCGGTGTAGATGCTGCATTAGAAGATTTTGACTCTCAACAGGCAGGATTACTGCTCTCCTCTTTTATAGATGATCTTTCTAATTGGTATGTGAGAAGATCAAGGCGAAGATTTTGGGATGGCGACCCAGTTGCATTAAATACCCTCTATTTTTGCCTGAAGAATTTAACCCTATTGCTGGCTCCGATGGTTCCTTTTATTTCCGAGCATGTTTGGCAATCACTTATAAAAGTGGCTGAAGCTGACCAAGTTGACTCTGTTCACTTGGCATCCTTCCCAGATGCAAATAAGAATTTAATAGATGACCAACTATCTAGGGCAGTTGCACTTTCGCGTCGATTGGTTGAGTTGGGTAGATCAGCTCGTGCTGAATCTGGAGTTAAGATCCGCCAGCCACTATCTCGCGCCTTAGTATCAGCTCCAGGTTGGGATGAGATCTCTCAGGAGATCAAAGATCACATATCCGAAGAGCTCAACATCCTAAAGCTTGATGGAATTGCCCTAGCCCAAGGGGATTTGGTTGATGTTTCAGTAAAGGCAAATTTTAGAAGCTTAGGTAACAAATTCGGAGCAGATGTTCAGGCTATCGCCAAGGCAATTTCAACCACAAATCACGGACAGCTTGTTAAAGAGCTTCGTAAACATAAAACTATAAAGTTACCTGTAAAAATAAGTTCAGGTGATTCGGCTGAGATTGATATTGAAGATCTTGTGATTACTGAGACACCAAGGAGTGGCTGGTCAGTTGCCGCTCATGGTAGTGAAAGTTTGGCACTTGATCTGACCTTGACGCCAGAATTGATTCAGTCAGGTTTAGTTCGAGAGGTGATTCGGGCAATTCAGGAGGAGCGCAAGCGAATTGGCTTAGATGTGAGTGATCGCATAACGGTTAATTGGAATGCCACAGACCAAACAGCTTCGGCAATTACTTCAGCTATAGCTGAGATTGGTACTGAAGTTTTAGCTACAAAGTTTAATCGGATTAGTAATGAGGGTAAATTTGATAATGATTTAGGACTCTGGCTTAATTTGCAGAAAAACTAAAGTACGACAACTAGTCGCATTAACAACTGCACAACAAAAAACACCACTATGAAAGATAGATCTAACGCAATACCGCCAAGCCTTAAGGGTGGAACAAATTGCCGAACATAACTAAGAGGTTTATCAGTTACAGAGTAGATCAACTCTGCTAACGCCAACACCACACCTCTTGGTCTAAAATCAGGCTTAAATATTCGAATGTAATCAAGAATTAAACGACCAATGAGTGCAATTAAAAAAAGATTTAATAACCAATAAATTGCATTTTGTATGGAAGACATAAGTTAAAACGCTGGTTAGCTTTGATTAAAAAAACTTGCCTGCGCTGCTGAATTCTTATCCTCAACACTTACCGAAACATTTGGCGGGGTAAGTAAAAACACCTTTGGAGTTACACGTTCGATACTGCCATGATGTCCAAAAACCAATCCAGATGCAAAATCAACTAACCTCTTACGTTCACTCTCCTCCATGTCACTTAGGTTCATGATCACTGGCTTACCCTGGCGGTAATGTTCACCAATTAATCTTGCCTCGCTATATGTTCGTGGCGTCAAAGAAATAATGTGATCCATGGTCTTATTACTGTCAGTGTGAGGTAAAAGCTCAACATTTGATTTTGCACCAACCTTAGAGGTTGATCTAACTAAACGAGGTGCACGCTCTGTGGTCTGGTTGTTGCCATGGTCAATCTCTTCCTCATCCATCAGACCGAGGTAACCGGCAACCCGCTTAAATGCACTAGCCATGGCTCAAATCTATTTGATCAGGGATCGATTACCGAGTATTGAACTGCCAATTCTTAGATGTGTCGCTCCATATGAAATCGCTGTTTCATAGTCGCCACTCATGCCAGCTGAGAGATATTTGGCCTCTTTAAAACGGGATTTAAAATCTTGATCTATCTGCTGTAAACGAGCAAGGGCAGGCTCTGGCGGTTGGTCCACCGGGGCCACAGCCATTAATCCCATTATTGAAATGTTTGGCAGCAGCGAAATTTGCTCAGCAAGATCGATTAATTTTTTTGGGTCTACTCCACCTCGAGATTCAACTGGTTCATCTAGTGATACTTGAATAAAAATTTTCATCTCTTTTTCGTTAGAGCACTCAGATATTTTTTGGGCATAGCGGTACCGATCCACAGAGTGAATCACTGATGCCCAACTACATATTGATTTCAACTTATTGCTTTGAATTCCCCCCTGAAAATGCCAGGTGATATCGGACGGCAACAGCTCTACCTTCTTAGCTGCCTCTTGGTCACGGTTTTCACCAAACTCTCTTAAACCTAATTCATAAAGAATCTGTAAATCTAAAGTTGGAAATGTTTTAGTAACTGCAATCAAGGTAATTTCAGCCGGCGCTCGACCTGCTTTAATAGCAGCTGATGAGATTTTCTCTCTTACATCAGATAGGTTTTTAGATATCTCATCGATTCGATTCAAAGGCTAATCACCCCCACCTGCCGGCCGAGTTCTCCGCTGGCGCGGTGTGAAAAGTAATCAGGTAACTCCTTGGTGCAAAGATGCAGATTACTTAAACCAACCTCGGGCAATTGTTCGACCAATCCTGCATACAGATCTAAATAATTTACTTTCACAGCTGTTGCTGGATTAGATTTGGAAATTTGTGCATACAACTCTGGTCCAACCTCATAACAGCTTGCGCAAATATGTGGACCAACCACTGCCCTAATTTGTCCTGCCCCGAGTGCTTTCATCTGATCAAAAGCGTATCTCGACACTTTATTTACCAATCCCTTTCGACCAACATGAACTGCGGCGACAACATTTTCAGAGTACATCAATAGGGGTAGGCAATCTGCAACCCGAACAGCCAAGGCCAGATCCTTATTGGCAGTAACTAATCCATCAGCTTCTGGCACCTGAGTTGGCTCATTAACTACAACAACCTGGTTGCCATGAACCTGATTCATTATCTGGATTGGCTTACCAATCAACTTTGTTAATTGCGCAAGATTTTGATGGGGGCTTGGGTCTGCTAGCGAGCCAAAATTCCTAGAGGTAAAAAGCAGTCGAGCCACTTTGGCTACTACCGCATGAAATCAGGTATATCGATCTCATCTTCTGCAACTAGGTCTTCAAATGTAATGCGCTTGCGAGGACGCTCTGACTGCCCAACATTTAAATCAAGTGCAACCGCTAATGGATCATTAGCTGCAATTGGATCTGCCTCACCATTTAAGGCAGCGGCATCAATCACTGGTGTCACAACCCGCTTTGGTTGGCCACCCTCAAAGCCAGCTGCAATCACAGTTACTCGAACCTCATCACCTAAGGCATCATCAATTACAGTTCCATAAATAATGTTGGCATCAGGGTGGGCTGACTTTGCCACCAATTCAGCCGCCTCGGAGATTTCAAATAAACCAAGATCTGATCCACCTGCAATTGATAACAAGACTCCGTGAGCACCATCAATTGAGGCCTCTAACAATGGACTAGATATCGCCAACTCAGCTGCTCGAATAGAGCGAGCCTCACCTCGCGCAGAGCCAATTCCCATCAGCGCCGATCCAGCACCGTCCATGACACTTTTAACATCTGCAAAATCTAGATTTATCAGACCAGGAGTTGTTATCAAATCGGTAATTCCCTGAACTCCTGATAACAAAACTTGGTCGGCAGTTTTAAAAGCTTCAAGTGCCGAGATTGAGCGATCTGATATTGCCAACAATCGATCATTAGGAATTACGATTAAGGTATCAACCTCACCTCGCAAATTTTCGATACCTTCATCTGCTTGTGCAGTTCTGCGCTTTCCTTCAAATGTAAATGGTTTAGTAACAACACCAACTGTGAGAGCACCCAAATCTTTAGCAACCTTGGCAACTATTGGAGCACCACCGGTACCAGTGCCGCCACCTTCGCCAGCAGTTACAAACACCATATCTGCACCACGTAATACTTCTTCAATCTCATCAATATGATCTAAGGCTGCTTGGCGACCAATCTCTGGTGCAGCACCTGCGCCTAAACCTCTTGTTAACTTTCTACCAATATCTAATTTCACATCTGCATCTGACATCAGCAATGCTTGTGCGTCAGTATTTATTGCAATGAACTCCACACCTTTTAATCCGACATCGATCATTCGGTTAACAGCATTTACACCGCCGCCGCCGATACCAACTACTTTGATAACAGCAAGGTAATTCTGCGGTGTCGCCACTTTTGCCTCTTCCCTAGCCCTAAATCTCAACTTGAGAGTTAAGGTTATACGTTTCTGATTGTGTAAAACTAGGCACTACTGGCAGTGCAATCAAACACCGACACGACATTTACTACGGTAAATATTCTGGTCAAATTTCTAGAAAAACATCCAATAAATCAATCAATTAAATTGCTTGGTAAATACAGCTATTTCACGATGGGGGCATTGGGCTGAGATAAATCAACCTGCGAAATATCCTTATTTTCCGGCAATTCTAGAAGCGCTGCCAATACTTCAAATTTTTGATCTATTTGATCAATCATGCCCCAATTTATGCGAAGTGGCCGGGCATCAATTGTGGTGTTCATTAAAATCAGGCCACTACTAGTGATCGATATTTGGTCTAGATTTTCAATTAGATAGGCTAAATCAGCCGGCATCTGGCGCAGCAACATCGCCACATTTGCAAGATCGGTTTTTGAGTTATTGGCGCTAGATATCAGGGGAAGTTGGTCTTGATATTTTTTTTGATTATCTGAGGTTGGGGTGAATAAAACACCTTGCGCATCAAAGTTGACAATCTTGTTTTGCTCAATAAGTGCTCTGGCAATTGCACTCCGCTCCATTATCTGGATCTTGATTCCTCCCTTAATCCAATCTCGAGAAACCTCCACATTTGCAATCCAATCTGATTGAGATAAAACCCGTTCGATGGATCGCAGATTTACCCTAGCTAGTTGCTGACCCACTGTAGGAGCGATTGATTGAGAATTTAACTTGGCTAAGAGCAAAGATTTTTCAGGACTTCCCTCGATTTTGACCTCTTTAACTGTCAAAGCTGATGACCAGCCAAGCAAGTAAGCCAAACCAGCAGTGCAGATCAAGAGTGCTAATGTAACAACTGCTCGTTTGTATCTTTTTTTAAATCCCTCTGACATAAATTAGGTTAACGATTTGCCAAAGCTTGCAAAATTGGCTCACCCAGTGAACTTACATCACCAGCTCCTAGGGTAAGGATTACATCCCCCGGTTTTGCCATCACTGAAACCTCATTAACTACCTCAACCATGGAGGGTTCAAATTTCACCTTAGTTGAACTCATCTGCTTGGAGATCAACAGAGAGGAGATTCCAGGCAACGGTTTTTCACTTGCTGCATATACCTCAAGTAAAAATGTGAAATCTGCCAACTGCAAAGAGGTTGAGAACTGTTGGGCAAATGCCGCCGTTCTGGAGTATCTATGTGGTTGAAAGATCACAAGCACCCTGCCTGCTTGGGCCAAATTTCGAGCAGTTGTTAATGTGACCTTTATTTCTGTTGGGTGATGGCCATAATCATCAACCACCTTTACGCCATCTACTTCGCCCTTTAATTCAAATCTACGTTTTGTACCTGTAAAGCTACTTAACCCATCAAACAGCTTGGTCTCTGCTGCTCCTAGAGCAGTGGCAGCGGCAAAAGCAGCTAGAGCGTTTAACAAATTGTGCTCTCCTGCAACCGCTAATTTCAATTCACCGATTCGACGACCCGTACTAGAAACCACCGCCGATGAACTTTTGGGTGCTAGGTGAAGTTTATCTACCTTAAAATCATTGTTTGCACCTTTGCCGTAAAGGTGAATTGTTAAATCATCTCTTTTAATTTGCTTTAGTAAACGATTTACGCCGGCATCATCTCCGCATGCCACTAGAAAGCCACCCTGCTTGATTGAGCCTACGAATTGTTCAAATACGGCAAAAACTTCATCTTCATTTGCAAAGTGGTCCACATGATCTAGCTCAATGTTGGTAATAATTGCACCAGTTGGCCGATAAGCTAAAAATGAGCCGTCAGATTCATCTGCTTCTGCGACAAATATTGAGCCACTTCCACTATGTGCATTGGTGCCTGCAGTGTTAATAGTGCCACCAATTGCAAATGATGGGTCCAAGCCAGCGGTTTGTAGCGCCACCGTTAGCATCGCAGTTGTTGTGGTTTTGCCATGAGTGCCAGCAACCGCCACTGAGGTTGATTCTGACATCAGCCATGCCAAAGCTCTAGCCCTAGCAATTACTGGTAGACCTTTCGCCTTGGCAGCAATTAACTCGGAATTGCTCTCACTAATGGCAGAGGAAACAATAACTATCTGGGCACTTCCTAAATTTTCAGCTGCATGGCCGATAAAAATTTTGGCACCTAAGGCAGAAAGTGAGGTAAGCATCGCTGAATCAGCCTTATCAGAGCCTGAGATTGAAAAGCCTTTTGCCAACATGATTCGAGCAATTCCACTCATTCCAGCTCCACCTACACCAATGAAGTGAATGTTTAACTTAGCCAACTGGGCTATTGAGTAATCAATATGATCGCTCATTTATTACCATCAATCTGCTTGATAATTGCGCTACCAATTACCTCACTTGCCGAAAATTGATCCCTACTAACAGGTTTGTAATTTCTGGCTTTTGACCATATTTCATCCCAATTACTAATCAGCCAATCTGCGTTGAATTTGTCATCAGCTACTAACTCAGCAGCCCCAGCAGATTGCAGATCAAATGCATTGGCAGATTGCTCACCGTTACCAATTGGAAGTGGAATCAAAATTGCAAACTTTCCTACCGCAGCCAACTCAGCGCAGGTCAGAGCCCCACTTCTAGCAATTACCAAGTCTGCTGCATGGTATGCCGATGACATATCATCTATATAAGAAAGTGGCAGATAATTCTCAGTAGAGGTCGGTAAGGCATTGCTGCGACCAACTGAGTGGACTACCTGCAAACCTTTCTCTGTAAATACCGATAGGGATTGCAAGATCGCCTCATTGATATGTCTAGACCCTTGCGATCCCCCAAATACCAGAATTGTTGGCTTGGATATAGATAAATTCCACTTTTCTAATTGAGCATTTCTAATTTTTAATGATTCATCAGCTGAAAGGTGGGCAGCAGCAATAATCTCCGCTTTGATTGGCATACCACTGAGCTCAGCCGTTCGCCACCTACCTAATTTTTTTAAGGTCCGTGGAAATGCAATAAATATCTGATCGGAAAAAACTGCTCCCAGTCGATTTGCCCAGCCCGGGATGGCATTTGCTTCATGAATAAATATTGGTTTGCGTAGCAGCGCTGCGGCTAGATAGATAGGTGGACAGGCGTACCCGCCAAATCCGATAACTAAATCAGCATCTCGACATATTTTTATAGCTTTAAAGGTGGCAATAATTATCTGAAAAGGCCAAATCAAAGTTATTGGAGTAAATTGACGTGGCATCAAAACTTTAGGAATATGAATGAGATCAAAACCTGCTTTTGGTACAAGCTGATTCTCTAAGCCGCTCTTTGTGCCAACAAAGGTTAAACTCCAGGTGGGCTTAGCGTTTTTCAACCAGGTAGCTACCGCTAATGCTGGCTCAACATGACCAGCAGTGCCGCCACCAGCAAACAATATTTTTGTACTCACTGGCTTAATTTTCGCATCCGACTTTGCTTTATGCCCTCTGAAACCTCTGGTGTTCGCCGAGCAACACCTAATACAAAGCCAAGTGCAATCAAATTAGCCAATAGTGAAGATCCGCCATAGGAGATAAGTGGCAAAGTAACGCCAATAACCGGTAGTAGTGAGGTCACCGAACCTATATTGACTGCAATCTGAGCAATAAACCAACAAGCTATTCCAGCACAGGCGTATCTAGAGAAATTATCCTTAGTTCTTAGCGCAACTCTTAAAATTGAGTAAATCAAAGCGGCATACAGTGCTAGGACCATCAGTGTTCCCAGAAGCCCTAACTCCTCGCCAATTACTGAGAAGATAAAATCAGTATGGGCAGCAGCTAAATTAGACCACTTTTGTTTACTAGCTCCTAAACCACTTCCCCAAACTCCACCACTTGCAAGACCCATGATGCTGTGCGCTGGTTGCCAGCCGGCAAATTTATAAACTCGCTCATCAAAAGGATCAAATAAAGCAACAAATCTATTCATTCGATAGGTGCTGCTTAAAACAAAAGCCCCGCCCACTATTACTGAGCCTATTCCCACTCCAATGAAATACTTAAGTGGTGCACCGGAGATAAAAAGTATTCCAATAAAGATTATTAAAACCAATAACGCTGTTCCTAGGTCTCGCTCTAAAATTATAAGAATTTCAACTAAAAACAAGCCTGGCAGCAACATCTTGCCAGTTGAACCAAGTGCGGCCACATCACCAATTTTTCTAAGCTGCAGAGCGCACCAAAGAATCAAAAGCAACTTAGCAAACTCCGATGGTTGGAGCGTAAAGCCTGCAATCTCAATCCAACTTCGGTTTCCACTTATGTTTTTACCAAGCCCTGGTATAAATGGAAGAAGTAAAATTATGATCGAAATGCTCAGTGCATATCTAGCTATCTTTGGCCAGACACTTCCATGAACTCGAAATGCCCAAAAGAAGGCAAAAGAGCCAATGACAAGAAAGGTTAATTGCCGAATAAATATTGTGTAGGCATTCCCATTCTCCTCTAAAGATATAACTGTTGAGGCAGATAAGACCATGATGAGCCCTAGGCCAGATAAAAATACTGTGCTCCAGATAATTAGGTAATAGGGAAGCTCTGGCCTAATTAATAAACCAGATCCTCTGTTAGTAATTGATGAATTACTCAAGCTTGCACCACTGCCCTAACTGCGTTGGCAAAAGCCTGGCCACGATCTGCGTAGGATTCAAATTGATCCATCGATGCACAAGCTGGCGCTAACAAAACTGTATCTCCTGCCTTGGCAATCTCAACCGCCTGCTTTACTACATCAAGCATCAATTGGTTGCCGTCACTTTTTAAATCAATTCGGAAAATCTTTGTCTTAGGTGAATGCTTTAAAACTGCTTGAGCAATCATCTCTCTATCTTGGCCAATCAATATAACTGATTTGATTCGATCGGCTGTATTAAAAACCAATTCATCCATGCTGGCACCTTTAGCAAGTCCACCAGCTATCCAAATTATGTTGAAGTAAGAGTGCAGGGATGCAATAGCTGCATGCGGGTTGGTCGCCTTTGAGTCATCTACCCAGCTGATCTCATTCTTGGAAAGTACTAACTCCATTCGATGATGATCTGTTTCAAAACTCTTTAGCCCTGCCTTGACTGCCAAGTAGTTGATACCAATCGATAGTGAAAGTGCTGCTGCGGCAAGAGCATTTAAAACATTGTGGGGAACTGTTGGAGAGATATCTATGAGTTCCGCAATTTCTCCAGCCTCAGTGTCAGATGCTGAAAATGCCCGATCAACCAATAGGTTTTCAACCACACCAAGTTCGCCAGGCAGTGGGGTACCTAGCGAAAACCAGGTAATTGAGTCTCTACTAACTCGCTTAGATAGCTCTTTGTCCGATTTATTGACTATCAATTTTTTGCCTTGCTCTAACAACTTAAGTTTCGCCGCTGCATAACTGTCAAAACTTCCATGCCAATCTATATGATCTTCGGCAATATTTAACAAAGCAACTGATTCATACTTAGGTAGATCACTCCATTGGATTTGAAAAGATGAAAGCTCTAATGCCAAATAATCATATGGCTTATCATGCACGACCGCCTCTATTACGGTGCGACCAACATTGCCGCAGACAGCACCATTTATTTGTGCACTCTTAAAAATAGATTCAACCATTTGAATTGTGGTGGTTTTTCCATTTGTGCCGGTCAAGCCCACCCAAACCTGCTTTGGTGCAAGCACCTGCTTAACCTGCCATGCAAAATCAACCTCACCGATTATAGATATCTTTTTCTGCCTTAATTTGTTTATTACTGGGTGATCCATACGCCAACCAGGTGAGATCACTGCCATGTCAATCAGATCTGGAATCTGATTAATTACATCTGAGCCAGGCTTAACCTTTTCATCAAATAAAATTGGTATCGCACCAAATTTCTTAAGGACTTTTTCTACTGCGCAACCTGTGACGCCAGCGCCAACTACTAAACACTTTTTTCCAGCTAATTCAGATACAAAACTCATATTAGGATGCAACCCATTGGGCGTAAAACAGACCCAAGCCAGCTGCTACACCTAAGCTTGCGATAATCCAGAACCTAATAACAATCGTCACCTCACCCCAACCCATTAACTCAAAGTGGTGTTGCAACGGGGCCATTTTAAAGATGCGTTTTCCACCTGAAATTTTGAAGTATGCCACCTGCAAGATGACTGAGGCGGTTATTAGCACAAAAATAAATCCAAGCATTACTAGTAGTAACTGAGTCCTCAATGTGATTGCAATACCAGCTAGCGCACCGCCTAAAGCTAAGGATCCAACATCGCCCATAAATATCTTGGCAGGTGATGCGTTCCACCACAAAAAACCACCACAAGCACCAGCAAGTGCCGTGGCAAGAACTGCAAGATCTAATGGATCTCTAACCTGATAACACTTTAAGCCAGGAGCAACTTCACAACTTTGTCCAAATTCCCAAACACCAATCAAAATAAAGGATGTAAAGACCATAACAGCTGCACCAGTGGCTAATCCATCCAATCCATCAGTTAAATTGACACCATTACTTGTGCTTAGCACCATCAAAATTACCCAAATAATTACTAAAACTACTCCCAATTTAATTGATGTATCTCTTACAGTTGAGAGGTTTAATGAGATTGGAGTTAATCCATTTTTATCGGGAAACTGCAATCCAGCATAGGCAAATGATCCAGCCACCACCGCTTGGCCAAAAAGTTTCTGCTTGGCACTCAAACCCATAGATCTTTGTTTTGCTACTTTGAGCCAATCATCTAAAAAGCCAACAAAACCAAGTCCGATAACTAGTGCAATGACTAGAAGTGCAGAGGTTGTTGGTGGCACTCCCGTAATAAGGTGGCTCATAAAATAACCAACCAGTGCTGAGGCAATTAATGAAAGGCCACCCATGGTAGGTGTGCCACGTTTTACATGGTGGGTTGTTGGCCCATCATCTCGAATAATCTGACCGTATCCTTTTTTCATCAAAATCTTGATCAAGGCTGGGGTCGCCAGAAAAGCAAATAAGGCAGAAATTGCACCAGCTAGCAATATTCCTCTCATTGGCTCACCCCATTCAATTTGTCTTTAATCAAATTTGCCAACTCTTCAAATCTTTCCGAACGTGAGGCCTTCAATAAAATCACATCCCCCGCTGAAACATTGTTCACTAACTTTAAAACAGCCTCGGCATTTAAGCAGTTATGTTGCTGCATATTTTGATCAGAATTTTGATTTTGGCCATCTTGGTAGAGCGTGGTAGTAACTGAAACTAGGTGATCAATACCGATCTGCCGCGAAAAGGTTGTAACTCCTTTATGCCCCTCTATCTCAAGCTCCCCTAGCTCATGCATTTTCCCAAGTATTGCCCAACTAGATCCACCACTTTCCTGGCTCAATAAACTCAAAGTTCTAATCGCAGCTTTCATGCTCTCTGGATTTGCATTGTAGTAATCATGAATCAGGTGCACACCATTAATCTCTTCAATCTGCATGCGCCATTTACTAGCCAAGGTTGCGGTAATCAAACCCTCTGCGATCATCTCATTAGATATACCTAGGGCATGTGCGGCAGCAGCTGCTGCTAGCGCATTTGGAATTTGATGTTCACCTAAAACCTGCAAACTAACTGCAGTTCTGCCACCTGGGGTCACTAAATCAAAGTGTGCATACCCACCATGAATTTCAATATCAGCTGCACGTACTGCTTGATTTGGTCCAAACAAGATTTTTCTCAAATCAAGTAAGTCGGCCATCTTGGGTGTGTACTGATCATAGGTTCCTAAAATTGCAGTTGATTTTGGTGGCAAACTTTTTATCAGCTCAGATTTAGTTTTAGCAATCGCCTCAACAGATCCAAACTCACCAAGATGGGCGGTGCCAACTACTAAAACTACCCCTACATTAGGTTTAGCAACCTTGGTCAATCTTGCGATGTCGCCAATATGACGTGCGCCCATCTCCAATACACAATACTTTGTGGATTGATCACATTTAAGAAGTGATAAGGGCACTCCAATATCGGTGTTGAAGTTTCCAGCGGTAGCAACAGTTTGACCAGCTAGGGATAAAATAGATTTCAAAAATTCTTTGGTGGTGGTTTTTCCTTGCGAGCCGGTGATTCCAACAATTTTAAGCTCAGTCAGGCTATCTCTAAGGTAGGTTGCCAAATCAATTAATGCTTGGCCAACATCTGCAACTAAAATATGTGCAGTTGATACCGGCTTACTAACTAGGGCAAACTTAGCACCGAGGGAAATCGCCTCCATCACATAATCATGACCATCTACCTTTGAACCCACAAAAGCGGCAAAAAAATTATCTGGGCCCACATCTTTTGAGTTAATTACTGGCGTTTGATCAATTATCTGTTTTGGATCAATACCATTTAGTGAGCCTGAGACTACCTCTGCAAACTCTTCGGCCAGGATTTTAATCATTTAATCGCCAATCGTTTGATTGACTCGGCCAACTCAGATCGATCATCAAATGGTGTGATAACTCCATTTACCTCTTGGCCACTCTCATGACCTTTACCCATAAGTAAAATGACATCCTCTGGTTTGGCATTTTTGACTGCACAATCAATTGCTAATTTTCGATCAGGCTCAATAACTCCTCTTTCATTTATCAACAATCCCGCTGTCATCTGCTGCAAAATTTCACCTGCTGACTCACTTCGTGGATTATCGCTGGTAAAAATTGCAAAATCAGAGCCTGCTAACAAAGCCTTACCCATCAGGGATCGTTTACTACTATCTCGATCTCCACCACACCCTAATATTCCAATTAATCTGCCTGTGGTTGATTTTCTTACTGTAGTAATTGCTCGCTCAACCGCATCAGGGGTATGGGCGTAATCAACCAGCGCTCTAAAGCTTTGACCCACATCAACTGTTTCCAACCGGCCCGGCACACTGTGCAATTTCTCAATTGCAGTTGAGATTTGGTCTGCCGGCATACCTGCAGCACTTACCATCGCCACCGCCATCAACAAATTGTCAAGATTGTAATCACCAAGTAAGGCAAAGCTTGCTTGGATAATCTCACCACTTGAAGAGTTAATTTTTATTTTATATCCACTTGAAGTTAACTGAGCATCTGATAAGTACCAAGTAGCAGCTGGCTTTGTACGAGATACAGTCATTACTGGTAGATCTATTTGCTTAGCTAGCCTTTTTCCGTACTGGTCATCAATATTAATCACCGCAACCTGAGCATAATCTTTGGTGAAAAGTTTTGCCTTTGCCAAAAAGTACTGTTCCATCGTTTTGTGGTAATCCAAATGATCTTGGGTCAGATTAGAAAAACCTGCAACCTGATAGTTAGCACCCATGATACGACCTTGATCAATTGCATGACTGCTTACCTCCATCACTAAATGAGTAACTTTTTCTTCAACCATAGTGGCCACTATTGCCTGTAGCTCATCTGCCTCTGGCGTCGTACGTGATAATGAAATTTTCTTATCTAAGACTTCAACTCCAAGAGTGCCAATTAATCCAGATTTTATGGAGTTAAACTGCCACATTTGATTTATTAAATTAACAGTAGTTGTTTTCCCATTAGTTCCAGTGATTCCTAGGGCAGTTAAGGAATTAAAAGGTTGTGAATATAGCCAGGCTGAAATTGGACCCACCAATACTCTTGGCTCTGGATGAGTAAAAAGTGGAATATCTGCTTGAACTTCCTGATCGCTTAATACAGCCACTGCGCCATTTTTTATTGCTTGATCTAAGTACTTAATGCCATGGGTTTTCGCGCCAGCAAATGCAATAAATAAATCCCCAGGTATTACTTTTTGAGCATTTATTGAGACCCCAGTAATCTCTACAGATTTATTGAATATCTTTGGATTAAACTCAGTCAAAGATTTCTTGTTAACTGTGTTAGGTCGAAATCCCATAACTAAGCACCGCTCTTATCAGTATTTTTACTAGCTGATTTTAGTGCCGCTTCAGTTAAATTAAAGGTGGTCTTAGGAGCTGTAGTTGGCGCAACGGCTTTACTTTGGAGCACAAAACTCATTACCTTTTTAAATACTGGTCCAGCTAACACACCTCCCCAGTGCATTCCCTTCGGATCTTGAATGGTTACGTTAATTACATACTTTGGTTGATCAGCAGGTGCAAAACCAATAAATGATGCGGTGTATCCGCTGTAGCATTTACAAGCAGTGTTATATCTATTTGCGGTACCAGTCTTGCCCGCAATTCGATATCCATCAATTGCAGCAGATGGGGCAGTACCGCTGCTTGAGACCACACTCTCCATCATGGAACGCAAAGTTGCAGCAGTTTCTGGACTCAGCACTCTGACTGATTTGTTAGGTTGCACCGGCGTGTACTTACCGCTCTCATCAACTACACCAGCCAAAATTGATGGTGTAACCCTAAGGCCATCATTTGCGATTGTGGCAAAAACTGAGGTCGCTTGCAGAGCAGTCACTGAATAACCTTGGCCAAATGAGATGGTTGGCAATGACGTACCAGACCAGTTTTTAACTGGGTGCAAGATTCCGGCAGATTCACCAGGTAATTTAGAGTTGGTAGATTCTCCAATACCAAACTTTCGCAGATACTCATACAAATTTGCCTTGCCAAGTTTTTGACCAATTTGAATGGATCCGGTGTTACTTGAGACCGCCAATAATCCAGTAGTTGTTAATCGTTGGGTTGGATGCTTTTCATGATCGTGAAAGTACTCATCGGCGACCTTCATTTTGTAAGGTATGGTGAAAACTGTCTCTGGTGTAACTAATCCCTCTTGTAGCGCAGCGGCAACTGTCATTACCTTTCCAGTTGAACCTGGTTCATATACCTCTTGGACTGCAGGATTTCTAAGTTTTTCTAAGGTGATTGATCCAGACAAATTTGGATCAAAGGTTGGTGCACTAGCTTGTGCCAGTATCGCACCAGTTTTTGGATCCATCACTATCACTGTCCCCGAGGCAGCACGTGAGGATGCCACCGCTTGATTAATCGCATTCTGGGCCACCCACTGCACATCACGATCAATTGTTAGACGAACTCCGGTGCCACTTTTCGCCTCGACGCTGACTCGTTCAGAGCCAGGAATTATATTTCCGCGACCATTTGCATAGACATACTTTCCATTAACGCCAGCTAGCACGCTATTTAAACTGCTCTCAATTCCAGATGCGCCAACACCTTGATCATTAACTATTCCCACCAGCGATGAGGTTAATTTTCCACTTGGATAATCTCTTATGTAACTTCGCTCTGGCGCAAAGCCGCCAATTCGCTTGCTTAATCCGCCAACCTCTTTTAGTGCATTTTCGTTGTACTGGCTAATTGCATCAAAGACCTGACGCCACTTTTGGGGCGAGAGATTTTTGGCAATCAAAACATATCTGCGATCGCCCTGCAGATTTGGCAGCAATTCAGCCGGGGTCATATCCAAAATTGGGGCAACCACCTTGGCTGCTGCCACCGGGTCATTAACCACAGTTTGATCAACTGCAATATTTATTGCAGAGATGCTTCTTGCTAATTCAATCCCATCAATATCATAAATGGTTCCGCGAGGTGCAAGTAGGGTGGCGGATTTACTTAACTCATTATTTGCTTTTTCAACATAACCATTTGCTCTAACTGCTTGAATCTCAATCAAGCGAAGTCCAAACAACATCAAGATCACCAAGGCAATGGCGACAATTTTTCGGATACGATCTTGAACTATTTGTTGATGATTCATGGCCTACCCGCTGACAGATCAAGAAATCTTGGGTTTGTCGATGCCACCATACCTAGTTGAGTTGCCTGTTCAGCCAACCTATCTGGGGAGGATTTAGCTGCAAGTTCTTGCAAGATTGCCTCACGTTGGTCGGTGAGTATTTGTGCCTCCTGTTTTAGCTGCCCAAGTAAAAATGCATCTCGAGCCAGTAAGGTATTAATCATTAGTAAACCAATTAAACTGGCAATAAAAATTGCTGTTAAAAATGTAGCAAAGCTTTTACTTCCCGCTACTTGGCCAGTTTTTGCCTCCGGCACAAGTCTTAGTACCGCTTTATTTGTTTGAGTTCGCACCAACTCTCGCGAGTTTCTAAAGGCTGGAGCTAAATCAAAAATCGCCATTACTCACCCAACCGTTCAATAGCTCGTAACCGCATTGATTGCGAGCGCGGATTGCTCTCTTGCTCAGAGGCATCTGCAACTGCGCTGCCGCTAAACAACAATCGGTAAGCTGGCGCTGAATTAGGTAGTTCTACCGGTAGAGCTTGCGGGGTCATTGATTTTGTCGCTTGAGTAAAAAATTGTTTAACGATGCGATCCTCAAGTGATTGGTAACTCATCACCACCAGACGGCCATTAGGGGCTAAGGCATTAAGTGCTGCCGGGATTGCACGCTCCAGGATTGCCAACTCCTGATTTACCTCAATCCGTATTGCCTGAAAGGTTCGTTTGGCTGGATTGCCACCACTTCTCCTAGCTGGTGCCGGGATTGAGTCTTTGACTATCTGCGCTAACTCCTTGGTGGTTTTTAACTCTCCTTTTGATCTTGCTTTTACAATGTTTTCGGCAATTTTGCTAGCAAATCTTTCTTCACCATAATTTTGAATAATCTTGGCTAACGCGCCATGTGAGTAGGTATTAACCACTTTGGCCGCCGTTAGTGGTGCACTTTGATTCATCCGCATATCTAGTGGAGCCTCTTGGGAGTAAGCAAAACCACGATCAATTTGATCAAGTTGCATAGATGAGACTCCAAGATCAAACAAAATGCCATCAACTTTAGAAACTGAGGCCTGGACAAGGGCTAGCTCAATCTGATCAAAGGTGGTGTGCAGCAATGTAATCTGGTTGGAATACTTAGCTAGATTTTCTTGGGCAATTTTTAGGGCTGAGCTATCTTGATCTATTCCAATCAGATGCAAATTTTCAAACCGCTCTAGGGCTGCCTTGGCATGGCCTGCCAACCCCAAGGTGGCATCGATTAAATAAGGTTTTGGTTTATTAATTAGCGAGGGTGATAACAAATCAAGGCATTGATCTAGTGCCACTGGTATGTGCGCTACATCTGCACTCATTTTTTTCTCCTTCCCCGCTTTCACTTTCTTTATCTTTTTTGTACATCCGTACTTAACTGCTCACTTATCTACTTAGGTCACCGCCACTTGACGGATCTTCTTTAACAACGCGCGGCACCGGGGAAGTGGCGCCGCGAATATTTTTAAGTGGCGGTGGCCTAAATAGATATTTGATTGGATTTAAAACAATCCAGGTAATACCTCCTCTGAAACATCAGCAAAGGTTTTCTCTCGATCAGTTAAATACTTGCTCCAGGCAGTTGCATCCCAAATTTCAAGCCGGGTATTTGCACCGATTACCACACAATTTTTTTCTAAGGATGCATATGTTCTAAGTCCAGCTGGAATTGTTACTCGACCCTGATTATCTGGCACCTCATCATGAGCGCCAGCAAACATCACTCTTAAATAATCACGGGAGTTTTTCTGGGTAACTGGTGCTTGCCGCAATCTTTCAGTTATTAATGAGAACTCAGCTGCGGTAAATACATAAAGACAACGCTCTTGTCCCTTAGTGATGACCAGACCCTCTGCTAACTCATCTCTAAATCTGGCGGGCAAGATCAATCGACCCTTTTCATCTA
>VGBN01000001.1 GCA_016870455.1 Actinomycetota bacterium | reverse complement strand
GTGGGCGGTGAGGGTTTCGAACCCCCGACATCCTCGGTGTAAACGAGGCGCTCTACCACTGAGCTAACCACCCGGTGAGAGTGGGAATATTACTAGTAGATCAGTATTACTCCCAATCAGTGTTGGTTATAAGGCTGATAACGCTGCTTTGTAATCAGTAATACTTCTTGCTTCACCTAAGCCATTAACAATCTGCCACTTTAAGTTGCCATCTTTCCCAATAACAAATGTGCCACGTTTGGCACATCCTCTGCTCTCTTCAAATGTGCCATAAGCCTTTGAGACTGCGCCATGA
Source organism: Actinomycetota bacterium (assembly GCA_016870455.1). Classification (GTDB taxonomy): domain Bacteria; phylum Actinomycetota; class Actinomycetes; order Nanopelagicales; family Nanopelagicaceae; genus Nanopelagicus. The sequence goes on along the minus strand of VGBN01000001.1, from coordinate 70,225 downwards.
GGCCAAAAATCAGAGAGAACTTGGAACTTATAACCTTCTTGCTCAGCAAATACCTTATTTGCAAACATAGGATCACATGAGATTGCGATCAACTCAACATTATCATTTTGAAAAGCTGATAAGTCATCACGCAGTGCACATAGTTCACCAGTACAAATACCTGAGAATGCAAATGGATAAAAAATCACTACCACATTTTTCTTGCCCCGATAGGATGAAAGTGAGATCTTCTCACCATGTTGATTTATTAATTCAAAATCCGGGGCGGCAGATCCCATTGATAAACTCATTTTCTACTCCTTATTACCTAGTTGGGGGTTACTTACTCTTCTTTTTGTTATTGCCTGCACTTCGTGCAACTAATCTAGTTGCACTCCAATCTGCACATACTGGAAATGAGGTTGTTTGAGACATGCCAGCAGTTGGAGCTGAATCTTGAATATCGCTTGGCTCAACATAACCAGCTCTTCCAACCTTTGGGGTGAAAAGCCAGATTGGGCCATCCTCAGTCAGATAGGTAAGGGCATCTACTAACTCATCAACTAAATCTCCATCACCATCACGCCACCAAAGAATTACTGCATCTACCACCTCTTGTGAGGAGGCATCTAAAAACTGATTACCAGTTTTTGTAGTTATGGCATCACGTAATGATTGATCACAATCTGATTGATCAAAACCAACCTCAAGAAGCAGTTGATCTGGTTTTATGCCAAGCCGTTCAACGGTGGCAACAGGTGCCTGGGCTGATTTCATTAGGAGTAGTCCACCCAACTTTGGCTTAAGGTGCAACTTGTAATTGCCATTTCATCAAAAATTAAGCCAGATCACCCCTTACCGCTGGCATAAATATGACCAAACCCCCCTTCGGGAGAGAGAATAAGCCCGTGAGCGAAAACTTTAAGGCCCCAGACCACCTGGTGGACCAGCTAGTTGATACCGACCCAACTGAGAGTTCTGAGTGGCGCCAATCCTTTGATGCGGTGTTAAAAAATGCCGGACCGGTTAGAGCTCGTTACTTAATGCTTTCATTGCTGCAAAGAGCAAATGAAAAAAATGTTGGTGTCTCAGGTCTTCGCACTACCGATTACATAAACACAATTCCACCAGCATTAGAGCCAACCTTTCCAGGTGATGAGTACCTAGAGAGAAGAATTCGTGCCTTTATCAGATGGAATGCAGCGGTGATGGTGCACCGAGCCCAACGACCTGGTGTTGGTGTTGGTGGACATATTTCAACTTATGCATCAAGTGCCTCTTTATATGAGGTTGGATTTAATCACTTCTTCCGCGGCAAAGATCATCCAGGTGGTGGCGATCAGATATTTTTCCAAGGACACGCCTCCCCTGGTATGTATGCCAGAGCTTTTATGGAAGGTCGTCTTACCCAAAAACAATTAGATGGCTTCCGCCAAGAGTTGTCACATTCAGGTGGTGGCTTATCTTCCTATCCACATCCAAGACTTATGCCAGAGTTTTGGCAGTTCCCAACTGTCTCAATGGGACTTGGCCCAATTAATGCGATTTATCAAGCAAGATTTAATCGCTACTTAGCTGCCCGCGGTTTTAAGGACACAAGTGATCAAAATGTCTGGGCATTTTTAGGAGATGGTGAGATTGATGAGCCAGAGACCCTAAGTGCTATCTCACTTGCTGCCCGGGAGGGATTGGATAACTTAACCTTTGTTATCAACTGTAATTTACAAAGATTAGATGGCCCAGTTCGCGGTAATGGCAAGATCATTCAAGAGCTGGAGTCAATCTTTGGTGGTGCTGGTTGGAATGTGATTAAAGTGGTTTGGGGACGTGAGTGGGATCCGCTGCTGGCAGCAGATCGTGAGGGTGCATTAGTTGATTTAATGAATAAAACTCCAGATGGGGATTTCCAAACCTTTAAATCTGAAAATGGTGCATTTGTTAGAGAGAACTTCTTTGGCAGAGATCCAAGAACTGCGGCCATGGTTGCCTCATGGAGTGATGATGATATTTGGAACTTAAAACGTGGCGGCCATGATTATCAAAAACTATATGCCGCATATAAAGCAGCTAGTGAACATAATGGCCGGCCAACTGTAATTTTGGCTAAAACTATTAAGGGTTGGACCTTGGGCTCACACTTTGAGGCAAGAAACTCAACTCATCAGATGAAGAAGATGACCTTGGATGATTTAAAGGTATTCAGAGATCGATTGTTTATCCCGTTAAAGGATGAAGAGTTAGATGCCAAGTTGCCTCCTTATTGCCACCCTGGCATTGAATCTCCTGAGTATCAATACATGATGGCTCGTCGCAAAGAGTTAGGTGGTTTCTTACCAGCAAGAAGAAGTGTTTCAAAGCCCTTGCTGCAACCAAAGGATGAAAGTTATGAATCGGTAAAACGTGGCTCTGGCACCCAGGAGGTTGCCACCACTATGGCATTTGTTAGATTACTTAAAGACTTAATTAAAGATCCAAATATTGGTAAGCGATTTGTGCCGATCATTCCAGATGAGGCAAGAACCTTTGGTATGGATTCATTATTTCCAACCTTAAAGATCTACTCACCACATGGTCAGAGTTACACCTCAGTTGATCGGGAGTTAATGCTCTCCTACAAAGAGTCAAAAGAGGGTGTGATCTTGCATGAGGGAATTAATGAGGCTGGCTCTGTTGCCTCATTTACCGCAGTTGGCTCTTCTTACTCAACCCATGATGAACCAATGATTCCAATTTATATCTTCTACTCAATGTTTGGTTTCCAACGAACTGGTGACTCATTTTGGGCAGCTAGTGATCAACTTGCCCGAGGATTTGTACTTGGCGCAACTGCTGGTCGGACCACATTAAATGGTGAGGGTTTGCAACACCAAGATGGTCACTCATTGTTGCTGGCATCGACAAACCCTGCGGTAATTTCCTATGACCCAGCATTTGGTTATGAGCTGGGCCATATTGTTAAAGATGGTTTAAGAAGAATGTATGGGGAAAATAGTGAAAATATCTACTACTACCTAACTGTTTATAACGAGCCATACCAACAGCCAGCAGAGCCTGAAAAATTAGATGTAGATGGGTTACTAAAAGGTATGTATCTTCTTAAAAAACCAATTAGGTGGCGCAATAAAAAGGTAGCGATCCTGGCCTCTGGCGTAGGTGTTAATTGGGCGCTTAAGGCACAAAAACTTCTAAATGATGATTTTAAGGTGGCAGCAACTATCTACTCTGTTACCTCTTGGAATGAGTTGCGCCGAGATGGGCTGGCAGTTGATCGACACAATTTGTTAAACCCAGATAAGAAGATCACAGCTTATGTAACTAAGAAGTTAAAGCGGGAAAAGGGACCAGTAATTGCGGTGAGTGATTTTATGAGATCGGTACAGGATCAAATCTCACCTTGGGTTAAACAACCTTTCTACTCTCTTGGCACAGATGGCTTTGGTCTATCAGATACAAGAGGTGCACTTCGTCGCCACTTTAAAGTCGATGCTGAGTCAATAACTATTGCCGCCCTCTCCCAATTAGAAAAAGAGGGATTAATCAGCAAACGTAAGGTGAAGAAAGCTATAAAGAAGTATCAGATAAATGATGTGACAGCTGCTGATGCTGGTAATACTGAAGGATCTGGGTAAATAAACTTTTGGAATCCCTAGCCCTGCTAGCAAGTCTGATTGTTGCGCTAACTGCCTTGGGTGGACCTATCTCATTGGCGCTTACCTTTTTACCGCAACGGCTTTTGCCACTTGCGGTGATAAAGATTTTGGCATTTTTAATTGCTGCGATTGCAATTTTTATTGGAGTTTTTTTAATGATAAATGTGGACTCGCTAGGGGCAAGAGTTATTGGCAGCTTTGGCGTAATAACTGCAGTAATTGCCATCTATCGAATCATTAGGGTAATTCCAAAGTTATAAATGGTGGAGGTGCCGGGAATCGAACCCGGGTCCTCTAGCACTAATTCAAAGTTTCTACGGGCGTAGTGCAATTAACGCGTTCTCAGTCCAAACTCTCACATGCACAAGTAGTTTGCGGACTCAGTTACAGATAATTGTCCCCGCTAACCTCCGTAACACGATTAGCAGGTAAGTTCCCTGGCGACGTTAGATCCGAAGGCGAGAACAAACTTCGGGTAACGGATAACAGAGCTAGCTTAGGCAGCTAGTTGATAATCAGCGGCAGTTTTACTTGCGCTTATAGTTTGCCATGTTTTTGTGGTTAACGAGATCATCACGGCTTCCTCGGCCCGCTTGCCTTGAAGTAACGACTAAAGTCGAGACCGTTCACCCCCAAGATTAAAGCGAATTACCTTTCAATATTTAGTTGTGTGAAGGGGTTATTTTACAACCTATTTTTAAATACTGGTAATTTGGTTACTAATCGTAATCTTCATCAGATTTTTTACGGTTTGAGCTACTTGATTTACCTGAGTTTCGCCTGGATAACTCTCGGTTAACCTCGCGGGTCATCTGTTGCTGCATCAATGTATTTCGCTTGTCATGTGCTTTCTTGCCCTTTGCAACAGCAATTTCAACCTTTGCTTTACCATCTTTAAAGTAAAGTGAGAGCGGGATAAGGGTTAATCCACCCTGTTTAATTACACCTGATATTTGGGCAATCTCTCTTCTGTGAAGAAGTAATTTGCGATCCCTTCGTGGTGGATGGTTTGTCCAAGAGCCCTGGTTGTACTCAGGGATATGGATACCACTAACCCAAATCTCACCATCCTTTGCCATGGCATAACCATCAGTTAAGGAGGCACGGCCTGCTCTTAATGATTTAACCTCAGTGCCAGTTAGCACTAAACCACACTCAAAGATCTCTTCAATAAAGTAATCATGACGGGCGCTCTTATTTTGGGCAATTACCTTCTTGCCTAACTCTTTAACCACAAGCAACCCCCAATCTTTAAGTTGTGCGGAGGTGATTACACCTTTAGGTATTTACGCAAGGTAAGCACTGAAGCTAACCCGGAGACAAACAATCCAGTTAGAAGTAGCCAAGCACTTGCTACCCAAACATCACGCCAGGTGAAAAACTGAGTAAAGGTTAAAAGTGGTGCCACCTTTGCATCCACCACCGCTTTAAAGCCAGATAGCACCCCAGTTGAAACCAGCCAGCCAAAGAGGGCAGCGAAGATTCCCTCTAATAAAAATGGGAGTTGGATTGAAAAACTAGATGCGCCAACTAATTTCATCACCCCAGTCTCACGTCTTCTATTAAAGGCAGCAATTCGTAAGGTGTTGCTAATCAGTAAGGCAGCGGTTAACACTGAGGCAGCGCCAATTGCAATCGCACCATTACGCAATACACCTAGTAATCTAAAAAATTTCTCCAAAATCGCCCGCTGATCTTGCACAATATCTACACCTGGTCGGCCGGCAAAGGCACTTTCAATTACTGCAAACTTAGTTGGGTCTTTGAGCTTTACCCTAAATGATTCAGGTAATTGATCTGCAGTGACATTTTGCGCAATAGCTGAGCCTTCAAATCTCTCCTGAAATCTTTTAAAAGCCTCAGTTTGTGACTCATAGTAAACCTCTTGCACAACTGGAAGTGCTTGCAGATCTCGTTGAATTCCAATCTTTTGTTCCTGGGTAATCACACCATTGGCACATGATTGTCCCTCAGATAGAGAGCCACAGAGAAATATTGAAACCTCAATCTTGTCATACCAGTAATCCTTCATTACCCGCACCTGCGAGTTTGCAAGTAAGCCAATGCCAAGTAGAGATAGTGAAATTGCAACGGTAATTATCACTGCAAAGGTCATGGTTAGGTTTCGGCGCAGGCCTATACCAACCTCACTCATTACAAACTTAGCGCGCATTTTCTAACCCTATCTTTTTCATCATCAATTTAACCGGTATAGCCATAAACACCACGGGCCTGATCGCGGATTACATGGCCACCTTCTAACTCAATTACTCGTTTGCGCATCTGATCCACAATTCCAGCATCATGTGTTGCCATTACTACTGTCGTGCCATCTCTATTAATCCGATCAAGCAACTTCATAATGCCAACTGAGGTAGCTGGATCTAAATTTCCAGTTGGCTCATCGGCGATCAAAATTGTTGGCCGAGATACATAAGCTCTTGCAATTGCCACACGTTGCTGTTCACCGCCCGATAACTCACTTGGTTTGCGATCACCCTTTTCTTCCAGACCCACTAGCTCTAACACCTCAGGCACATCTCGACTGATCTGCTTTTTTGAGTACCCCAGCACATGCAAGGTAAAGGCCACATTCTCTGAAACTGTTTTATTTGGTAGCAATCTAAAATCTTGGAAAACTGTTCCAACCTGCCTGCGCAACTCTGGCACCTTATGATTTGCCAGATTATTTAAATCTTTACCTGCAACATGAATTACCCCAGAGGTTGGACGCTCCTCGCGAAGTACTAATCTTAAAAAGGTCGATTTTCCAGAGCCTGATAATCCAACTAAAAATACAAACTCACCCTTGCTAATCTCTAAATTAACGCCTTCGAGTGCGGCTTTATCTTGTTTCGGATAAAGCTTGGTGACATTTTCAAACCGAATCAAAATCAAAACCCCTTATGGTGAGTGCGTCGATCAACTAGTGCTAGTTTAGATAAGCAAGTGCGGTTAATCGGTGATTTAATGCTGATTTTTGCAATATAAAACTGAGAATCTACGCTTGCCTGTGAGATTACTCGCGCCCCTTGCGCCATTTGATACCAGCTTCGATAAATCCATCTAAATCTCCATCTAATACTGCAGATGGATTTCCAACTTCAAAATTAGTCCGCAAATCTTTAACCATTTGATAGGGAGCAAGTACATAAGATCGCATTTGATTTCCCCAGGAGCCAGAGTTATCACCCTTTAGTGCATCAAGTTTGGCCCGTTCTTCAAGTCGACGTCTTTCTAATAATTTAGATTGTAAAACTGCCATGGCAGTTGCTCGATTTTGAATTTGGGATCTCTCATTTTGGCAGGAAACCACAATGCCAGATGGTGTGTGGGTAATGCGCACGGCAGAGTCAGTGGTATTAACACCTTGACCGCCCGGGCCGGAGGAGCGATAAACATCTACTCTTAAATCCTTCTCCTCAATCTCAATATGATCACTTTGTTCAACAACTGGCACAACCTCAACACCGGCAAATGAGGTGTGACGTCTTGATTGAGAATCAAATGGTGAGATCCGAACTAATCGATGCGTACCTTGTTCCACCGAGAGCCTGCCATATGCATATGGGGCAGAAATGCGAAAGGTGGTTGATTTAATTCCTGCCTCCTCTGCATAAGAGGTCTCTAACACATCTATTCTGTAATTATGACGTTCACAAAATCGCAGGTACATCCGCATTAGCATCTGTGCCCAATCAGCTGCCTCTACACCACCTGCTTCCGATCGAATAGTCATCAACGCATCACGTTCGTCATACTCACCACTTAACAAGGTCTGCACCTCAAGCTCATTAATCACTTGAGTTAACTCATCTAACTCCTTATCAACCTCTTTAAATGCAGAGGCTTTGTCAGCCTCACCTGCTGAGAGCTCAATCATCACTGGCAGATCATTTAACCGAGTGCGAATTGAGTTAATTTTGTTAATGGTTGATTGCACCCTAGATAACTTGCTGGTGATTACTTGGGCAGCCTGCGGATCATCCCAAAGATTTGGCACGCTCGCCTGCTTTTCTAATTCAGCAGCGCTATCAATTAATTTAGGAAGGTTTAAAACCTGCTCAATTGATTTAAGGGTTAGATCAATCTTGTTGATCTCATCTTGATAATCACGGGCGGCCATGGGTTAAGGGTAATCTAATTGGGGATGTATACCGAACTTGAGCCAACTTGGGTGGAGATTACTAATCCATTTGTCAAAATTGAATCCACAAACGGTATCTGAATTGGCATTTCACCGCTTATTGAAACTTGCGCTGATACTTCATAAAGTTCACAAGTAAATTGATCAACCTTGATTTGCTTATCATATAACCGCACCTGATTAATTAATGCATAAAACTTCAGTTGGGCAGCTAGGCAATCTATTGGTACCCGTTTATCTTTATTAAATCTATTAACCTGTGCGTAATAAGCAAGTGAGTTTATGGATTGTGCTGATTTGTTTATCGCAGCTTCGGCAATGTTAGTTAACTGTTTTTTTACAGAGTAGGCAGAGGCGATATTTACTGAGATAAAGGTAAGTGTCATAGCCATAAGAAAAAAACCAAAAGAAAGTGGGATCAAAGATCCACGACTTTTGCCAGTTATAAACTTAATTATCGCCATAGATCTATGTACTCACTGGCGGATGATTGTTGCGAGTTACCAATTGTTATGGTGGCGGTGATCATATTTCCGGGGGTAAAACATGGATAGTTGCTACAGGAGATCTTTAACTTGATATCTCTTATCTGATTACTAGTTGATGTTCTTTTTGATTTATAAATTTCTAGTACCTGATACGCCCTTACCTGTGCAAGGCTCTCACTGGGGCTGGTAACAAAAGCTCGCACCGTCTGCCTAGCTAAGTTTTGACTCTCTGAGATTGCCAAGGATTTATTAGAGATAGCAGTTATTAAAATCAAAAATGCTGTGAAAAATGGCAAGGTAAAGATTACAAACTCTGCCACAGCAGAGCCTGGATCTGACTTTTTTAATAACCTAATTACTTGCATCTTCATCTACTGCAATTGCTACTGTTTTCTTTCTGGCTAGATTGCCAAAATCAATAAACTTCTTTACCTCCTGCTCATCTTCAAGCAGTAATACTGCACCACCTCCAATAAGTGGGTAGCGCTGGTAGTTGGCCGATGATCCAGTAATTGCTGTGGTTGCTAACTCTCCCTGATTCAAACTAGTTGAACGCATAACATTAAACTGCATAAAGATCAGTTGAAACATCACTAAAAATACAAATACCTGTGGCAGTATGGTTAGGAGTGATTCAACTGATCCGCGGTGCTGGGCAAGTAATAGCTTGCGCAACTACCTGATACCGCCCATTGCATCCAATGAGTTGCGCAAGATTGTGGTTAATTTGGGCGCTGCGATTGACCATATGCCAGTAACCAAGGCGGTGGTCATAAGTACTACCAATACCCAGCCTGGGACATCGCCCCGGCTATCTGTTTTAATAAAAGCTTTAGCCTTAGATTTTAAATATAGATTCGCTCTAATAATCTGCGTTGTTAGATTCATATAGCTCCAAAAGTTTGTGTTTGGAAACTATAGAGAAACAAAAAATTCCTAGCGGATTGCCTAATTAAAACTGTGGATTAGTAGGGATGAACCTACTTAATGTTAGAGACCAACCTCAGTAAGTGATTTAGAGAGTAACTCTAAGCCTAACTTGGTATCACTTTCAGAGATATTGCAAGGTGGCACCATGTGAATACGATTAAAGTTATTAAATGGCATCAAACCATTTTTCTTACAGGTTGCCACAATCTCATTCATCTTTGGACTAGATGCACCATATGGTGCAAGTGGTTCACGACTCTTTCTATCGGTGACCATATCTACGCCCCAGAAAACACCAGTGCCTCTGATATCACCAATTACTTGGTGTTTTTTAGCTAACTCATTTAAGCCCGGGCCAAGTATTTTTTCGCCAATGCTGGCCGCATTTTCTACCATCTTCTCACTCTTCATTACATCAATAGTTGCAACCGCAGTTGCGCAGGCAAGTGGATGACCTGAATAGGTAAGTCCACCTGGAAATACTCGCTCATCAAAGGTTTTAGCAATTTTTTCAGGAATTATTACCCCACCAAGTGGCACATATCCTGAGGTAACACCTTTTGCAAAGACGATTAAATCTGGGATTGATTTGGAGTGCTGAAAACCAAACCACTTTCCAGTTCTACCAAAGCCTGACATAACCTCATCGGCAATCCATAGAATTTCATACTTGTCGCAAAGTGTCCGTATACCATCTAAGTAACCAGCAGGTGGCACCAGCACCCCAGCTGTACCAGGTACTGATTCAATTAATATTGCGGCAATTGTCTTAGGACCTTCAAAAATAATTGTTTGCTCTAAATGCTCAAGTGCTCGCTGACACTCCTCTTCCTGAGTACTGGCCCAAAATGCAGTGCGATAAAGATATGGGCCCCAAAAATGTACATGTCCATAACCAAACTCGTTTGGAAATCTTCTTGGATCACCAGTTGCATTAATAGCAGAGCCAGTATTGCCATGATAGGAGCGATAGGTAGATAAGACTTTGTGCTTATTTGTGTGAAGTCTTGCCATTCTGATCGCATTTTCAACTCCATCTGCGCCACCATTTGTGAAGAAAACTTTTTTGAAACTACTTCCTGCTACCTCGGTAATTCGCTTTGCTGCCTCATTTCTAGCTTCATTAGCATGCTGTGGTGCCACAGTTGCAAGCACATCAGCTTGCTCTTTTATCGCTGCAATTACCTTTGGATGTTGATGACCAATATTTGTAAAAACTAATTGACATGAAAAATCCAAGTACTTCTTGCCATTAAAATCCCAAAAGTATGAACCGGCGCCGCCGGCAACTGTCATAGGTGAGATCTGCCCCTGTGCTGACCAAGAGTGGAAAACATGTGCACGATCATCGGCAAAAACCTTTGCCGCCTTTTCTGGGTTACTCTCTGGGGTACTCACTTGGCTCCCTAATTTGCTGGTCAAATCTGATGCCCCAATCTAATCACTTCTTAAGGTTTTTTGGTAGGAAGGGGTAATTTCATTACGGTAAAACCTTTAAGGTAGGGTTTGCGTTATGGAAACTATTTCACATTGGATTAATAACCAACTTTCTACTGAGAAATCAGAGCGCACAGGTGATGTATATAACCCAGCTACTGGTCAAGTAAGTGCCAAAGTAAATTTTGCAACAAGTGCCACCATTGATACCGCAGTAGATGTGGCTACCAAAGCTTTTGAAAGTTGGCGACATAGCTCTTTAACCAAACGAACTCAGGTACTTTTTTCATTTCGTGAATTAGTAAATCAAAATAAAGAGAAGTTAGCGGCATTAATAACCAAAGAGCATGGCAAGGTTTTAAGTGACGCTTTTGGTGAGGTTACTCGAGGACTTGAAGTAGTTGAGTTTGCTTGCGGTATCCCCCACCTTCTTAAAGGCGGTTTTTCTGAAGAGGTTTCAACTGGTGTAGATGTCTACTCAATTAGACAACCTTTAGGGCCAGTAGCGGTTATCTCGCCATTTAACTTTCCAGCCATGGTGCCAATGTGGTTTTTCCCAATTGCAATTGCATGTGGCAACACAGTAATAGTTAAACCAAGTGAAAAAGATCCAAGTGCAATTATGTTTGTAGCGCAGTTGCTTAAAGAGGCAGGATTACCAGAGGGTGTCTTTAACATAGTTCATGGCGATAAAGTCGCAGTTGATGCTCTGCTAACTCATCCTGGAATTAAATCTGTTTCATTTGTTGGCTCAACTCCAATTGCTAAGTATGTGTATGAGACTGGCACAAAAGCAGGAAAGCGAGTGCAGGCATTAGGTGGGGCAAAAAATCACATGATTGTTCTGCCAGATGCTGATTTAGAACTGGCAGCAGATGCAGCAATCAATGCTGGCTTTGGCTCAGCTGGTGAAAGATGTATGGCGATCTCAGCAATTGTGGCGGTAGAGCCAATTGCAGATAAATTAATTGAGAAGATAACTCAGCGGGCAACTAAGATAAAAACTGGTGATGGCACAAAGGGTGCTGATATGGGCCCACTTGTTACCAAGGTGCATCGTGACAAGGTTGCCTCTTATATCGCTGCTGGTGAAAAAGAGGGTGCCAAGATTGTTTTTGATGGCAGAAAGGTTGAGGTTGATGGCGAAGGGTTTTGGCTAGGACCTACCCTGTTTGATCAGGTCAAACCAAATATGAGCATCTACCAAGAGGAGATATTTGGACCAGTACTTAGTGTTATCAGAGTGAAAAGTTATGACGAGGCGTTGAAGTTAGTTAATGATCATCAATATGGAAATGGCACAGCAATCTTTACCAATGATGGTGGCGCTGCCAGACGATTCCAAAATGAGGTTGAGGTTGGAATGGTTGGTATAAATGTGCCAATTCCAGTGCCAATGGCCTACTTCTCATTTGGTGGGTGGAAGAACTCATTGTTTGGGGACTCCCACGCACATGGAACTGAAGGGGTTCACTTCTTTACCCGGGGCAAGGTAGTTACTAGTCGTTGGTTAGATCCAAGCCATGGTGGAATTAATTTAGGTTTCCCACAAAATACCTAAATTAGCCGCGCAAAGTTTTTGCAAACTCCTTAAAGTCATTAACCATAAAATCAATATCAGCTTGATCATGTGCCAAGGAGATTAACCACTGCTCATCTAAGCCTGGTGGGGTCATAATTCCATGGTTTAGCGACCAGATAAATGAGAGCTCAGCTACCTGGAAATCTGTAGCTTTGTAATCTCGATAATTTCTTACTGGCTGATCAGACCAGGTGATACACCCTTTAACACCAAATCCAACAGTATGTGCTGGTAACTCATACTCGTCGATGATTTCTCGAATCCTAGTTAATGCTTGAATATTTAAAGACTCGGCTTTTTCAAGTGCTGCTGGTGTGCAAAGTTTGTCTACTGCTCTAACTGCTGCCATAGCCAAAATATGTCCATTAAATGTACCAAGGTGTGGCATGCGACCATCAGTTACTGGCCTCATAAACTCACTCTTGCCACCAAATGCGGCAAGTGGAATTCCGCCACCAATTGATTTTGCCAGACAGATTAAATCTGGAATCACACCAAGTCGCTGGGAAGCTCCTTGTGGACCTGCTGTTAAACCAGTTTTAACCTCATCAAAAATTAAAACAATCTTGTATTCATCACACAAAGCTCTAACAGACTCTAGGTAACCTTCATCCGGCAAAATAATTCCCACGTTTTCTAAAACAGGCTCAACTATGAAACAGGCAATTTTGTCTGCATGTTTTTGAAATACATTTTCAAGTGCTTGTGCATCATTGTAAGGAACCACAAATGACAATCCTGGAACTGCGGCATTACCAATTACTGGAATCGGCTCATTTGCTGGACCTGCTTTATCAAGTGGTGGTTTTGTTGAAACCAAAAGTGCGTCCCCACTTCCGTGGTAGCCACCTTCAACCTTTACTACGCCCTCTTTACCGGTATAGGCGCGGGCAGTTCTTACGGCATACATAGTTGATTCAGTACCTGAGTTGGTAAATCTGATCTGATCAATTCCAAATCGACGGCACAATCGCTCAGCAGCATCTCGAGAGTCAGGAGATGGTGCGGTGTATAAGGTGCCAACATCTAATGTGCTCTTTAGTTCGGCGATCACCTCAGGGTTTAAGTGGCCAACCAACATCGAGCCAAAGCCCATGGAAAGATCAAGCACCTTTCGCCCATCCACATCCACCATCCAGGCACCTTTGGCCGACTTAATCGAGATTGGATATGGATCAAATGATTGGAAGGTTGAGTGAGCTCCAAGTGGGATACTTTTGAGTGCACTTAAGTACTCAGAGCTAGAGCTTTTCAGATTTGATTTATATAAATCTATTTGTTGTTGAAATAATTTTTCAAGGCGAGATGAATCCAGAGGTTTTGAATGCACTGGAACTGAACGAAAGGTTTGGTTGTGGTGCGTTTGTGTTTTCATGCGCTTTTGTACTGTCAAAGGGTCTAAATAGACCGAAGTTTGGCGGACACTCTCCTAGTCAAACGTTGTGTTGCTGGCTAAGTTTATCAGAGTTAAAGCTTTAAGCAACTAGGTTAATTTCATGCGTAAATTCACAGAAATTTGTTAATAACAGTATTTTAATCTGCATTTAATCAGATTTATTTAGTACTTACTTATTTGATACAGGTATTATCTACGCATGATAAATAAGCGTGTTGATCTTACCGATGTACAAATAACTCACTTAAAAAGTTTAGTGACTGGTCAGGTTTCAACCAATGAAACTATTTTAGATCAACACGGTAGAGATGAATCTGCAATCCCACCAGTGCGACCATCAGCGGTTGTCATGCCACAAAGCACTGAAGAGGTTTCAAAAGTTTTGGCTTATTGCAATGCTGAAAAGATTCCTGTTGTGGCATTTGGTGCTGGATCATCATTGGAAGGTCATGTGTTGCCATTATTTGGTGGTATCTCACTAGATCTAACCGGGATGAATAAGGTGCTTGAGATCAGAGGAGATGATCTGCTGGTTCGTGTGCAGCCAGGGGTTCATCGAATGGCCTTAAATGAGCGGTTAGCTAGTTCAGGATTGTTTTTCTCGGTAGATCCAGGAGCAGATGCCACCTTAGGTGGAATGGCCGCAACTGGTGCTGCTGGCACTACCACAGTTCGCTATGGATCAATGCGCGACAATGTTTTAGCGCTCACTGCAGTGTTAGCTGATGGCACAGTTATTAAAACTGGTCGAGAAACTAGGAAATTATCTGCTGGTTATGATCTAACCAGGTTGTTGGTTGGCTCAGAGGGAACACTGGGTGTAATAACTGAATTAACGCTGCGAGTTTTTGGAATACCAGAGAAGATGGCAGCAGCGATAGTTAGATTTAACTCACTTGATGATGGTGTTACCGCCGCAACTGCAATAGTTAGATCTGGAATCTCAATTGCACGATGTGAATTTTTAGATGCAAAGTGCATTAAAAATGTTAATGCTCATGATGGATTAAACCTCTCTGAGGTTCCAACATTGTTTTTTGAGTTTCATGGTTCACCGCAAGGTGTGGCAGAGGATGCTGCCTCGGTGAAGGAGATTGTGGAGGAGTTTGGTGGCTCTGAGTTTGAGTGGACATCTGATGAGGGTGCTAGACGAAAATTATGGCAAGCTAGACACAATGCATATTGGGCTGGCATCGCTGCAAATCCGGGAAAGCGAGCAGTAAGTACAGATGCTGCAGTTCCACTATCAAAGCTTGCTGAGGCGGTCACTGTTGCAGAGCAGATATTAAGTAAACATCCATATCCATTTTCAATTCTTGGCCATGTTGCAGATGCAAATTTTCATTGTTTTATAGTTACCGATCCAGCCAAACCGCAAGAGTTAGAGGATGTTCGACATATTACCCATGAGATAACAATGAAAATGATTGGTATGGGAGGAACCTGTACCGGTGAACATGGCATAGGATCAGGCAAAATAGAGGCTTTGATCTCAGAGACTGGCGCTCCTGCGGTACAGGTTATGCGCTCAATCAAAGAGAGTTTAGATCCAAATAATATTTTAAATCCTGGAAAGGTGTTTAAGTAAATGAGCTCAACCGTCTGGGAGATAACGATAATTGGTTTGTTAGCAGTGCTGGCCTTTGATTTATCACTTGCCATCATAAGACGTAATAAAGAAACTACTATGCGTGAGGCCTCTGCCTGGACTATTTTTTATGTTAGCGCTGCAATTATTTTTGGAATCTCACTGGGCCAATGGAGCACTACCCAAGCGCGGGGAGAGTTTTTTGCAGGGTGGATTACTGAGTACTCATTATCAGTAGATAACCTATTTATCTTTATTTTAATATTGGCAAGATTTCAAATCAGCAAGCAAAGGCAGCAACTAGTTTTGTTGGCAGGAATTGTTATGGCCTTGGTCTTGCGAGGAATCTTTATCTTGCTCGGCTCAGCTGTGATATCTCGCTACTCCTGGGTCTTTTACATATTTGGTGCATTCTTAATTTTTACAGCTTATAAAATTTTTACCGAGGATAAGGAAAAAGAGTGGAAAGAGGGAAGATTAATCACCTGGTTTAGAGCCAAAGGTGCCTCACCCTTAACGATTGTCCTAGTAGCGATTGCCTTTACAGATTTAATATTTGCACTAGATTCAATTCCGGCTATTTTTGGATTAACTAAAGATCCATATATTGTCTTTACTGCAAATGCATTTGCGCTGATGGGGTTGCGACAAATTTACTTTTTATTAGGTGGGTTAATGGGTCGACTAATTTACCTAAATGAGGGGCTCGCAATCATCCTGGGATTTATTGGTATCAAACTACTTCTTGAAGCACTTCATGGCAGTGATATTCATACTATTTTTGGTCTACATCTACCAGAGATTTCAACCCAATTTTCGCTATCAGTAATTATTGGCACATTACTTATTACTACAGTTGCAAGTCTGGTCCGTACTTCTAAATCAAAGGTGGCAGAATAACCCTCATGATTGAGGGCCCATACAAGATCCAAGTTTTTGAACCCCACCGATCCAAATTGCCACCGCTTCGGCCATACCTACGTGATTTTTGGCGAAGACGTGAGTTTGCCACCGAGCTCTCTAAGTTTTCAGATAAAGCTGAGTACTTAGAGTCAAAACTTGGCAAAGTATGGTTGGTTTTAAACCCATTATTTTTGGCAATTATTTACTACCTGCTAGTCACCATAATTCAAGGTGGTAGAGGTCAAGGTGGAGGCTTTACCACCTTAGCTCATATCTTGATTGGCTTGTTTACCTTTTATTTTGCCCAAAATACTATTTTGCTTGGCGCATCATCTATCACATCTGGTGGAAGTTTAATTTTAAACCAGGCTTTCCCAAGAGCCTTACTTCCACTATCTAGTGCCATAAGTGCAGCTCGCCAATTTTTTCCAACAATTCCAATTTATATCTTGATTGTCTGGGGCGGCAAGTTATTTTTAAATGACACATCATTACCTGGACTTAATGCCAATTATTTACTGCTGCCAATTTTGTTCCTACTACTTGTAGTGACAAGTTTTGGTTTATCTTTGTTGTTTGCAACTATGAATGTTTACTTCCGAGATACCACCAAACTACTTAGCTACATTATGAGAATCTGGTTATACGCCTCACCTGTGTTATGGCAGCCTGATATGTTAAGTGGCTCTTATCGGGTGCTGCTTTATCTAAATCCACTAGGTCCAATACTTTCAGCAAACTCAAGAATTTGGATTGATGGCTTAATGCCTACTCTTTCCCAGTTAATTGGTTGTCTAGTTTGGGCAGGTATTGCCTTTGCAATGGGTGCTTACTTCTTTATCTCAAGGGAGCGTGACTTTGCCGTCCGTATCTAACTCTAACTTGTCAAAAGATTTGGCAATCAAAATAGAAGATCTTTCTATTAGTTATAAAATCAATGTTGAATCTAAAAAGACTTTAAAAAATGCAATTATGCGTGCTAGCCGGGGTGAACGAGTAAGAACTAGAACGGTTGAGGCAGTAAAGCATTTAAATCTAGAGATTACGCATGGTTCAGTTGTTGGCATTGTTGGTGCAAATGGCGCAGGTAAATCAACGCTGATGCGATCTATTGCAGGGATCTTGCCACCGACCTCTGGCAAGATCACAGTCAATGGACGAATCTCAACACTGCTTGCATTAGGAGTTGGATTTAACAAAGCATTATCTGGTCGGGACAACATTATTTTGGGTGGACTTGCAGCTGGCATGAGCAAGGCTGAGATCGAAGCACAAACAGATGCGATTGCTGCATTTGCAGATCTGCCAGAAGGATTTATTGATATGCCAGTTCGCACCTACAGCAATGGTATGTATAGCAGAGTTGCCTTTGCAGTCGCAGTGAACATGACACCAGATATCTTGCTATTAGATGAGGCACTTTCCGCAGGTGATGCTGCGTTTAAGGAAAAATCATTTAATCGAATGCGAGAGCTTTGTGAGGAAGCACGAACAATTTTGATTGTCTCCCATGCACTATCTTCAATTAATGAATTATGTGATCATGCAATTTGGATGCATAAGGGAAATATGTTGGCATCAGGTGAGCCAGAAAAAATCACGGGAGCGTATCTAAAGTTCTTAAATGTTGGCGAACTGCCTTCAAGTTATGAAGATTTATAAGGGTAGAAGGTAAAAAAGTAGGGTTATTGCACTAGCCAGTGCCGCAGATTGAATCAGGATATTAATTGCAGTTTTACGATCTGCTTTTTTATCCTCCTCATTTTGAACCTTTGAAATGCTGCCAAGCTTGCCAAAATTAAAAGTTCCAGCCAGCCCATAAGCTAAACAAAACTTCTTTCTAGCTTGGATAAATCCAACCGCAAAAATCATCGCCGGTATAAATATTGATATTCGAGCAGATCTACCCTGATCTGTTCCTAAAATCGTTGAAGCTGAAAAAAAGATTAAGAAAACTCCGATTAGTGCAATAGTTTGACGGCGCTTAATCTCACCTTTGCCTATGTTGCAACTTCCAGCAACATATTCACTACTCATTTAAGCATCCTCACGTTCATCATCACTCCACACCTCGTACTCATCATTTTCAGAACGAGCAAGCCAATTAAAGATGCTTTTGACTGCGCCAAAAATCACAAGTACTCCGGCAAGGAGTGCAAATAATCGCTTAAAAGCTTTAATCATGGGATAAATCTACTATCTTTTAAGTTAAGTAATTACTTAATTCCTTCGGTGGCGAGCTTTTCCAGTGAACTCCCAGATACTCTAAAAACGGTCCATTGATCCATTGGTTCGGCCCCGATTGATCTATAAAACTCGATGGCACTTTCATTCCAATCTAATACCCACCACTGCAATCTTTGATATCCCCGCTCAATACAGATTTGAGCCAACCTCTGAAGTAATGCCTTGCCATGACCTAGGCCTCGAAAGTTGGGATCGACATATAGATCCTCTAGATATATCCCATGCCGACCAAGCCAGGTTGAGTAATTTAAGTGCCAAACTGCAAATCCAGTTGCTTTTCCATCCAACTCTGAGATTAGGCAGTAAACCTGGGGATTTTTACCAAACAATGACTCTTCTAAATCCTTGGCAGTGAGCTTTACCTCATTTGGGGCTTTTTCATAAATAGCTAAATCATGGATGTACTTCAAAATCACCGGCAGATCGGTGGTCTGAGCAGATCTAACCTTGACATCACTCATTTAATTTTTGCTGCCGCAAATGCAAACTCAATATCTGCCCATAAATCATCGACATTTTCAATTCCTACCGAAAATCTGATCAAATTCTCTGGCACGGTAACACTCTCAGTTGCCCATTTGCGCCTGCGCTCCCAAATAGATTCCACCCCGCCTAAGGAGGTGGCATTTGTTATCAATTTTGAACTATCACACATCAAATCCACCTGATCGATACTGGCATTAACATCAAATGAGATCATTGCGCCAAAACCCTTCATAAAGCTTTTTGCCAATCCATGATACGGATCAGTCGGCAGGCCGGGATATCTGACCTTTGAAACTCTTTTATCTGCCAAAAGCCGTTTAGCTAACTCCAACGCATTTTGCTGTGACTTTTCCATACGAAGTGAAAAAGTTCTCAGCCCACGTAATGCAATCCAAGCCTCAAATGGGCCGGCAATTGCGCCACCATACCTGCGGGCTTGCTCTAAGCGCGCGTAAAGTGCTGCATCATTTGTACTTAGCGAGCCCAAAATTAAATCACTATGCCCCGATAGATACTTTGTGACTGAGTGAATCACAATATCTGCTCCAAGATTTAGTGGGTTTTGAATAAGTGGAGTTGCCAATGTGTTATCAACCGCGACACCGCAACCAGCAGCCTTGCCAGCCTTAATCACCTTAGGCAAATCAACAATCTCAAGCAGTGGATTAATTGGAGATTCTAAGTAAAGCAATTGTGCGCCAGCAATTGCAGCTATGGTTTCATCAGTATTGGCAAGATTTACAAATCTAACCTTTAACTTTTCACTCTCATGTAACTTTTTTAACAAGGTCGTAGTTCCCTGATACCCATTGTTTGCTGCCACCACCACAGCACCCTCCGGTAGTAATGAGTAAACAGCGCTAATTGCTGCCATGCCAGATGAAAAAAGCAGAGTC
This sequence comes from Actinomycetota bacterium, assembly GCA_016870455.1. Classification (GTDB taxonomy): domain Bacteria; phylum Actinomycetota; class Actinomycetes; order Nanopelagicales; family Nanopelagicaceae; genus Nanopelagicus. The sequence continues at coordinate 50,496 of VGBN01000001.1, read as the reverse complement.
TTTCCACCCTCTAAAATTGAGATCGCCTGCTCTAATGCACTCCAGGTTTCATTTCCATATCTGCCATAGCCAACTGGGCCGCCCTCATGAAATGTTGAATTAAGAGCAATTGGTGGATTTAACGCACCATCTGGTTGCTTACTAGGCCGACCTGCTGCGACCACCTTTGATTCAAGTGCTAACTTCTCAAGATCTGCCTCTTGGCCCATTGTTAAAGCCTAGCCCATCTAATAATTTCTACTCCTGCTTAATTACTTGGCTTTTTTGGCTCCAATACCAATGCAACTGAGTTAATGCACCATCTTTGATCTGTTGGAACTGCATACCCCTCGCCAGTAAATACATGGCCTAGATGTGAGCCACAGGCTGAGCATCTAACCTCAGTTCTAATTCTTGGAAAAAGTGAGCGATCTTCAATTAATTCAACTGCATCATCTGCAGTTGGTGCATAAAAAGAGGGCCAACCACAACCTGAGTGAAACTTAGTCTCAGACCTAAATAATTCAGCAGCACATGCTTTGCACTTATACACACCGATTGTTTGAGTATCTGTGTACTCACCTGTGAATGCAGTTTCAGTTGCAGATTTTCTAAGCACATCAAAGGAGAGTGCATCCACCCGACGAGCTAACTCTTGCTCATCGATTTGAACCTTGTAAGGCTCCCCACTTGAATTTATTGGCTTTATCTCATCCATTGTTGCTCTGCACTGCAGCTGGAAATGCGATTCCAGTTGAAGAGTGACAATCATAACCATTTGGATTTTTCTCTAAATATCTTTGGTGATACTCCTCAGCTAACCAGTAGGTAACACCAGATGCTGGCAAAATCTCAGTAACAATCTCACCTAAGCCATTTTCACTTAACTCACTTTGGTAGATCTCTTTACTCTCAACTGCTTGCTGCATCTGCTGTGCTGAGGTGGTAAAAATTGCAGAGCGATACTGAGTTCCAATATCTCCGCCTTGTTGGTTAAGTGAGGTTGGGTCATGCATAACCCAAAACTCAGCCAATACTCTTTTGTAACTTATCAATTGTGGATCAAAGATAACCTCAACCATTTCAGCATGGTTTGTCTTACCTGAGCAGACCTCTTTGTAGGTTGGATCTGGTTTATTTCCACCCATATAACCAACTGAGGTTTGAAGCACTCCCTCTAAATTCCAAAATCTGCGCTCTGCTCCCCAAAAACATCCAGTTGCGAAATAGGCAGTTTGGCTCATCTGTTAATTCTCCCCTATTGATTGCCAGTGCGCAATATGAACAAATTGCAAACAAAATTGTGATTTATTTACCTACCAACTGTGATCTTTAAGCCAGCAGTTCATCGATAGAGCTGCAATTGCAAGAGCTTGGCTCATTTAAAGGTGGTATCTGCAGGTTACCTTGGTGGTTAAGGGTGATTTATCTAGCGCAGTGCGGTATATCTTCCTAAAATATTTTAAATTTTTCTCAAAATATCCTTGTTTATTATTTGATTTAAGGAGAGACTAGGGTAGTTGAATTTTTGGACTTAATTATTTAATACCTACCTATCGAAGGAGTTGCTGCCCTATGGATTGGCGACATGAAGCAGCTTGTCGCGAAGAGGATCCAGAGGTTTTTTTCCCGGTAGGAAATACAGGTCCAGCCTTAGCTCAAATCGAAGAGGCCAAGAAAATTTGTGAAAGATGTCCTGTGAAAGAGCCATGTCTGGCTTGGGCACTTGAGAGCGGACAGGATGCTGGTGTTTGGGGTGGTTTGTCAGAGGATGAAAGAAGAGCAATGAAGAGACGAGCAGCTAGAAATCGCGCTCGCCAAATAGAGAATCAAAACTCCTTTTAATTTAGGCTAAAGGAAATCTCTCCTTTAGTTAAGTTATCAACTCTAACCAAATTTATACTTCCATTTAATTCATTTTTTGCAAGTGTATTTGCAATCTGTAAACCTAGATTTGCTGATTTTTCAATATTAAAGTCTGCTGGTAATCCAGCGCCATTGTCACAAATACTTACCAGACAATGGGTACCATTTTTTGAAATCTCAACTGTCAACTCATCCCCCGACTCACTTAGCCCATGCTCTAGTGAATTATGAATTAATTCGGTAATTACAAGTGATAATGCTGTTGCGCTCTTGGAATCAAAGAATCCGAAGGTGCCTATTTTTTTATAGGTAATCGGCCTAGGGTTTAATTCCAGTGCATTTTTAACGATTTGTTCAAATACCAAATCAAACTCAACTAATTCAGAGGATTGATTTGAAAGAGTTTCATGAACTAAAGCAATAGAAGCTACCCTGCGCACTGCTTCATCAAGAGCTGAGCTGGCAATAGGATCGATCACACGTCTGGATTGCAACCGCAGTAGTGCTGAGACGGTCTGTAAATTGTTTTTTACTCGATGATGTATCTCTTTTATTGTTGCATCTTTGGTAATAAGGGCTCGATCACGGTTTCTAAGCTCCGTAATATTATGTATTAATACAATTGCACCAATTCGATCATTACCTTCAGTCAAAGGAATTACTAAAATATCTAAGACCGCTGATTGGGTTTCATACTCAGCGCGCCGCAAGAATTTACCGCTAAGGATGGTTTGCCAAGATTCATCTGTGGGATTTACATCTGCTTTGCCCAAATTAGAAAAAACTACCCCTAGATTTTCACCCTCTAACTCTTTTTGAAAACCAACTCTATTCAGAGCAGATCTGGCATTTGGGGAGGCAAAAAATATTGTTCCGTTAACATCTAACCGAATAAGTCCATCGCCAACCCGGGGTGATGATTCAGAGCTATAAAGTGAGTTTCTAATTGGGAAATTACCCTCTGCAACCATTTTATATATTTTGTGGGCGATCTCTCGATAATTCAACTCTAACTTGGAGGGCTGACGCATTAACTCAGCATTTCGATGTCTTGAGATAACAGCCAAAATTTTTCCATTAAAGATTACTGGAATGCTCTCCTCTTTTATCATAATTTGACCAACTAATTCAGGCTTTGCATCTCTTACTATTTCACCCTCAGATAATGCTTGATCTACTAATGGTCGTTCACCCCAACTAATACTGGTGCCCACCAAATCTTCTGTGAAAACTGTGGCCGCAGTTGTAGGTCTTATCTGCGCAATTGCTAAATGGCCCTCTGGCCATGACTTCTCATCACGACGAATTGGTAACCAAAGTAATAAATCTGCAAATGATAAGTCGGCAAGTAAGCGCCATTCAGCCACTAACTCAGCTAGGTGCTCAACCTCATTTGAATTTAGATTTGAGTTCTCGCTTATTAACTCAGAGAGGGTAGCCATAGCCCAATGGTAGGGCTTCTTCTAGTGGAGTTGATTACCGATTTTTTCAATCTGCCGACTAAAGGTGCTACTTCGCCAAAAAGCCTTTGCTGATCCAGCACCATTTGGTAACTGTGCTGCCCGATGATCAAATGGTAATTGCGCACTGCTTGACTGGCCTACTAACTCCACAAATCTCCTTTGAACCATCTGACCTGATCTATCAAACCGTTGTTTGTTTAAGACAAAAATTATCTCTGGACTATTAACCACCTTTTTATAATCGTCAACAAAATCTGCTAAATAACTCATACCATTTTCATTAGCAGGTACAACATAAATTACTTTCGCTGAACCGGTTAGAGCTTGATTTAGCCAGTGGGCAGAAACCCTTCGATCAGAGATAGTTTTGGTCAGCGAAATTGTTTCACCAGCATCAATAAATGTTAGATCATCCTTAATTTGAGCAATTTTTTGACCTAACTCAGATGGTAAGAGTTTATCTACATTGGAGCTTGTTTGAGGTCGCAGGTTGGAGTGTGCGCAGGTGAATATCTGGGCTGACTTTAATGCTGCTAAATGGTTGGTAATAGTCGAAACTCCAGGTGAGCCAGGAGTGCCAAAAATGGAAATTAAATTTTTCACTCTAATAACTTTGTGAATCAAAGGTGGTCGACTCAGTGCCAACAGTTGATCTACTAATTGATGCTGATCAAACCTTTCTGCTACCTGAGTAAACCTGTGGTTTTCAAATCTATTTACTAACTGATCTAAATCCGCTTTAGCAGCAAACTCATCTGTATAAAGAACGCAAAGCTCACCTTGATATTGAGCCAGGAAGGTTGATAGAAGTTGATAATTGAGAGCTCGATAGATGATATTGCAGCCTTGTGAATGTAATAAACCTGCCACCTTTTCTTCATGTTCACTGCTACTAATTGCAGTTACTATTTTTAATCTAGGTTCAGCGAGTTCTAACAAGTATTAATCTACTATCAACTAAGAAATTTAAGGTAGGAAGAATCTGCTCATTTTCAAGAATCACTAATACGCTAACTACGCCTGAATTGTTTCGCTCTAAGACCTGCTCAACACTGACATTGGTTGCAAGTAATGCTGGTGCAATCTCCTCTTTTGCATTGGATTTACCAATTGCATAAATATCAATTAAATCTCCCCGAGCAAGTGAGATAGGTAGATCTGAGATCTCAACTGTTAAGGGAAGAAGTCGTTGATTTACAGGATCAATACCGCTGCCAATTGAAGCTACTGGTATCAAATCACCCGCGGATATTTTGGTTAAAACAGTGGTACCAACAATATCTGCGGAAGCAGATAGATAGTTTTTTGCAGATTGAGCTAACAAAACTGATGCTGGGGTGATATCTGTTGGTTGAATAATTTGGCCAGGAGAAAGATCACCAGTTACAGACCAAACTAAAACGGTTCGATTCGCCTCTTTTGAGATCAGGCTAGCTGCTGTTAATGCGATTATAAATAATGCAAGACCCATCGCTAATCTGGAATTTCTAAACAGATCAAATTTTGAGATTTTCATTGATAGGTTTTACCAGAATTGGCTAGTTATAAAGATCATCCGAACGGATGATTTGAAAATTTGGTAAGTAAATCAAAGTTTGCTTATGACCTTAACTGCATCAATTAATACCCAAGAGCAAGTGCAAAAAAGAAAGCTTTATTTAGTTCCAACACCTGATAGGGAGTTTGGTGAGGAGTGGCTGCACCCAAAATTTTCACCAATCCCCTCACCCTTATCTGAATTACCTGAGGTAAACAAATGGAGTGAAAACTTTGTAATCAAAATCCTTGAAGTTTGGTCTGGCCGCAGATCAATCGCTCAATTATCTCGACATTGCCACCGGTCAGCCCAGCGAGAAATAACTAATCAAATAAGCTCTGCAACAAAAAAATGTTGGGTGCGGAAAATTTATATTAGTCAGCCAATTGAGGGAGTAGTTGAGGTTACTGCTACCTTAAGAATAAAAGATCGAGTTAGATCACTTTCTTTAAGATTAGAGGGTGTCGATAAACGGTGGATCTGCACCGAATTAAATCTTATTTAACTTTGTCCGTGACACCTTTTGTACTTCTTGCCTGATCCACATGGACATGGGGCATTTCTTGAAGTTCCAGTAGCTGCGGCTGGTTCAACATCTGCAGCAGAGTACTGCAAGGCTGCAACTGGGGCAGGTGCTGGGGTTAATCCTTTAGCACCAACCTGATCTCCCTCCACCTGAACCTCAACATTAAATACAAAACTTACTAACTCCTCTTTTACTGCATCCATCATCGCCGTGAACAAATCAAATCCCTCGCGTTGATACTCAACTAATGGATCACGCTGAGCCATAGCACGCAAGCCAATGCCCTCTTGCAGATAATCCATCTCATAAAGATGCTCACGCCATTTACGGTCTAACACCGAAAGAAGAATCTTTCGCTCAAGTTCGCGCATTACCGAAGGTGTTAACTCCGCTTCTCGCTTTTCATATGCCTGCCTTGAATCCTGCAAAATTCGTTCCAGCAGATACTCTCCATCTAGAGCTACTGCGCCACCAATCTCATCCAACATTTGCTCAGCGGTGAAGGAAATTGGGTACAAAACTTTTAAGGCATTCCAGAGTGTCTTTAAATCCCAATCCTCTGCCACTCCAGTTTGGGTTGCGGAATTAACATATGCAGTAATGGTCTGTTCCAATGAAACCTCAACTAGCTCTTTGATATCAGCGCCCTCTAAAATCTCACGTCGCTCTGAATAAACAACCTCACGTTGCTTGTTCATAACATCGTCATACTTCAAAACATTCTTGCGCATTTCAAAATTTAATGACTCCACTTGAGTTTGAGCTGATTTGATGGCATTACTTACTATCTTGGACTCCAATGGAGTCTCTTCTGGCATTCCTGCTGCGCCTAAAAATCTTTCCACCAAGCCAGAGTTGAATCTGCGCATTAACTCATCTTGTAGTGATAGGTAAAATCTAGACTCACCTGGATCACCTTGGCGACCAGAGCGTCCTCGTAACTGATTATCAATTCGCCGTGACTCATGACGCTCGGTACCTAAAACATAAAGTCCACCTAGCGAAACTACTGTGTCATGCTCTTTTGCAACAGCTGCACGTTGTTTTTCAATCTCCACCGGCCATGCTCTTTCATACTCTTGTGGAGACTCAACTGGATTTAATCCTTTGCGTTGTAATTCAAAGTCAGCCATAAACTCAGGGTTTCCGCCAAGCATGATGTCAGTTCCTCGACCTGCCATATTGGTTGCAACAGTTACTGCCCCTACTGTGCCAGCTCGAGCAATAATGGCAGCTTCGCGTTCATGCTGCTTTGCGTTTAAAACTTCATGTGGGACGCCACGTTTTTTCAATATGGTAGATAGCTCTTCGGATTTTTCAACACTAACTGTTCCTACTAATACTGGTTGACCTTTTTTATGGCGATCCACAATGTCATTGGCAACTGAAATAAATTTGCCAGCCTCAGATTTGTAGATCAGGTCGGATTGGTCAATTCGCTGCATCTCTTTGTTAGTTGGTATTGGAATCACACCTAATTTATAAATTTGCATAAACTCAGATGCTTCGGTCATGGCCGTTCCGGTCATACCACTTAATTTTTCATACAATCTGAAGTAGTTTTGTAAGGTAATGGTTGCCAATGTTTGATTCTCGTTCTGAATCTCAATCCGCTCTTTTGCCTCTAATGCTTGGTGAAGTCCTTCGCTATAACGTCGACCAGCAAGCATTCGTCCAGTGTGCTCATCGACAATTAATAGCTCACCATTCATCACCACATAATCTTTATCACGCTTAAACAACTCTTTAGCTCGAATGGCATTGTTTAGATACCCAATCATTGGAGTATTTACCGCTTCATATAAATTCTCAATTCCCAATGCCTCTTCAACCCGGGTTACGCCCTCTTCCAAAATGCCGACAGTTCGTTTCTTAACATCAACCTCATAATGTTGACCAAGAGTTAATCTGGCAACCAAATTAGCAAACTCTACGTACCACTTTGTGGGCTTATCTGCTGGACCAGAGATAATTAGGGGAGTTCTTGCCTCATCAATTAATATTGAGTCGACCTCATCAACGATTGCAAAGTTATGTCCCCGTTGCACACAATCAACTAGACTCCAAGCCATATTGTCACGCAGGTAATCAAAACCAAACTCATTATTTGTTCCATAAGTTATATCGGCAGAATATGCCACACGGCGTTCAGTCGGTGACATGCTGGCAAGAATTACACCAACCTTTAAACCAAGAAATCTATGAACACGACCCATCCATTCACTATCACGCTCTGCTAAGTAATCATTTACAGTAACAATGTGCACACCTTTGCCAGTTAGTGCATTTAGATAAGCCGGTAGAGTAGATACTAAAGTCTTACCTTCACCTGTTTTCATTTCGGCAATATTGCCTCGATGCAATGCGGCACCGCCCATGATCTGAACATCGTAATGACGTTGTCCTAAGGTTCGCTTTGCAGCTTCACGCACAACTGCAAAAGCTTCTGGCAAAATCGAATCTAATGTTTCGCCATTTTCATATCGAAGTTTAAATGCAGCAGTTTTATTTCTTAAGGCATCATCACTTAAAGTAGAAATCTGACTTTCAAAGGTATTTACCTCTTGAGCTATCTTGGTTAACTGCTTTACCGCTTTGCCTTCACCGGCACGCAAAATCTTGTCAACTAAACCCACAAAGATCCTCCGCTAGCCTCTTGAAAGTATTTTATAAATGCTCAGTGGCTTATGGTATTAGAGAATTTCGGCCCACAGCACACGCTGTAACAGCGGCTGTTATCGTGATTTTGGCTTCAAATAACGCCCTTATCCCCTCAGTTATTGATGCTCCGGTGGTGACTAGATCATCAATGAGGAAAACTGACCCATAAGGTATTTCGCAGGAAGTTACCTCAAACATCCCTTGCGTATTTTCTCTTCGCTGACTGCTGTTTAAACCACTTTGATCTTTCAAGTTTTTCTTTGGTTTAAGTGGTGCAATTAGGTTTGATTTTATTGAGTTGGCGGTAAGAATTATTTGAACCTCTTTAGCAAGTTCTTGAATATGATCTCGTCCGCGTCTTCTAATTGCTGCAGCTGAGGATGGAATTGTTATAAGTGTGATCTCTCCTGGCACCTGCAACTGCTGTAGTGCAAAGGTAATTGATTGTGAAATGCTATTTGCAAGCAATTTTATTGCCTTTGAATTTGCGTTTTCTTTGGCAGCCAGTAGCACCGCAGCAGTTCTAAGATTGTAATCAGTTTTGAAGAAGATGGGATTTGGCCCAATAGAAGTTTTCTTTGTCTGAACCATCCAATATTTCAGACAATCTGGACATAGCCAAAATGAGGTATTAGAACAACTTAGACAAAGTAATGGAAAGAGCAACTCTTTCAATGATTTTAGGGAATCAAGCACCCTTTATTTATAACAAATGCCAAGAAAATTGTTAGGAGCTCTTTGAGACTGTTGAAAAAATATCAGTTGGGGTTAATGGAATTGGAAATGATTGCACAGAGTTACCGTGACGCTTAGGAAGTGTTAACACGAAGTGAGCACCGAGTTGAGGTTTTCCCCAGGCTAGGAGCTGACCTTGATGAAGTTTTGCATCCGCTAACGCAATTGATAAGCCAAGCCCGGTACCGCCACTACTTCTAGCCCTAGATGGGTCAGCTCGCCAGAATCGATCAAATAAGAAGGGTGCATCTGCTTCATCAAAACCAAGGCCGTAATCTCTAACTCCAATTGCGACCTCATTTTCACTCTCTCTTATTTGAACTTTAACGCTCTTACCCTCGCCATGATCTACGGCATTAGTAATTAGGTTACGTAATATTCTTTCAATTCGTCTTGGATCACCCTCAATTTGAATTGGTTTACCGGGGGAATCAATTTCAAAAAAAGTGGATTTGCTTGGATGTAGGTAATCAACGGTTTTCTGCAGCAGATGTGCCACATCAAAGGTAACTACTCCCAATGAGGCTGCCTCTGCATCAAATCTGCTTACTTCAAGCAAATCTGAGAGTAGTAATTCAAAACGATCGATTTGATTTATCAATAATTCACTGCTTCTTGCGATGTTTGGATCAAAATTCTCTTTTTGTTGGTAAATCACTTCAGCTGCCATTCTTAAAGTTGTAAGTGGTGTTCTTAACTCATGTGATACATCTGAAACAAATCGCTGTTGCAACATTGAAAGATTTTCAAGTCGAACAATCTGTTGTTGAATAGATACTGCCATTTCATTAAATGAATTACCCAAACTTGCAAGCTCATCCTCACTCGAGACTGACATTCGGCTTGTTAAATCTCCTTGGGTAAATTTTTCTGCGACCGCAGCAGCCTGTTTTACCGGTGCAACCACCTGGCGAATCACAAATTGGGTGCTTAACCCAATAAGTAGTACTAAGAGAAATCCTGCCGCAAGAAGTGTCCAAGTTATGACTGAGATACTGTCATATTGGGCGTTCAATTTAAACAAATAGTAGATTTCATAAACTCCGGTTCTTGGAATATTTAACTTTCCGCCAATTAAAAATCCTGGATACTGATTTTCATCTGAGTACCGAATTGTTACTCGCTTATCTAAAACTTGATCTGATTGCCTTACCTGTTCGCGAAAAGAATCTGGAATTGAATCTAAAACTAATAGGGTTGGCACTGTTTGATAAATAATTGGTTCATTACCACTTCTTGCAAAAGGCAAAATTACAGTTTCTCGCCCGGAGAGAGATCCATCCTCTCTGCTTGAGGTAATGAAATCTTGCACTACCTTATTTAGGCCAGCATCATTTTGGAATCTTGCAATATTAAAGTGACCTTGAGCAAGATAAAGCGCATTAGCAGTCTCAATTTTAGAGATGGCTATTTTTTCGTTGATGATGGTGGTGGCAACTCGATTGTGTACCGAAATACCGATAACTGAGGCAATAACAATTGCAAAGGCAACACTCGTTAGCAGAACTTTAAGACTCAGTGATTGCCTGATCTTAAATTTGGTGGCAAACATGGCTAAACCTTAGTCGCCCCCGCCTTGTATCCAACACCCCGGACTGTTAATACATACTCAGGATTATCTGGATCATTCTCTATTTTGGAGCGTAATCGTTGGACATGAACATTTACTAGTCGGGTGTCAGCTGCATGCTGATAACCCCATACCTCACTTAATAATGCCTCGCGAGTAAATACTCGGCCTGGTTCTTTTGCTAGTGCTACCAACAAATCAAACTCTAATCTGGTTAGCGCAATTTCTTTACCACTCTTTAATACCCTATGTTCCATCTGGTCAATAACTAAATCACAAATACCTAATGTGCCGACCTTTGAAACTCTTCTTAACCTGGTATTTATTCGAGCGACTAACTCTTGAGGTTTGAATGGTTTAACCATGTAATCATCAGCACCAGCCTCTAGCCCTAACACAACATCTTGGGTATCGCCTTTAGCGGTTAACATGACAATTGGCACCATAGATTTTTCTCTAATGATCTTACAAACTTCTATCCCATCAATGCCTGGCAACATAACATCCAATAAAACTAAATCGGGTGCGTTGTTAATGAATACATCCATCACTTGGTCGCCACGACCTACTAAATCGACCTCCAAGCCAGCGCCGGTAAGAACGATGCTAAGCATTTCTGCTAAGTCTTGGTCGTCATCAACAACCATGACTAATGGCATTTAGGAACCGTGTTCCCAGGAGTTCAAATAAAGCTCTTGCGCAGGTGTTAATACATCCAGTGAAGAACCCATACTTTCAAGCTTTAATCGCGCAACATCCTTATCAATTGATACTGGAACATTGTGTAATCCAGCTGGCAGATCCTTTCCAGCTTTAAGAAGCCATTCGGCGGTTAAAGCTTGATCTGAAAATGACATATCCATTACTGAAGCTGGATGGCCCTCGGCCGCGCCAAGATTTGCAAGTCTGCCCTCAGCAATTAACAGAATTCGTCGACCATCTGCCATTACATACTCATCTGTTTGATAACGCATCTTGGCATTTTTTTGTTTAGCATTTTTCTCTAACCAAGCAACATCAATCTCAATATCAAAGTGACCAGAATTTGCAAGGATTGCGCCATCTTTCATCTGTTTGAAATGCTCATCACGTAATACATCCCGATTTCCAGTTACCGTGATAAATACATCGCCGATTGCAGCAGCTTGTGTCATCGGCATAACTCTGAAACCTTGCATCAATGCATCAAGAGCCTTAGTTGGATCAATCTCAGTAACAATAACTTCAGCTCCTAAACCTTTTGCCCGCTCAGCAACACCTTTACCGCAGTAGCCAAAACCAGCTACCACCACAATTTTTCCTGCTACCAAAGTGTTTGTTGATCTAAATATTGCATCAAATGTTGATTGCCCTGTTCCGTAGCGATTATCAAACATGTGCTTGGTATCAGTGTCATTAACGGCAATCATTGGAAATTTTAGTGCACCATCTTTAGCCATTTGGCTTAGACGAATTACACCAGTCGTTGTCTCTTCACAACCTGCCATTACACCATCAAGTAATTCGGTGCGAGTTGTATGTAACACATTAACTAAGTCACAGCCATCGTCAAAAACTAATTGTGGTTTTATATCTAGTGCAGAGTTAAGGTGACGGTAATAACCATCACGATCAACAGCATTTCTTGCAAAAACTGAGATGCCAAACTCATGAACTAATGCAGCGGCAGTATCATCTTGAGTTGAAAGTGGATTTGATGCACAAAGTGCAAGTTCAGCACCGCCTGCCTTTAAAGCCAACATTAAATTTGCAGTCTCAGTTGTCACATGCATACATGCAGCTATGCGAATTCCAGCAAATGGCTTCTCTTTTGCAAATCGCTCCTTAATTTGCGCTAACACTGGCATATTACGAGCTGCCCACTCAATCCGCTTTTTACCCTCAGCGGCTAACTTTGAATCTGCAATGTCATTTTTAATTGCGGTGGTGGTACTCATTTAATCTCCTAATGTATCTATCTGCTTAACTGATGCTCAGTAATCGTTAGTCAGAGGGCAAAGATACCCTGTCTTAAATGATTTATCACCTTCAAATTAGGCTTAGAACTGTGTCCCTAATCTCTGCCATCTGTTTTTGTGTATCGCCCTCAACATTTAGCCTTAGCAATGGTTCGGTATTTGATGGTCGAAGATTAAACCACCAACTATCGGCAGTAACTGTTAAACCATCAAGCTCATCTATTTGATACTCAGATTGGTACTTTTCTTTAATCAATTTAATCGACTTGCTTGCATCTTTAACTTTGCTATTAATCTCACCGCTTGAAAAGTATCTATTAAAGGGTTGCAGCAGATTTGAAAGAGATTTTGGGGTAGCCATCAGCTCTGCCAACGCATATAGAGCTGCAAGCATTCCAGAATCTGCACGCCAAAAATCACCAAAGTAGAAGTGCCCGGAGTGCTCTCCACCGAATACTGCACCAGACTCAGCCATGAGTGATTTTATGTATGAGTGTCCAACCCGACTTCTTAATGCGATTCCGCCATTTTCTGCAATCACTTCAGGTACTGCTTTAGAAGAGATTAGGTTGTAAATGATTGTGGCTCCTGGATTTGCCTTTAACTCGCGTACTGCAATTAAGCCAGTTAAGGCTGAGGGATTTACCAAATCACCATTTTCATCAATTAAAAAACAACGGTCGGCATCACCATCAAAGGCCAATCCAATATCTGCTTTTTCTTTTTTTACTCGTTTTTGCAGTGACTTTAAGTTTTCAGGTTCAATAGGGTTTGCTTCATGATTTGGAAAATTTCCATCTAACTCAAAATACATTGGTACTACATCAACGTTTAATTTTTCCATCACCGCAGGCGCAGTAAAACCTGCCATGCCGTTACCTGCATCAATTACAACCTTTAACTTTCGCTTTTTAAAGGTGTTCTTTGGAAATCTGGCTAGTAAGTAATCAACGTAATCCTTCAACAACTCCTGGGTTCTAACATGACCGACTGGGCGATTAGAGATTGGCACGCCCTCCTCTATCAGTTGCCGTATCTTTATCAAGCCAGATTCTTGTCCAATTGGCCGAGCCCCACTTTTGCAAAGTTTCATGCCGTTGTACTTTGCAGGATTATGGCTGGCTGTAAACATAACCCCAGGCAAATTTAATTTTCCTGAGGCAAAATAAAGCATGTCTGTTGAAGCCAATCCGATTCTAATTACATCCATACCTTGACTAGTAGCACCATCGGAAAATGCATCAGCTAAGGGAGCTGAAGATGGTCGCATATCTTCACCAACAACAATTGTGGCGGGCTCACGTTCTATCTCAAGAAATTTGGCAAATGCAACACCTAATGAAAAAGAAAAATCAGGTGTTACCTCATCTTTTACCAAACCTCTGATGTCGTAGGCCTTGATGATCTTCTCTAACATAATGACCTTAACTTACGGGTTGGAGATAGTTTTTAAAAATTAATTTGAAGGCAGCACTCGAAGATGGCCTCTGCGGCCTAACTCAGGTTGCATACTCTTGTTTGCCACATCTGTGGTTGCAACCTCACGCACTGCATTGGCGATAGCCATTAAATCCTCTTCAGATGGTCCGGTGTTGTGGTCGACAACCTCCTCTTTAATTACATTCCAACCAACTGGAACTGTCAAACGCTCACTATGCACTGCACACAGATCATAATTATGTGGTTCAGCATAGGTCGAAAGAGGTCCTAAGACTGCAGTTGAATCTGAATAAATGTAGGTAAGTGTTTTTATTGCGGCACTTGTGCAGCTAGCTCGGGAGCACCGCCTACTTCCAGATTTTCGCATACCAACAGGTTAATACGACTTAGGCGTAAAAGTTGGGATTTAGCCTCGACTGATCACTCGGGCATCAGATATTGGCTCAGAGGCAGTTTCTAAATTCGCACCATTATTCATTGGAAGATAGCTAGTACCAATCTTGCCCACCTCCGGTAAAAAGATCACACCCCCACTTATTTCACTTCGATTTGCAGTGACATCAAGTCGATTCAATCCAGTTGGTGCTCGCCAAGTTAAAAAATTTGCCCCAGTAACTCGCTTTGTTATCTTTTTTCCATTGGTGCCGGTAGCACTAATCTGAACATCGATTCGATCACCAACAAAATTTAAAATTGGCCGAGAACCAGTTAAATTTACACTCCACTTTTGTAATTCATCAGCACCTGTGGCCCAAGCAATCTCACTACTTTTTCCATAAGTAAAATTAGAAAATACCGAAGCAAATATAGGTTGATCAGATTCAACTATCACGGAAAATGGCTGACCGGTTGGAGCAAAGGTTAGTGGAATGCTAACAATTCGCTGACTCTTTACCTCAAGCTGTGACAATCCAATTGGAATGAAATTACCATCATTTGAATTTACAGTTACATCAATGTTTGCATCAATTGTGCCTGGTACCAATAACCTCAATGTGTGAGAAACTGAATTAGAGTTTGTAATCAACTTATCAAGTAATCCAGTAATTGCTGGTATGGTCACAACCTTACGGGCAACTGCAACAGGTGCAACAAAATCTGCACCCAGTGATTTCAATCCTCTTTTTCTCTCATCTAGAAGGTATGAGCTAACTCGACCAGATTTAGTTTTAACTGCAATTGAAATAAGCTCTTCACCAGGAACCAATGAGTCAATTGCAATTTTTCTTGTTGAATTCTGAGCGATCACAAGCTCTCTTGGTTCCTGTACTCCATTTGGTGTAAATATCTCAATATCAATAGCCGAGTCACTAAATCCACTATTAGATATAAATAAAACTGATTTACTTGTTAATGCTCCAGAGCTACCAATAAACCACTGTTCGCCATTGCTTACTGAGCAGGGAACCACAGCTTTCCATGTGTCATTTGCAAAAGTCAGTGATGTTCCTGGATTGCCCTCCACCAAGATCGCATCATTTTTCATCGGAATAACGCCGCTCTTACCTGGATTCAAACGTTTACTAACTCCATCAATTGATCTTCTATTTATTTTTGCAGATATTAAAGCCGCTATTGAAGATACTTTGTTACCAATCGCCGGGCATACCGTTGCAGGATAGGAAGAGGTTAACTTAACTTGTTGACTACGTTCTGGTGCGTTATATGCAAAGCCAACTAGGACCAACAGCGCAACAGGAACAACTAATCTCTTATAATTAATTTTAGTTAAATCTATTTTCATCGATTTTAAATCTGGTTTTCTCATACCAGCTCCTCCAGCGGCACCTCACGACGCTTACGACCTGCTGGTAGGGCCAATACGATCGCAGTAAGTAAGGCAATTATCTGGATAGAGATCCATCCTCGCCGACTAGTCCCGTTATGAGTTAAAGAAATTTCACCCGGCTCTGCAATCTTAAAAGAAGGAACTCCAAAGGGGTGCTGCTCTAACGGCACTACTTTTCCATTTAACAATAATTGCCACGAGGTATCAAATTTTTCTGCTAGTAAAATTACCCCCTCACCAGGAACAAAGCCGATCGCCGCTTTGTCAGTTGATGAAATTGGGAAAAATTTACCGGCAGTATTTTGATAGGTGACTCGAGCATGGGCTTTATCAACCTTCCAAACTACGCCATCTTTGGTCGCAGAACTTCTAGTAAATCCACCAATGCCATCAATAATTCGCACAAGACCGGCATCTGCTGGATTCTTCATAAAGACATACTGAATTCCATAATATCCAAGAATCTGACTACTGCTGCCACCTACGCCATTAACTAGGTCCACAATTGTTTGATGAAATTGAGCTGGAATTTGGCTAGCAACATCGGCATTACCAATTTGTAAATCTCCACCTCTAGTAACAAAGTACTGTAACTGTTCTGGACTTTTTCTTATCACCAGTGTCTTTGGTCTTTCAGTTGTTGAGGCTAAATCACTAATAAATGCTGGGATCACCTGCTCTTGATTTGATCGAACCAAGGAGTTTGCTCCCGTAGTTGCAGTCCAAATTGCTATTGAAAGCATTGATACAACGGTGATAACTGATGTTAGTGCTAAGCCAACATGTTTAAAACCAAAGTTGCTTTGCCTCAGTTGAGGAATTGATCGTTCTACTATTGCAAAAAAAGCAAGTAACGTTAACAGCTGAGCAAAAATAATTAGTGGACCACTCCAAATGCGCTGAGCACTGCTGCTATTTCCAGCTATGAAATATGAACTCAATGTTGCTGCTAAGGAAATTACTAGCAATGATGTTGTAGCAACTTTTCGTTGGTCTCTTGAAATCAATGAAACAATCAAATAAAGAGCAAAAGGTGCTAGCAGATATAGTGGTGGTGAGCCCATACCACCTGGATTAAACAGTAGGACCCAAAGTTGACCAGCTGATTCAACAGCTAATCCTGACTCATTTAATGCAGAGATTGGATTCAAGATTAGATTGAAAGAGATTGGCACATTTATAAAAATTGGCGTCAAAATCAGCGCTGCTCGTCTTTTATGCTCGCCATTATCTAGATTTTTTAAAATCTCCTGCCACTTAATAGTTTTCCAGTTTGGCAAGGTGAGGTAACTAGATATTAAGGCAACCATGTGAAATACAATCCAACCCAGTAAAAATAGTGGTGAAAATGCCGCCGCAACTGAGGCTATTAAGGCGATTGAAAAAATCTTACGCCAGGTTAAATTTAGTAACCCTTTGTGTTTTTCAAGTAAGGTAAAAAGGGTTGGCAATAAAATTGCCACAACTATGGTTCCCAACCGCCCTTGATTTATCGCAGTGATGATTACTGGTGAGAATGAGTACATAAAAGCAACAAACACACTGGAGTACTTAGTGAGGGAGTACTTTCGAGCGGCTCGATAACTTAGAATAAACAATAAGGTTGGAGTTAAGAAAAATAGCAATGTAATAAATGTTTGTGGATTAGCCGCTGTTATAAATGATGCAATACCAATTATGGGTATCCATGCTGGTGCGGCTGAGCTACTACCCAATCCAACTAAGTGCCATGAATTTACAAATGAGGCGATCATTTCAAATGCGCTGGCAGGTGCAACGGCAAGTGCGCCACCTGAGATTGATCCAAAGCGATTTCTTGAATAGATAAGTGATATGAATAAAGTGAGCATGACGCCAAATAACAATGGTTGTCTAACCAATGATCGAATCTTTGCGAAACTTCTACTTGATTGATATTGAATTTCATCAAAACTTTCATCAATTACACCCAGATCTGAGTAATTCTTCGCACGAGTTATCTCACCCTTGCCACGGTTTGGTTTAAAAGCATTGACCAGTGAAGATGAGATCCGTTCAATGATTGATCTAATCTGTAAGCTGCGGCTTGGAATAAATGGGGTAATGACGCGAGCAGTTAGCACCCGACTTTTCCTACGATACCGGCGCGATTTAATCAAGTCTGCGGGCTTGAAGATTAATAAACCAACGGCAGCAATCTCATCAGCTGCATACCCTGGAAGTTTGGCAAGTAAATAAATAATTGACCTACCAATAGATGTAAATAGCAGCTGAAGTGCAACCCATGGCAATATCCACCAACTTGAGTTAGCTAGCAGTACAAAAGCTGCATTTCTTCTATCTAAGAGCAATGGTCGGTGCAAAATTGCATCTCGTACATCAACAGATCTTCGCTCTGATGAGGCGGCCTCTGCGTGATAGAGAATTGCCTGACCCACACAAACCACCGAGTGGCCGGCAATACGTGTTCGCCAACCTAGATCAGCATCATCCCTAAATAATTCAAGGCTGGGATCAAACCCACCTAACTCCTCAAACAGTGAGCGTTTAATTAACATTCCGGCGGTGCTTACCGCCAACACATCCTTTATCTCATCATGCTGGCCTTGGTCATGTTCTCGATCCTCTAACCCAGTCCAGCGAGTGCCATTTTCTGTGATGCTCACTCCGACTTCTAAAATATGTTTGCGGTCATACCAACCCAAAATCTTTGGTCCGGCAATTCCAACCTGTGGTCTGGCAACCACCGCCTCTAACAACTTAGCTAATGCGTATCGATCTGGTGCGCAATCATCATGTAATATCCAAAGCCATTCCTGCAAATTTTCTTCTTCATCAATTGGTGGAAGTTTTGCAACCGCTGCAGAGATCGCTGCACCAAAACCAGTTCGTCTAGATTTTTTAATTACCTCAATGCCAGCATTACTTAACAACTTAACCGACCCATCAACTGAGCCGGTATCAACAGCAATGATTTGATCAACCTTATGTTTTTGCGAGGAAAGTGAAGCCACAACCTCACTTAGCCAGGTAACGCCATCATGGGTAACTAAAACAGCTGTTACATACTGGTCTTGAACTTGGGCTATCGCCCTGGTGCTTTGCTTTTCAGCCACCCGTAATTTTATGCGCTACGGCGCTTTAAGCGACGACGCTCACGTTCAGATAATCCACCCCAAATTCCAAACCGCTCATCATGAGCTAGGGCATACTCCAAACACTCAGCCCGAACCTCACAGGATAGGCAGACTCGTTTTGCCTCTCTGGTGGATCCACCCTTCTCAGGAAAGAAGGCCTCAGGATCAGTCTGGGCGCATAGGGCGCGCTCCTGCCAGGAAAGCTGTTCTGAGTTAACTATCAGGGCTGATAAATCTGCATCTTGTTCTGGCATATCTCTCCTAGAAATAATCGGTGCTGCCTAGAAACCTTAGGGCTAGGGGTCTGCCCGCTAATAGGATAATTACACGCTTGTAACTCGATTAAGTCAAGTCGGGAGTATGCAAATTGGGGAGAATTAAAAGCCTAAATAATTGGTTAAGACCACCATTCCAGCCTCAATTTGAGCCCCAGGGGCGATTATGGAGTCAATTATTTTGCAATTAGCACCAATTTTTGCACCCTCGCCAATAATTGATCCACTAATTTGGCAATTACTCTGGATTACAACTTTATCTTCAATTACACAACCTTTGTTAACTACCGAACCTGATCCAATCTTTGCCGATGGGAAAATTAATGCATCTTGTGAGTGCTTTGGGGTGGCTAACGAGGTGATAACCCCACTTACTAAATCAGCTGATGCCTTCACTAAGGCTGCTGGTGTGCCGATATCAAGCCAGTATGAGTTATCTAAATATCCAAATGCTTTTCTTGTAGCTGCCAAGAGGGCAGGAAAGGTATCTCTCTCCACACTTACTACCTGATCTGCTGGTATCTGATCAATTACATCTTTATTAAATATATAACAGCCAGCATTGATCAGATTGCTAATTGGGTTTTCCATCTTCTCTAAAAAGGATTTAATCTGGTTGTTTTCTGACAGCTCAACACAACCATAAGCTCGAGCATCCTCTACCTGGGTTAGGTACAAGGTTAGATCTGCCTGCTTTTGTTGGTGAAACTCCATCTGACCAGTTAGATTGTGGCCGCTTAATACATCACCATTAAAAATTACTACCTGTTCGCAATCTGAGAGCAGCTTTGCTGCATTTCTAATTCCACCACCAGTGCCCAAGGCGGAGTGCTCTACCGCATACTTAATCTTGATTCCAAATTTTTGCCCATCTCCAAAGTAAGGCTCAAATAACTCAGATTTATAAGATGTGGCTAAAACTATTTCAGCAATTCCAGCTGCTGCTGCTTTTCTAATCTGGTGTTCAGTAAAAGGCACACCTGCTACTTTTAACATTGGCTTAGGGGTTTTTAAGGTGAGGGGTAACAACCGGGTACCCTTTCCACCCACTAACAAAATTGCCCCAGTTTTCATTGGCTAACCCGATCTGCTGCTTTTTTAATACTCTCATCGGTAGCTGTTAATGCAATTCGCACAAAGTTATCACTGCCATAAAAAGCTCCTGGTGTTACCAAAATGCCTAAATTTGCAAAGTAATCAACGGTTTTATACCCATCTTCACCCTTGGTGCACCAGATATACAAACCAGCTTCGCTATATTCGACCTTAAATCCCTTGCTTAATAGCGCCTGCTTGAGCACCTGTCGACGCCTGTTATATCTTTCTGCCTGTTCTTTTACATGATTTTCATCAGATAACGCGGTAATCATCGCCTGCTGCACCGGCAGTGGCACCATCAAACCGGCATGCTTTCTAACCTGCCTAATCTGATCAATTACTTTGCTATCTCCCACCACAAAACCTGCTCGATAGCCAGCCAAATTAGATCGCTTCGAGAGTGATAAAACTGCTATTAGTCCTGTGTTATCACCATTAGCTAATGCCAAAATCGATTTAGCATTACTGGAAAAGCTTAGATAGCACTCATCACTTGCCAAAATAGATTTATTTTTCCGAGCCCAATTAATACAAGCTGTTAACTCCTGATCTGTCTGCACCTGGCCAGTTGGATTTGATGGTGAGTTTAACCAGGCTAAATCTGCTGCCGGCCAGGTACCTGCATCAATCTCCACCGCAGTAGCCTGTGCCGAGGCCATTAGTGCACTTACCAAATATGTGGGATAGGCAACCTTGGGGTATAAAACCTTTTTACTTTGCAAAAAGGTTGGCAACAGCGCAATAAACTCCTTTGAACCAATGGTTGGCAGGACATCAAACTCGCCACTTGCTCCTAACTTCTCAATTGACCACTTTCTAATGGCATCTTTTAAAGTAGCAGTACCAGCAACTACTGGATAACTTGGTGAGTTACTTGCTGCTGAAAATGCATTTTGAATAAATTGTGGGGTTGGATCAACCGGTGTTCCTTGTGAAAGATCAATAAACCCGCCTGGATATTTTCGAGCTTTATCACCAAAGGGCGCCAAAAGATCCCAAGGAAAATCTGGCAGATTCAGGTTTGCCTACTTTTCTTGAGGTGGCAAGGCAGCAACTGCTTCATGATCTTTACCAACTGGCCCTAACTTAGCTGCGCCACCAGGGGAGCCAATCTCCACAAAAAATTTGGTATTAATTTCGCTGTAACTCTTCCATTGTGAAGGCACATCATCCTCATAGTAAATCGCCTCTACCGGACATACCGGTTCACAGGCACCACAATCAACACACTCATCAGGTTGGATATAAAGCATTCGCTCACCCTCATAGATGCAATCCACTGGGCACTCTTCGATGCAGGACTTATCTTTAACATCAACACATGGTTGAGCGATTATGTAGGTCACGCTACTCCTTACAGTTATATCTGACTATATAGGTAGAGAATACTGCCATTAACTCATACTCTGACGGCAGGTGAGTTTAATGGAGGGGGTCAAGTGCAGCCATCTGCGGCGCAAGTAGGTCAGCGGGTCACCATTCGCCTGCATGATCCAGCTGGTGGGTTTCGGGATATTCTCGGTGTTTTAGAGAGTGAAAACACACTCCGAAAGAAAGATGGCACCCTAGTTACATTTGATCCAACAAAGATTGCTATTTGGAAGGTGGTTCCAAATAAATGAAAAATGAAAATTTGTTGTTATTTGATACTAAAAGTAGGCAGTTGCAGCCATTAAAAAGTAGTGATGGTAAGAGAGTAAGAATTTATAGTTGTGGACCAACCGTATATCGAGATGCTCACGTTGGAAATATGCGCACTTTTCTGCTGGGTGATTTAGTCACAAGATGTGCAAAATACCTTGGATTTAAGGTTGAGTTTATTCAAAATATTACCGATGTTGGACATATGTCGGAGGATTTTGTAGAGGATAAAATTCTTGCTCAAGCTAAAGCTGAGTCAAAAGATCCATTTGAAATAGCCAGAATTTACGAGGCTCGCTACCATAAGGATTTATCTCATTTAAATATTTCACCTGCTGATAAATATCCACGAGCCAGTGAATGTATAGAAATGATGCAAGATTTGATATCAAAGCTGAT
Organism: Actinomycetota bacterium; assembly: GCA_016870455.1. Taxonomy (GTDB): domain Bacteria; phylum Actinomycetota; class Actinomycetes; order Nanopelagicales; family Nanopelagicaceae; genus Nanopelagicus. Next base: position 28,443 of record VGBN01000001.1, on the reverse strand, counting down.
CGAAAAAGAACATGCTTATCTTGGTAGCGATGGTTGTGTTTATTTTTCGGCACAATCTTTTCCTGGGTATGGCGCAATCAGTGGAAACCGATTGGATTCACTAAAACCAGGACATCGATTTGAATATACCGAAGCTGGCGCAAAGAGATTTCACGCCGATTGGGCGCTCTGGAAGGCAGCAGGTGATCGCACTCAGATGATCTGGGACTCACCATGGGGAAAGGGTTTTCCAGGTTGGCATATTGAGTGCTCAGCCATGTCACTGCATTATTTAGATAACTTTGTTGATCTACACCTGGGTGGAATCGATTTGAGATTTCCCCATCATGAAGATGAACGAGCACAATCAAACTGCACAATTGACCAAGAGGCGGTTGAGCTTTGGGTGCATGGTGAGCATCTTTTGTTTGAGGGTAGAAAGATGGCCAAAAGCAGTGGCAATGTGGTTTTGGTATCTGACTTGATTGAAAAAAATCTCGATCCATTGGCGCTGAGGTTATGCTTTTTAGAAAATAGGTATCGAAGTCAGATGGATTTAAGTTGGCAAAGTCTCAAAGCAGCTCACACTCTGCTTCAACGGTGGCGAGAAAAGATACAGCTATGGCAAAAGGATGCTAATTCTGATTTATCACAAAGTGCAAAACTTATCCAAGAGATTGTTAATGATTTTATCAATGATTTAGATACTCCAAGAGCCCTACAAAAATTAAGATCGCTAGAAAAATCTGAATCCATAAGTGATGGTTGCAAATATCAGGTATTTAAGGAGGTCGATCAATTATTTGGTTTGAATCTACTAAATCAGGTAACTCAAAAATCCTTATCCCCTGAAGCCGAAATAATCTTGCAACAAAGAGAGGTCGCTAGGAAATCGGGGAATTTTCCTGAAAGTGATCGCCTGCGTGATCAATTGGAAAAACTAGGTATTTCAGTTAAGGATGGCAAGAGTGGCCAAAGTTGGGATTGGATTATCAATTAAACTTTGATCGACTCTTCACCATGGCAATTATGATTGCGATAAATCCACCCAGCGCAAATAGATTTCCATAGGTATTACCAGTAATCAAGATTTCATCTCCTGACCACGGGGTGCCGGCTCTAATTACTATCGCTAGCCAGCTAGCGGAGGCAAAAATTTGGTAGCGAAGATAGATAAATTTTTGTCCGATAACTTTAAAACCTAGGTAGGTCAAAACCAAGCTAACAACAAAACCAAAAGGTTGGCTGTAGTTGTGCAACATGGTGCCGCAAAACCCAATTAGCGCCCCAAAGAGAGTGCTCTTTAGTAAATTCATTGCTTGATACCAGCAAACAAATCTATCTCACGCCCTTTGTCATCAAATGGCTCACTAGCCTCACCCTTTACTAAGGTGTAGTACTCATCTGCCCAGACAGATAAACCAAGATTGTTAGATAGGGCAAAGAATGGACCATCTACTGAGATTTGCGTTGCATGAGCCTTCATGGCCGCTAACTTCTGCACGACATACTCCGGTGCGTTAACCACCGAGGTAACTAATTCATCAGGTTTGGCAAAGGGAAGATCATCAGCACTTTCAGCACCAAAGAACTCTGAGCCAACCTCCTTCATTTTATCGATCCCCATTTGGATAACCGACCTTGGCATTGTGTTCCAGTAAATTTTGCTGATTTGCCAACCTTGCTGGCTAGCAATCGCAGAGGCTCGCATCGCTACCTGATGGGCTTTGATGTGATCAGGGTGCCCATAACCACCAAATTCATCATAGGTAATCAAAACTTGTGGTTTGATTTCTAAAATAACTTTTACTAACTCATTAGCTGCTTCATCTAAATCAGCTTTCCAAAATACATCTGGCCGCTCATTTTGTGGGGTACCCATCATTCCGCTATCTCGCCACTTTTTATTGGGTGAGCCAAGAAATCTAAAATCTTTTATACCAAGTTCAGCCATTGCAGCCTGCAATTCAATCTCACGATGCTCACCCAGCTTGTCATCTTTCTCGCTGGCTAAGTTAAGTAATGAATCAACTAAAACTTCACCTTCCTCGCCTCTTGTGCAGGTGACTAATGTGACATCAACACCATTGGCTGCATATTTCGCCATCGTTGCACCATTATTAATTGTTTCATCATCTGGGTGTGCATGTACTAGCAACAATCTCTTAGCAGATTTCACCCGCACAATATAACTATAAATATGGGATAAACTGACAAAGTAAGTGGTAACAGATTAGAATTCACACATGGTCGACGATAAGTCTGCTCGATTACCTAGAGATGAGCGTCGTGCGCAACTTCTTGTTGCAGCGCTAGAGATGTTTACTGCAGCTGGGTATCACTCGGCGGCTATGGATGAGATTGCAGACCGGGCAAATGTCAGTAAACCAGTTTTATATCAACACTTTCCATCAAAATTAGATTTGTATTTAGCAGTCCTAGATTTGCATATTGATTCGTTAGTGTTTGCTATCCAAAAAGCGATTGCATCTAACCGAGAAAATTCTTCAAGAGTGGCAGCAACGGTAGAGGCATACTTTGGGTTTATTGATTCAGAAGGTGAGGCTTTTCGACTTCTTTTTGAAAGCGATATGAATTTGGAGCCGCAGGTACGAGAGCGGCTCAATCGAATGACTTACGACTGCGCAGCTGCTGTTAGCGCTGTGATCTCGATTGACACTGGGTTAGGCAAGGAAGAATCTATGATGCTTGCGGTGGGAATTATTGGCACAGTCCAAACAACCGCTCGACACTGGCTAGATCGGGATGGAAAAATTGACCGCAGACGAGCCACTGAGTTAGTGATGAATTTGATTTGGCGAGGCATCTCTGGGTTTCCTAAATCACAATCCTAAATTCGCAATGCCTTCAAGCAAAAGATAGGGTTATCGCATGGCAACTACAAAAACTGCAAGTAAAAATTCAAGTAAAACTGAAGTGAAAATTGGCGTTTCAGATAGTACACATGAGATTAATTTTGAGACGGTGAGTACTCAATCTGAGGTTATAGCCAAGGTGAATGAGGCTATTAAATCTGCAACTGTCCTGGCATTAACAGATAGTCGAGGCCGAGAAATTTTGGTGCCACACAACAAAATTAGTTATGTTGAAGTTGGCGAATCAGCTGACCGCAGAGTTGGTTTTGCGAATCTTTAATTAGCCTCCTATTACTCTACCTTTAGTAGCTCTTGCTTCCAATCGCTCCCATTGTTCTGGCAAAGTTGTGTACTCCCCTAATACATTTAGTTTTCCATTTCCATGGTAATCACTAGCGCCAGTCATTACTAAATTACTTTGCTTTGCTAATTCAATAAGTTGAGATTTTTCATCGGGTGAGTGATCTCGGTGGTCAATCTCAACACCATCTAAGCCAGCTTCAATCAATGAACCGAAGGTATCAATTGAGATAGTTCTTCCACGATGTGAAGCCATTGGGTGGGCAATTACAGAAACCCCACCTGCTGCCTTAATCATTTTTACGGCCACCTCAGGTAGTGGTGAATAGTGAGAGACGTAGTATTTGGATTTATTGTGCAGCATTTGAGTAAATGCCTCATCCCTGCTTCCAATCACTCCCTTCTTTACCAATGCATCTGCTAAATGCGGACGGCCTAAAGTTGCACCATCTGCTAATTGATCTAAAACATCTTGCATTGTTATATAAATGCCCGCCTCGTTGAGCCGGGCAATTATTTTTGCCATGCGGCCATGTCGGTTTTCTCTAGTCGCTTGCATCGTGCTCATCAATTCAACATTCTCAGGGTCAAATAACAAGCCAAGAATATGGACACTTATCCCATCTAAGGTTTGGCATGAAATCTCAGCACCAGGCACCAGTGAGATTCCAGGTCGTAAGGCAGCAATTGCCTCTGGCCAGCCACTAATTGAGTCATGGTCAGTAAGTCCCAAAACTGAAATTCCTGCAGCTAATGCCTTATTTATCAGTTGAGATGGTGAGTCAGTTCCATCACTAAAATTTGTATGGGTGTGCAAATCAATCATTTGATTTACTTTCTTGTTGACTTGATCGTAAAACAAAGAGTGAACAACCAAATAACAAGCCAATAATGCCAGGAATTGTTCCGGCAGGAGGTTGTTGTCCTAACCAAAAGTAGGCAAGTAAAGCGCTGACTGGCACCTCAAAAAATACAACTAAAGATACAACAGCAGGTGATACTCTCTTAAGTGAAAAGTTAAACAAGGTGTGCCCTAAGAACTGTGCGCCAATTATCAATCCTGCCAGCAAAATCCATTCTGAGATTGCATACCCGGTTAAATTTGAATTAGTCAGGATTGCAACCGGGAAAATTAAAACTGCACAGGTTGAATAGCAGACTGTAGTGAAGGTTGAGGTAGATATAATTTTTTGTGAATTAGCACCAATTATCATGTAACCAGCACCTACTGCCCCACCTAGTACAGCTAGTAAATCACCCTGAAATGCCTGTATTGATAAATTAAAATCAATTCCAGTAATGACAACTACTGAGGTAAATGCAATAACCATTCCGCCAATCGATTTCTTTGGTATATGCCCACCAGCTAACTTGATAAATATCGCTGCAAAAATTGGTTGGGTTGCTGTTAACGCAGTTCCGGTAGCCACACTGGTTAATTTCATCGCCCAAAAGAAACAAATGAAGTGGGTGGCCAACAATACGCCGGCCAAGATCGACCAACCAATAGCACTTTTCTGAGCTTTGCTTCGCCATTCACCTCTTGCCAATGCAAATGGCATCATCACCAAAGCACCAACTAGATTGCGCCAAAAAATCATTGTGGGAATCGGCATTGTGGCCTTGGCAATAATTGGCCCTGAGGAACCAATACCCAGCACCCCGAGAATCAAAAATGGAATATCTCTGCCGGTTGGCAGTTTTGTGTGATCTTGATTCTTCATGGGTGAAACCTACCTATAAATCAATTATTCTTATGAATCGATATCGAGCCGATACCCTTAGGCTATGAATACAAGTACTAGGACAAATCTAAGTCCAGTATTCCTCTTATTTTCTTAACACTGCTGCTGTCATTACAAGCCTCCTACGCAGCACCACTGATTTTGTTAGCCCAAAATCGCCAAACTGACCGAGATCACATTCAAGGAAATAAGGATCGGGAGCAAGATGAGCGAAATATGGCAGTTACTGAATATCTAACTAGAGAGTTAGCAACTTTGCGTACTGCGCTAGGTCAGGTCACTACTAAAGATTTCCTTCGCAAAGAAATAAGTGATGCAATTGGGGAGATAGTTAAAAAGCTAAACAAAAAAGCTTAAGTATTAACGTTTAGTCTTACGCCCACCAATGATTTAGGTCGAATAATAATTTGATCTAAAATTTCATCAAATGCTGCCTTTATTTTTTGATCGGTTAAAACTATTGGATTTCCAGCATCACCACCTTCGCGAACCTTGGTATCAAATGCGATTTTTGCCAACAAAGGAACCTGAGCGCCTACTAGGTCACTAAGCCGTCTTGCTGTCTCCTCGCCTCCACCACTTCCAAAGATGGAAATTTTCTCACCAGTTACAGGAGAGATTGTCTCTGACATATTTTCAATTACACCAATTACTGGTTGTTTAATCTGATGAGCTACTCTGCCAGCTCGTTCGGCAACCTCTGCAGCTGCAATCTGTGGTGTTGTTACCACAATAATCTCTGAACCGGGAATTAATTGACCAAGTGAGATAGCAATATCTCCAGTTCCAGGTGGTAAATCTAAGAGCAGTAAATCTAGATCGCCCCAATAGGCATCACTTAACAATTGTTCTAAAACTCGATGAAGCAGTGGGCCACGATAAGCAACTGGATCAGATCGTTCAGGTTTAAACATCTCCATTGAGACAACCTTGACGCCATAATTTTCTACTGGGATAAAGGTCTGATCAATGGCGGTTGGTCGTTTATCTAAAATCCCCATCAGCCGCGGAATTGAGTGGCCATAGACATCTGCATCTAAAATCCCAACCTTTAAACCTCTGGCTGCTGCAGCAACTGCTAAATTCACGGTGATCGAAGATTTACCTACACCACCTTTACCTGATGCGATTCCTAATACTCGGGTTAAAGAGTCAGGTTGGGCAAATGGAATAAATTTTTCACGCCCGCCCCTGATGATTTTCTTTACATTATTTCGCTGCTCTTCACTCATCACTCCAAAATTAACCTCGATCGATTTAATCTCAGCAATATCTTTCAAAGCATTTGCAATATCTGATTTAAGTCGATCCTTCATAGGACAGCCAGCAATTGTCAGCAAAATATCAAGACTTGCCTTGCCTTGCGCAAAGTTAACCGCTGACACCATTCCTAGCTCAGGCAGTGGTTTATGTAACTCTGGATCAATTACGCCCTCAAGCGCCTTGTTAATTAGATCTACCGTACTCATAAAATCTCAGGATCTATTTTTGGCTTTGGCTTAACCTCTAAATCTGATTTATCAATGACATCGCCAATATGCTTTTTAATTAACGCTTTTGGGTGCAGATCCTTTACCTGCAAATCCTCATAGCCAGGTCCTAGATTCTCTTTAAGCTCATTGGTTACATTTTGGGCCATATTTTTTAATCTAATTAACAGTTTGGCAGCATCGGCAGCCATATTTGGCAGTCGATCAGGTCCAATTAAAATCATGCCAATAACCAGTAGCGCTAAAACCTCACCGCCACCAATATTAAACATGTTAACTACTCCTTTGATGCAGCAAGAGTTACGGTAACCACTTTACTCAAATTTCCGCGTTTATACTTAATTTTTACTTTATCTCCTATATTTTTACTTCTAATCATTACGATTAACTCATCTGAATTTTCCACCTCAGCACCATCAAACTCAATAATTACATCACCTGCTCTCAACCCAGCCTTTGCTGCAGGTCCACCAGGTGTTATACCAACACCTTCACTGGTAATTAATGCACCAGTTCCGGTAAATCTTGTATCTACTGAGATTCCAATAATTGGATAGGTGGCCGAACCAGTTTTAATTAATTGCTCACTTGTTTTTTTAGCTTGATTAATTGGAATTGCAAAACCTAAACCAATTGATCCAGCTTGGGCACTAAACCCAAGAGTTGCAATTGCTGAGTTAACGCCAATCACAGCACCAGTTGCATCGACCAATGGACCACCGGAGTTGCCGGGATTGATGGCCGCATCTGTTTGAAGTGCGTTGATAAATGAACTTTCACCGCTTCCACCACCGGTAGTCACAGCACGATTTTTTGAGCTAATAATTCCTGAGGTAACTGTGCCAGATAACCCAAGAGGTGAACCAATTGCAATTACTGCATCCCCGACCAGTACCTCATCACTATTTCCTAGCTGTAAAGTTGGTGCACCAACTACATCAATTTTAAGAACTGCTAAATCGTAGGGACCATCTCTCCCAATCAGCTTTGCGCGATACTTCTTACCGTCAGATAACTCAACTGTGATACTCCCACTTCTTGCCGCTGACTCCACAACATGGTTATTGGTTAAAACAAATCCATCACTATCTAGAAAAAAACCAGAGCCTGTACCTGAACCACCTGCACCCTTTACCGAGATTGATACCACGGCAGGAATTACTCGAGCAGCGAGTGCTGCAATCGAATCCGGTGCCCGCTCAATTGAGCTAGTGGTTTGCACTAAATTAGCGCCGATGTTGGTTGCACTTCCTCGACCAATGGCAGCGCCAAAGCCACCTGCAATTAATGCAATCACCACAGCAATCACAAAAAAATTTGAATTACTCCTACTTGAAACAATTCGGACAGGCTTGCTTTCTGTACTTGCTTGCCACCAAGGAGTATCAGATGGATGCCTCATTTAACCAAGTTTATTAGCAACCAATACACCTGCGCCAACAGGAATGAGTGATGCTGCCCATCTTTCATCCTCTTTAACAACCTTTACTGCATCTCTTCTAGCAATACTCTCAGGATCTCGTTGAGTTGGATCGGCAACCTTTCCGCCACTTAATGCCTGATCAATCACAAGAAGACCTTTTGGCTTTAACAACCGATAAGACTCTTGCACCATGTCAAACAAATCAAGGGCTGGTCTAATCACCACTAAGTCATATGAGTTATCGGCTAACTTGCCTATTACTTCAATTAACTTCCCTGTAATGATGCGATATCTAGTAGGTGCAATATCTGCCTCATCAAAAATGCTCTTAGCTATTTTGGAGTGCTCACGCTCTGAGTCAATTGTGGTAAGAACTGACTCAGAGCTCATTCCGCTAAGTAACCATAATCCACCTACGCCAGAGCCGGTTCCAATCTCTACAACTGATTTAGCACCAATGAGATTCGCTGAAAACCTTAAGAAATTTCCAACAGCTGGTGTGGGATCTGAGGTGCCGATCTCCTGTCCATTTCTTCTGGCTTGTTGCATAAAGTAATCCTCGTTGGCAAAACTTTCGGCATAAAGATTCATATCGCCACGGTTTGAAATTGATTGGTTCAAAATGTATCCAACCACTCAATCAATAGCCGCACCGCAAATCCAGTACCACCCTTGATATTTTCACCAGCATCCACCTCAGATCTGCCAGTACCAGCTATATCTAAGTGCACCCAAGATCTTTTTCCGGCAAATTTTTCTAAGAACAATGCGGCGGTGACAGAGCCTGCTGAAAAATTAAATTTATCTGCGGTGTGGTTAAAATCTGCAACATCACTTGCTAGCGCCACTGAATAATCATCAACTAATGGCATATGCCAAACCTTTTCGCCTACTCGCTCCCCAATTTCGCTTAATTTTTTTGCCAGGGTGGTATTACGGGTATACATCGCAGCGTATTGGCGACCTAGACCTAACGTCGCTGCCCCAGTAAGTGTTGCAACATCAAGCAGATAATCTGGATCTAACTCTAAATCAGCATATGCAAGTCCATCAGCTAAAACTAAACGGCCCTCAGCATCGGTATTAATCACCTCAACAGTTGTGCCACCATAATGCTTAATAACATCAGATGGGCGTTGTGCAGTTCCCGAAAGTGCATTTTCAGCGGCCATTAATAATGCAGTGACCTTTACCTTTGGTCTTGTCTTAGCCAATGCAACAGTTGCAGTTAATACCGCAGCAGCACCTGCCATATCACTTTTCATTCCGATCATTACGTCATATGGGCGCTTCAAAGATACGCCGCCGGTATCAAAAGTTATTCCTTTGCCAACCAGCACAACATGTGGCCAATGTGCAGATCCTTTTGGCGCATAAGTAACCTCAATAAATCTTGGCCCTGGTTTAGGAGATGAGTTTCCAACTGCCACTAATCCGCCAAAATCTTTGATAGCTCGACCAGATTTAATAGCGATTGATAAAGCGGAGTTTTTTGCAGATGAAACTAGATTGGTCGCCTGCTTTGCAAGCCACTCTGGGTTTTTAATATTCGAAGGGGTATGAATCAAATCTCTTGCTTGCCAAACAGCCTTTGCCAAAATCTCTGCCCGCTCAACCTCTGCCTCAAACTCACCGAAAATCGTAAAAGATGGCTTTTTATCTTTTGGTTCACTCTTAAGTAAATATTGATAATTAGAGAGTATTAATGCTGTAGCAATTGTGGTTATGAAACTCTTATCCTCTGATATTGAACAAAGTAATTGTGTGTTACTAGATTTTACCCTTCTACCTATGGCAGCGGCAGCCTTTCGAAGATCTTCGTTATTTTGCTCACCTACTCCTACTAAGTAGATTCGGGTTAGATTCCCAGCAGATAGTGGCACCTCAATAATTTCACCAGCTTTTGCAGTGAACTCAGGCCAATTGGTTAGCTCAATATTTAAATCTAACTTTGTATAGGAGGTTAAAGATGTTATGAATCTGCTTTTTACAATTTGAGGTTTTTCGCCCGACAGTATCGCAACTGCAACCGCATTAAACTCTGAAAAATCTAACTCTAACTCGGTTAGGAATGATAATTTAGGTGTTAGATCCAAGAGTTTATTACTCATAAACTAAATGGTAATTGAATTTGTTGATTACTTTTTAACTAATGCAACAGCAGCTTGTAGGACATTTCCTAAGTTTGTTGCCTCTTCGACATTTAACTCGACAACCAATCTTCCGCCACCCTCAAGAGGAATTCTCATAACCATTGAGCGAGCCTCTTTGGTGACCTCCATCGGGCCATCACCAGTTCTTGGTTTCATCGCTGCCATTTGAATCTCCCTTAACAAAAATCACCTAGTGCTGACCTAGAGGCGTAATTATCCCCTATCTGGCTACGGGTGGGAAATCCTCTAAATACCCTTATGAAATCAAGCCAATTAAGCGGGCTCTTCCCGAAGTGATTACAGATACCACCGCTCGCTCAGGTACACCTAATTTTTCCGCTATCTCAGTGATGCTGACCATATTTACTAAGTGCAAAGTCAAAATCAAACGCTCTTCTTCAGGCAAAGTGGCAATTAATTCAGCAATTGTCTTTCGGCTGTCATCAGGTGCCATGGCATAAAGGTTACTGGGCGAGGCCGATACTTTCGAGTTATGCGCAAACTTGGCGAGCAAATCGGCGCAATGAGAGCCTAACTCCGATTAGTAATGCAGGTTTTACGAAAAGTAAAACAAAACTCGGCGCGATGATTTCTTCTTGCCAATAAAAGATTGTGCCGCCCCTAACTTTTTTGAGTTCAAACTTTCCACTACCTCTGATTACTCGGCCAATATGTCTAACTTCGCAAATCTGTGGTGGTTTCCACTTAGTAATCTCCATCGTATCTAATACCCCGATTTTCAACTTGGGATAAAGATTTGGAAAAAGACCAGTAAAGGCAAAGATCAGTACTCCTTTGCCGTTTTTAACTGTACGGTCTTGGTCGATCTCAGACCAAACCTTTGTTTGCAACATCCATTTACTCTGACCTTTCCAATCAACTAAAGCTTTCCAGACCTGATCAATTGGCTTATTTACCTGCACAGTTAACTTAAGGGTGGATAAATTATTCACGATTATTTGACCGCTTCAATTGTGGAGGAGATATCAGTACACCAACTTACTAGCTCTTTCTGACCTGACTTCATGAAATTTTGAATTGCCAAATGATCTAAGGCAACTCTTAATGGTGCATAAACTCCAGATGGATCACAAACTGCAATTGGTTTGTTGTGAAACTTTAAATACCGTCCTACCCAAATTTCAAAAAACTCCTCCAGCGTGCCAATTCCACCAGGCAAAATAATAAATGCTTCAGATAAATCCTCTATTTTTGCTTTTCTCCTTCTCATATCCTCAACAACATGCATTTGTGTGGCTTGAGTATCTTCAAACTCGATTCGTTTTAGTGGCTCTGGAATCACACCAATAGTTAACGCACCCGCTTCTCTGGCTCCTTTGGCTACCTGACCCATCATTGAAGCTTTACCCCCACCCCAAACTAGATCCCAACCCTGCTCACCAATTGCTTTGCCAATTTCAAACGCCAATTTAAGTGCTTCTTGCGGGATATCAGGAGCAGAGGAGCAGAAAACTGATACGCGCATGAATTAAGTCTATTGCCTATCACGCACTTTGATACCGTTGGCTTATGAGCAGTAAAAAAAGTACGGGATATGGATTTGGAGTAGCAACCCAAACCCAATCTGGACAAATACTTGAATGCTCTTTTTATGAACTTGGTTTAGGAGATGCTCCGAAGGTTAAAAGCAGCACTCAATTTGATGCGTTACTTGGTGAGGACTTAATCCGCAAAGTAAAAAAAGTTCCAGTTGAGATTGTAATTAATCTTGATGAAAAACCCACAGATGCCTCTGATGTTTATCTGAGACTACATTTACTTTCGCACCGACTTGTAAGGCCAAATACGGTAAATCTTGATGGGATATTTGGACTGTTAGCTAATGTAGTTTGGACCTCAGTTGGCGCATGTGAGGTAGAAGGTTTTGAAAGAGTAAGGCCACAATTACAAAGTAAGTATGGAAATCTAGTTGTTTATGGGGTCGATAAGTTTCCAAGAATGGTTGATTATGTAATTCCAACGGGAGTCAGAATTGCAGATGGTGATCGTGTGCGATTAGGAGCTTATCTCTCACCTGGCACCACAGTTATGCACGAAGGTTTTGTTAATTTCAATGCGGGTACTTTGGGTAAATCTATGGTGGAGGGACGAATCAGTGCTGGTGTGGTAGTTGGTGATGGCAGTGATATCGGTGGTGGTGCTTCAATCATGGGAACTTTAAGTGGTGGTGGAAGTGAGGTTATCTCTATCGGACAAAAAACCTTACTTGGGGCTAACTCAGGTATTGGAATCAGCCTTGGTGATGATTGTGTAGTTGAGGCTGGTGTCTACATCACAGCTGGCTCAAAAATAACCCTTCCTGATGCAAAGGTCGTTAAGGCCAAAGAGTTAAGTGGATCTAATAATTTACTCTTCAGACGTAATTCACAAACTGGTGTTTTGGAAGCAGTGGCTAAAACTGGTAAGTGGACAGGACTTAACGCCGCCCTTCATAACAACTAAGCTTTAAAAAGTTTTTTTGGAGAGGTTATAAACCCTACTCCCCATGAAATATGCATCGTGGCTAAAACTAGTGGCATCAGCAACTTATCTAAAAATTCTCTACCGATTATTAAACCACTAATAAAAATTAGAAGTAAGTAGGATAGAAATGGAATTAGAAATACTGTATCTACAAACAAACCCAAGGTTAATGAAATTATGTTTACGACGACAGCAATCGGTGGTGCTAAGTAGCGATAATTTGTAGTTTTGGGATGCTGCCTGGCGATAACTCTGCGCCATCTGCCGTATTGAAAATATTGCTTGGCTAATTTAGTAAGTGTTTTTCTTGGCCGATAAGTCACCTTAAGCCTTGGCTCAAACCAAATTACCCCACCCTGAGCACGCATTCGGTGGTTAAGCTCCCAATCTTGCGCTCTTCTATATCGCTCATCAAATCCACCAGCTGCCAATATGGCAGATTTTTTAAAGGTGCCAAGGTAAACCGTATCTGCTTGCCCGGCATTGCCTCCGGTGTGAAACTTTGACGGTCCAACCCCAATTTTTGACCGCATCGCTTGAGCAATAGTTCTTTGTAAACCACTTTTTCCCTCGGCATACATAATTCCGCCAACATTTACTGCTCCTGTTTTTAGCATAACCTCAACAGCTGTTTGTAAATAGGTCGGTGAAATTTCAGAGTGGCCATCAATTCTGCAAATGATTGCAAAAGAACTTTTTTGGATGGCCAAATTTAGACCAACCGCAGTTTGTCCAGATGGATTGTCCACTAATTTAATTTTTGGATTCTTTGCTGCTAAATCTGATGCAATTTGATTAGTTTTATCTTTGGATGGTCCAAGTGCCAAAATTATTTCAATTTGACCTGGGTAATTTTGCTGAAGGATTGCTGAGATGCAGTTTTCTAAATCCTGCTCTTCATTGAGAATTGGCAAGATCACAGATACGGCAGGTGCGCTCAAATTATTCATCTTTCCTCCTGCCATTAATTAAACCCAGTATTTCCCTGCCCATAATCTAGGATAAGAATATGAAATCCACTCGAAGTGTCAGGATCTTTACTGGTATTTCGATCGCTACATTGGCGATATCTGCAGTAAGTGCTTTGGCTTTTGGCACTGTATCTGCCTCCATAACCAAGATTGATGCATTTGCTGGGATTGATAAGCGGCCAGAGCGAGTTTCCTCTGCGATTAATTATTTACTGGTTGGCTCAGATACCCGGGAAGGATTATCAAAGGCTGAGTTGAAAGCACTTCGAGTTGGATCGGTGGCAACAGCTGCTGGAAAACGATCTGACACTATGTTGCTCGTACATATCTCTAAAGCGCGTGATAAAGCAGTTTTAGTCTCAATCCCAAGAGACTCATATGCACTGATACCTGAACACTTAAACAAATCAGGGAAAAAAATTCCTGCATCATATTCAAAAATTAATTCAGCATTTAATTGGGGTGGTGCACCACTGCTGATTCAAACATTAGAGGAAATGACTCAGTTAAAGATTGACCATTACATTGAAGTAAATTTTGCAGGCTTTGCACGAGTGGTTGATTCCTTAGGTGGAATTGAGGTTTGTACCAAGAAAGATATTGATGACCCAAAGAGTCACCTAGTTTTACCAGCGGGTGTTCACACTTTGAATGGCATTGAAGCACTTAAATATGTTCGAACTCGGGAGTTTGATGGATTAGGTGATATTGGAAGAATGCAACGTCAACAGGCTTTTATGTCCTCGGTTCTAAAGAAAGCCACAAGTGCTGGTGTATTGCTAAATCCTGTCACCATGACTAATTTCATAAATTCATCTCTTTCTGCGGTAACAACAGATGAAGGATTAAAGAATTCAGATCTAATTACCCTGGCCAAGCAAATGAAGTCACTAGCCACCTCAAATGTTAGAACTCTTACGGTGCCTCTTTCGAATTTAAATTACTATGCAAATGGTGTAACAGCATCTGTCTTATGGGATCCAATTTTGGCCCCAGAGTTGTGGGATCGCCTTCGTGAGGACAGGGCGGTAATCGATGAGGTAATTCCATCACCTTCACCATCAGCAACTGAGGCTGCAGAAGTTGAAATTATCGATAAGTTTAAAACTCGAACTGCAGCAGATAATATCTGCCGATAATTAACTTACTTAAAGATAGGCTCTAGCTATGGCATTAAAACTATCAGTAATTGGCACTGGCTATTTAGGCGCTACCCACGCTGCATGTATGGCAAGTTTGGGTTTTAATGTAATCGGATTTGATACTGAACCTGAAAAAGTTGCTCTGTTAAGTCAAGGAAAGGTTCCTTTTTACGAACCAGATTTAGAGGAGCTTCTTATCGCCCAGCTAAAATCCAAGCGCTTAACATTTACTAATAAAGTTGAAGATCTAGCAGATGCAGATGTTCACTTTATCTGCGTAGGTACACCTCAGATTAAGAATGGCAATGCTGCAGACCTCATTTATGTAAATTCTGCACTGGAATCAATTGCAAAACATGTAAAACCAGGTGGGTTAGTTGTTGGTAAATCAACGGTTCCAGTCGGTACCGCTACAAAATTACGAAACAGATTGCTTGAGTTAAATCCAAAAGCAGATCTAGCCTGGAATCCTGAATTTCTTCGCGAGGGATTTGCCGTTGAAGACACTTTAAGGCCAAATCGTTTAGTGGTTGGTGTGGTAAATGACTCTGCCGAGAAAATACTCAAAGAGGTGTATGCGACTAATCTCAAAGAGAATACGCCTTGGGTTAGGGCAGATCTGCCAACTGCAGAGTTGGTAAAGGTTGCTGCTAACTCATTTTTGGCAACCAAGATTTCTTTTATCAATGCAATGGCTGAAGTTTGTGAAGCTTCTGGTGGCGATGTGACTGTTTTAGCAAAGGCAATCGGTTATGACCCACGAATTGGAAACAGGTTCTTACAAGCTGGAATTGGTTTTGGTGGAGGGTGTTTGCCAAAAGATATTCGAGCATTTATGGCTCGAGCTGAAGAGCTTGGCGCCAGCCAAGCAGTTGAGTTCTTAAAAGAGATTGATGCTATCAATCTACGCGCTCGTCAGAGAATTATTGAGTTAGTGCGCAAAGATCTTTCAGATGACCTAGTTGGCAAGAAAGTCGCAGTTCTTGGGGCAGCATTTAAGCCTGATAGCGATGATGTTCGTGACTCTCCAGCTTTGGATATTTCAGCACAGATTCAAGCAGCTGGAGCACATGTAACTGTTCATGATCCTAAAGCGATTTCTAATGCTCAAAAGCGTTTTCCTGGGTTGAATTTTTCACAAGATATCAATTCGACTTTGATGGATTCTGAGATTGTTTTGCATCTAACTGAATGGAAGATTTATCGTGATATCGATCCTAAACAGGTTAAAAAAGTGGTAAAAACTGCAATTATGATTGATGGCAGAAATGCATTAGATCGAGACCTTTGGCGATCTGCTGGCTGGAAATTTAGAGCCTTAGGTAGAACCACTGGTGAGTAACTCAATAGATCAGCTACTAGCCTTAAAAACTTGGGCAGTGGTGGGTTTGAGTAACAATTCTGAGCGTGCAGCATATCGAGTCTCAAAATTGCTCATCGAAAAAGGTCATCAAGTAATTCCAGTTCATCCAAAAGCAGAGAGTGTTCATGGTCAAAAAGGATATGCAAATCTGTCAGAAATTCCATTTCCTGTTGATGTGGTTGATGTCTTTGTAAACTCTGAGCTTGCTGGAGCTGTAGTAGATGAGGCAATTAAAATCAAAGCTAAAGGGGTTTGGTTACAACTAGATGTAATTGATCATGCAGCAATCTCAAGAGCGGATGCATCTGGTTTGATCACAGTAATGAATCGTTGCCCTGCAATTGAATACAACAAAAAAAGTTAATTATTCAATAATTTTCCCGCTGTAATACTGCTGAGCATGGATAATCTCAGTAAGCAACTCCTCTAACTCTTCTCCAACAATTCCAACCTGCATAATTGTTTGATCAAATTTAAGTTTAGGATTTCGTGCCATAAGGTGAAGATATGGCCGATAGTTATCACTACCGGGATCAGTTTCTAGCTGACCGGTAACTACATGTCTTGATAGCATCTCAATATTTCCAAGTGGTAGATCTAATACTGCACGAAGAGTTTGTTCATAAAAATTAGTTACGCATCCAATTTGACTCCAATATCCAGCAATCGGAGTCAGCCAGTTAATCCCAATAAGTTTCTTGTAGTTGGTGGCATCGACATAGATTTCAAAGCCACCTATTAAGCCGACCTCTTCAGCTAGCTTTAAAGCCAACACCTGAATTTCTTGCGCAATTTCATCTGTAATTCCTGGTAATGGTGTGATTGTTATATCGCCAGTATGTAAGGTTATCGGCCATGTCACCGCTTGAGCATGTGCTGATCTTGCAACCAAAATTGAAAGGTGCTCCTTACTCTTTGGATGCAAGGTAATTTGATTAATCTTCTCTAGCGTTTTTGAGTTTGGGTAAACCTTTACTCCAGCCATCTCGGCGCTTTTTATTGCAGCAAGAGCAATGATTTGGGGATCTACATAGACAAAATCTAGATTTTTTGCAAAAGCAATCAGCTGCTCGGCTGGCAAACTTTTATTTTCTGATTCAATGTGGATTCCCAATTTAAGTGCTTCATTTTGATAGATAGATTGACCACACTCTTGCGTGATTAATCCAATAGATGGCGGCCTCATGTATTAAGGTTACCTGCATAATGGTTCAAATTATTCTTGCCTCTGCCTCACCTTCTAGGTTGCGTCTATTAGAAAGTGTGGGAATTACACCAGGTATTTTAGTTAGTGGTGTTGATGAAGAATCCTCAGAACTTGAAAGTTTATCCCCAGCAGAGCTGGTAATTGCACTAGCAATACTAAAAGCACACACAGTTAAGGAAAAAGCTCCAGCAAATTCTTTGATATTAGGGTGTGACTCAACATTTGAATTTGAGGGGAAATCGCTGGGTAAACCAATTACCAGAGCAAATGCGGTTGAAAGGTGCAAGCAATTAAGTGGAAAAGCAGGATACCTGCATACTGGACACTGCATTATCGATTTGAAACAAGGGATTGAATTAAGCGAACGTTCGACAGCTAAAGTTCAATTTGCACAAATGACCGATGAAGAAATCGAAAATTATGTAGATTCTGGGGAGCCACTTAATGTTGCAGGTGGTTTTACTCTTGATGGATTAAGCGCACCATTTATTACAAAAATAGAGGGTGACCCTAGCGGGATTATTGGCTTATCACTGCCCTTGCTGCGCAAAATGATTATCTCCCTTGGGTACCGTTGGTCTGAACTTAAACATAATTAATTATTTAGGATAAGTTTGCCTGGTGAGCAAGTTATACAAAGATCCAATCGGCACCGCCGAAAAAGCTGCCAAGGCGATTGCAAAAATCACTGGTAAAGGAAAACATGATGTAGCACTTGTAATGGGTTCAGGCTGGATCTCAGCTGCCGAGGCACTTGGTGAGCCAACTCATGAGTTTGCTGTAACAAAGTTACCGGGATTTCCAGCGCCAACAGTTGCAGGGCATGGCGGAAAATTACGTTCTTACAAATTATCAAATGGATCTAATGCCTTGGTCTTTTTAGGCCGAACTCACTTTTATGAGGGGTTGGGAATGGAGCCAGTAGCCCATGCTGTTAGGACAGCTGTGAAATCTGGGTGCAAAAATATTGTTCTTACAAATGCTTGTGGTGGAATAAATACTGATTACAAAGTTGGTCAACCTGTATTGATTAAAGATCACATCTCATTAACTGCAGCATCACCTTTGATTGGAGCTGACTTTGTAGATTTAACTGATTTGTATAGCAAGAGATTGCGGCAAATAGTTAAGGAAGAGGATCCATCTCTTGCAGAGGGTGTATACGTTCATTGGCGAGGGCCTTCTTATGAAACCCCGGCAGAGATCCGAATGATGCGGACTATGGGTGCTGATCTGGTTGGTATGTCCACAGTTCCGGAGGCAATAGCAGCACATGCATTAGGCGCACAGATACTTGCTATTTCATTAGTAACTAATGCTGCCGCAGGAGTAACTGGTGAAAAGTTAAACCATGCTGAGGTAATTGCTGCGGGTAAAGCTGCTGCAGATCGAATGGGAAAACTTCTCGCAAAGGTTTTACCTAAGTTGTGATCTCAGATCAATTAAGGTTTGAAGTTCAAGAATGGATTAACAACGATCCTGATAAAGAAACTGCTAGACAATTAAGTGATTGGCTAAAGGAAAACAACTCTAAAGAATTAGAGCGATGTTTCTCAGGTTTTCTAAAATTTGGTACAGCAGGGCTTCGAGGTCCTATCGGACCTGGACCATCCTGTATGAATCGCGCTGTAGTTAGCCGCACCGCGTCAGGAATTGTTGAATTTATGAAGAAAAATCAATTAACCTCAGTTGTAATTGGGCGAGATGCCAGACATGGCTCAGATCAATTTTCATTAGATAGTGCTGAGATTTTCGCTGGGGCAGGAATTAAAACCTATCTGCTACCAAGGCCACTTCCTACCCCAGTTTTAGCTTTTGCAATAAACAAACTTAAAGCTGATGTGGGAATAATGGTAACTGCTAGCCATAACCCAGCAACTGACAATGGTTACAAAGTTTATCTGGGAGGAGTTGTTGGCGGGGTAAATTACTACGGCTCCCAAATTATTCCGCCGGTTGATTTTGAAATATCTGATTTGATTTCGCAAGCAGTTAAAAATCCAAGTCGTAGTAACAATTTTGAAACTGTCAGTGAATCAGTGGTGGAAGAGTACATTTCCACGGTGGCGGCACTAGCTGCTGCGCCAAATAATTTAAAGGTGGTATACACCCCCTTGCATGGGGTTGGCGGAGAGACTTTAATCAAAGTATTCAAGAGAGCTAAGTTTGCTGAACCAATACTTGTAACTGAACAGTTTAAACCAGATCCAAATTTTCCAACCACACCATTTCCAAACCCTGAGGAGTCAGGATCAATGGATATGGCACTTTCATATGCAAAGTCACAAAATGCTGATGTAGTTATTGCAAATGACCCAGATGCTGATCGATGTGCGATGGCGGTGCCCGACTCCGCTGGTAATTGGCAGGTGTTGCGAGGTGATGATGTTGGGATTTTGCTTGGTTCATATTTGATTGAGCAAAATTTGCAACCAAAGGCCTCGATCGCTAACTCACTAGTTTCTTCCTCGCTACTTGGGAAAATTGCAAGCAAATACAATTTGCGATTTAAAGAAACCTTGACAGGATTTAAATGGATATCCAAGACTGAGAATCTAGTATTTGGATATGAAGAGGCGCTGGGATATTGCGTCGATCAAAAAAATGTAAATGATAAAGATGGAATCAGTGCTGCTCTAATGCTGGTAAAAATACTGGGTGAATTGAAAGCAAAAGGTCAATCTGTATTTGATTATCTAGAAAAAGTCGGGAATGAATACGGTTTTCATAAAACCGATCAGATTTCTATTCGATTTACTAACCTCAACGATATAGATAGTTTGCTTGAAAAAGTCAGTGCTACTCCTCCGCAAAAGCTTATTAATAATCAACTCGTATCTTTTGAGAGGTTGAATGAATCAAAAGTTATGCCTACAGATGGGATTAGATTGAATTATGAAAGCGGGATAAGAGTAATTATTAGACCAAGTGGAACTGAGCCGAAACTAAAATGTTACATAGAGGTGATTTCAGCAAGTAAAGATGAGGCAGAGAACTCAATCTCGCAAATAAAGCAGGCATTGACTAAAGTGCTCTCATGATGTTCGACGGAAGCCAAGCCTCACTCCGTAAATTCTTATCTGATTTACCACCAGTGGATCAAGTAGGTGCTGACGCACGTGCTGCGATGCTGGCAACTAGAAGTATTAAAACATCCAGTAAAGCTTGGGCGATTGATATGGCAATTAGCATGGTAGATCTAACAACGCTAGAAGGAGCAGACACCCCTGGCAAGGTTAAATCACTTTGCGCCAAAGCCGTCAGGCCCGATCCAACTGATTTAACCGTTCCATCAGTGGGTGCAATCTGTGTTTATAACGACATGGTAAAAACTGCCCGTGCTGAACTAGATTTAATTGGCGGCAAATCAATTCCGGTCGCAGCGGTTGCAACCGCATTTCCATCAGGTAGAGCATCAATTGAAGTTAAAAAACTTGATACCCAAAATGCGGTAGATGCAGGTGCAAATGAGATTGATATGGTGATTGATCGAGGTGCATTTTTATCTGGCAAACTTATTCAAGTATTTGAAGAGATTCAGATTATTAAGCATATTTGTGGCGATAAAGCCCATCTTAAAGTAATTCTAGAAACTGGTGAGTTAGTTACCTACGACAATGTTAGAAAAGCATCATTTCTAGCAATGCTGGCAGGAGCAGATTTTATTAAAACCAGCACCGGTAAGGTTGCACCAGCAGCCACCGCACCTGTGGTGCTAGTGATGTTAGAGGCTGTTCGAGATTACTTCACAATGACTGGAAAAAAGATCGGCGTTAAACCAGCTGGAGGAATTCGAACCACTAAAGATGCAATCAAACAGTTAGTACTGGTCAATGAAACAGCGGGTGATCAATGGTTAACCCCAGATCTATTCAGAATTGGTGCCAGCGCCTTATTAAATGACTTACTTATGCAGCGGATGAAGCTACGTACGGGGCACTACGCTAGTGCCAATTACGTAACGATTGATTAGGAGCCTTGTGAGTAAATTTGAATACGCAAATGCACCTGAATCAAAAGCGATTGCAAATATAGCCACAAATTACGGTTTATTTATTGGCGGCAAATTTGTCGAACCAAAACAAGGCAAAAGTTTTAATACCATCAATCCGGCATCAGAGGAGTTACTCGCCAAGGTTGGTTATGCCGACAAATCAGATATTGATTTAGCGGTCAAAAGCGCTAGGTTGGCTTTTAATAAAGTTTGGTCAAAGCTTCCAGCTAAAGAAAGAGGTAAGTACCTCTACCGTATTGCTCGAATACTGCAAGAGCGAGCACGGGAGTTTGCTGTAGTTGAAACCTTAGATAACGGAAAGCCAATCAGGGAATCCCGCGACACCGATATCCCATTAGCAGCCGCTCACTTTTTTTACCATGCAGGTTGGGCAGACAAATTGGAGTATGCCGGATTTGGAAGTAAACCAAAGCCACTTGGTGTAGTTGGCCAGATAATTCCTTGGAATTTTCCTCTTTTAATGCTTGCTTGGAAAATTGCACCTGCTCTGGCTACTGGTAACACTGTGGTTTTAAAGCCTGCCGAGACCACACCTCTTACCGCGTTGCTATTTGCACAGGTCTGCCAGCAAGCAGGATTACCAGATGGTGTTGTAAATATTATTACCGGAGATGGCGTCACTGGCGCAGCGCTGGTTAATCACCCTGATATAAACAAGATTGCGTTTACTGGGTCTACCGATGTTGGTAAAGCTATAGCTAGATCCATTTCTGCCACTAAGAAAACTGCCACTCTAGAGTTGGGTGGTAAAGCTGCAAACTTAGTATTTGAAGATGCTGCGATTGATGAGGCGGTAGAGGGTATTGTCAATGGAATTTTCTTTAATCAAGGACATGTCTGTTGCGCAGGTTCTCGTCTAGTAGTCCAAGAAAGTGTGGCGGATGAACTTCTAGAAAAATTAAAGAAACGAATGAGCTTGATTCGAGTTGGCGATCCCATGGATAAGAACACAGATCTAGGTGCCATAAACTCTAAAGAGCAGTTAACTAAGATTCGTGAGATCTCAAACTCTGGTGATGCAGAAGGTGCAAACAGATGGTCACCAGAGGTAAAGCTTCCTGCGAAAGGGTATTGGTATCCGCCAACTATTTTTACTGGGGTGTCACAATCTCATCGCATAGCTAGAGAAGAGATATTTGGTCCAGTTTTATCAGTTCTAACCTTTAGAACTCCAGGTGAGGCGATTGAAAAAGCTAACAACACTATGTATGGATTATCTGCGGGAGTTTGGAGTGATAAGGGTGCAAAAATTCTTTGGGCAGCTAAGCAGTTAAAAGCAGGTGTGATTTGGAGTAATACCTTTAACAAGTTTGATCCTGCCAGCCCATTTGGTGGCTATAAAGAGTCAGGTTGGGGCCGTGAAGGTGGTCGCCATGGATTGGCCGGATACCTAAGTAGTGAGGCAAAGGCGAGCAAATGAGTCGCATCGATGTAAACAAAACTTACAAACTCTTTATTGGGGGCACTTTCCCAAGAAGTGAGTCGGGCCGTGTCTATGAGGTGAAAGCAGCCAATAAAAAATTCCTTGCAAATCCAGCACTTGCATCAAGAAAAGATCTTAGAGATGCTGTTGTTGCGGCCAAATCAGCTCAAGCAGGTTGGGCTAGTGCCACCGCCTTTAATCGAGGTCAAATTCTCTACCGAATTGCAGAGATGATGCAGGGTAGAGCTGATCAGTTTACAGAGGAGATAGTTGCGCTAGAAGGAGTTACAAACAAGGTTGCAAAGCTTCAAATAGAAGAGGCAATTGATACTTGGGTTTGGTATTCAGGTTGGTGTGACAAGTTATCTACTTATGCTGGCTCTCAAAATCAAGTTGCTGGTCCGTTTTATAACTTTACAACCCCAGAGCCACTTGGAGTGGTTGCAATTTTTGCAGAGTCAAAACCATCTCTCCTTGGTGCAGTCAGAACGCTTGCTCCAGTAATGGCAGGGGGTAATACTGCGGTTTTGATCGCAAGTGAGAACTTCCCGCTGCCCGCAATTACTTTAGGTGAGGTACTTTCAACAAGTGATGTTCCTGCCGGGGTAGTAAATATTCTCTCTGGAAAAACCTCAGAGCTTTATCCATGGATTGGCTCTCATATGGAGATTGATGGAGTTGATGTTGCAGGGTTGAGTAAGAGGCAAGAGGATGAGTTGAAATTGGTAGGTGCTGACAACTTAAAGCGGATTTCTAGATTTTCTACTGCAAACCATCCAGAACGAATTTTAAGCTTTATGGAGCAAAAAACTATTTGGCATCCAATCGGTATTTGATTACTCAGCAGCAATAGCTAAGTAACTTGGCTTAACCACCTTTTCAATAATCTCAAGCCGCTCCTCAAATGGAATAAATGAACTTTTTAGTGCATTAACTGTTACCCGTTGTAGATCAACAAATTTCCAGTCAAAAGATTTCACACATTGCGCCATTTCATTACTCATAGATGTATTGCTCATTAATCTATTATCAGTATTTAAAGTAACTCTAAACCTTAACTTTGAAAGTAAGCCAATTGGGTGTTCAGCATAAGTTTTAGCCGCTCCTGTTTGAAGATTTGAGGTAGGGCACAGCTCAAGTGGAATTCTTCGATCTCGCACATAGGCTGCCAGCAGTCCTAGTTTTGGCTTATCTGATGAGAAGTCAATGTCATCAACAATTCTGACACCATGACCTAAACGCTCTGCACCGCAGATTTGAATTGCCTCCCAAATTGATGGCAATCCATAAGCCTCACCGGCGTGAATTGTGAAATGGGCATTTTCCTTTCGAAGATACTCAAAAGTTTCTATTTGATTAGTTGGTGGGAAACCATCCTCTGGGCCAGCAATATCAAATCCAACAACACCTTGATTGCGATACTTGACTACAGCTGAAGCAGCTTCTTGTGAACGATTGTTTTGTCTCATTCCGCAGAGTAGAGATTCAACCCTAATTTTATTTCCTTCTTTAGCCGCCTCAGCTACTCCTTGTTTAAATCCCTCTAAGGTGGCCTCAACTACCTGATCAATACTTAAACCCTTCTCAGTAAATAACTCAGGAGCTCCTCGTACCTCTGCATAAACCACACCATCTCTTGCTAAATCAATTGCACACTCTCGAGCAACCTGAATAATTGCCTCTTGAGTTTGCATAACGGCAATGGTGTGAGAAAAAGTCTCTAGGTATCTAACTAGTGAATGGGAGTTACAAGACTCCTCAAACCAACTGGCTAACTCTTTAGGATCTTGAGTTGGTAGTTTTTTGTAACCTATTTTTTGGGCAATCTCAATTATTGTCTCAGGGCGCAATCCACCATCTAAGTGATCATGTAAAAGTGCTTTTGGTAATCTTTTAATTTGATCATTTGATGGTTTGTTGCTTAGTGACACTTACCCCTCAATTCGTTCGACAACTAATGGTAATCGCTTAACCTCTTCATTCTTACCACCTATTTGATAGCCACCCACCAATGCTTCAACTGCTCGATCAAATCTGTTTGATTCATCAGTGTGTAATGTCAGTAAGGTTTGGCCTTTTTCAACTAAATCACCAGGTTTGGCATGAATTTCTATGCCTGCACCAGGTTGCAAACTCTCCCCTTGCTTTTGTCTGCCCGCACCTAGCCGCCAAGCAGCAACGCCTACCTTTAGTGCATCTAAGGTGAGTAACTTTCCAGAGCTCTCTGCTTTAATCTGCATCTTTTCTTTGGCGACTGGTAGTGGCGCTTGGTTATCTCCACCTTGAGCTGAAATCATTTTGCGCCAAACATCCATAGCCATTCCATTTTTTAAGGCTTCCTCAGGAGAAACCTTTGGTTTAATTCCAGCCGCATCCAACATTTCATTTGCAAGCAAAAGAGTTAGTTCCACTACATCACTTGGGCCACCACCTGCTAAAACCTCCAATGTTTCTCGAACCTCTAACGCGTTTCCAGCTGTCAGACCAAGTGGTACATCCATCGCTGTTACCAATGCCCGAGTTTTTACACCAGCTTTCTTACCTAAATCCACCATTGTTTTAGCCAGTAAGCTGGCATTCTTAGGATCACTCATAAATGCGCCAGAGCCAGTTTTTACATCAAGTACTAGAGCACCAGTTCCTTCAGCAATTTTCTTACTCATTATTGAAGATGCAATTAATGGAATTGCTTGAACTGTGCCCGTAACATCGCGCAAGGCGTAAAGTTTCTTGTCAGCAGGAGCTAGCCCAGCACCAGCTGCGCAAATTACTGCGCCACAATCTTGAATCACCTTTAACATTTCGGCGTTAGACAGATTTGCTCGCCAACCCTTAATTGATTCCAACTTATCTAGCGTGCCGCCAGTATGTCCTAATCCCCTACCTGATAATTGTGGAACGGCAGCTCCACAGGCAGCAACTAGTGGTGCCAGTGGCAAAGTAATTTTGTCTCCAACGCCTCCGGTTGAGTGTTTATCAACAGTTGGACGATCCAGCATCGACCAACTCATTTTTTCACCACTTGCAATCATGGCTTGAGTCCATCGAGATATTTCACGGTTGTTCATCCCGTTAAGTAAAATTGCCATTAGCAGAGCAGACATCTGCTCATCAGCAATAACACCTCTTGTATAAGCCTCTACTGTCCAATCAATTTGATCATCACTTAATTCAAATTTGTCTCGCTTTGCTGCAATAATCTCAACTGCGGCAAATTTTTCACTCATTTAAGATCCTCAGGTCCAAATCCCCATGGCAAGAGATATGACAGTGGCTTGGGGCCATCTGGCGTCATAAACAACATCTCATTACCGCCATGTTCAAACAACAACTGTCGACAACGTCCACATGGTGATAGGTAATTGCCTCCACCATCAACGCAAACAACAGCAATTAATCTTCCACCACCAGTAGCTGTTAATGATGAAACTAATCCGCATTCAGCGCAAAGGCCTACTCCATAACTTGCATTCTCACTATTACAACCAACAACTATTCGGCCATCTGAAACTAACCCAGCTACTCCAACCTTAAAGTTTGAATAGGGTGCATAGGCTTTTTTCATTACCTCTTTTGCTGATTGATGTAGCAGCTCCCAATTGATTTCCATAGGGTAATTCTCCTATGAAAATAAACTATTTATTACCGCGAGAGTATGGAATTCCATCTGCTGCAGGTGCTCGCACCCTTCCCACCAAGCCTGAAACCGCGACAATGGTTGCGATGTAAGGGATCATTAACATCCACTCTGATGGTAGAGCTACACCGGATATGGAAAGGTTACTCTGCAGGCTATTTGCGAAGCCAAAAAACAAAGCTGCAACCAACGCTCCGCGTGGTGTCCACTTTCCAAAAACTAAACACGCAAGAGCAATAAAACCTGCTCCAGCTGTCATTGATTGAGAAAAGATACCCACCGCACCTAAGGTGAATACTGCGCCACCTAGTCCTGAGACCAAGCCAGCTAACATGACATTTTTAAATCTCAAGTTATTGACGTTAACGCCAACTGAATCTGCTGCTATTGGTAATTCACCTACCGCCCTTGTTCGAAGTCCCCAACGAGATTTGTAAAGAGCAACCTGAATTAAAATCACAATTACATACATGATATAAACTATTATGGTTTGATTAAACAAAATTGGACCAACAATAGGTATCTTGGAAAGTATTGGAATAGGAATGGCAGAAAAACTTCCTGCTGCATTCCAAGTACTATCGTATGGCACAAGCAAGGTTGAATAGAAAAAGTTTGTTAATCCCAACACCAATACATTTATAACAAATCCAACAATAACTTGATCAACTTTAAAATTAATAGCAAAGTAGGCCAAAATCAAAGAGACCAGTGCGCCAGCTATTGGAGCTGTTATTAAGCCCCACATAAGATTTTGAGTCAGACTAGCAACTACCGCAGAAACAAATGCTGAAAATAGTAACTGACCTTCGATAGCAATATTTATGACACCTGATTTTTCACAAAGTAATCCAGACATAGATCCAAAAATTAGTGGTACCGCTAGTAAAAGTGCAGCTTGTAGTAAGCCAGTAAATGGAATGAATTTTCCAGCTGCAGCCCAACATAAAAATGACATGATGCCGCCAAAGCCAAAGACTATGCTGCCTAGAGTTATAGATCTCTCAGATTTTAATGCCAAATATGAAAGCCCTATTCCTAGTAGCGAGATCATTAAAAATATTGCCGCGCCAACTCTAGAACCTACACTCCACTCATTTAGTAACTTAAATTCATCGCCTAAAACAAATCCGAAGGTAATCGGTTCAGTTTTACTTGAAGTTACATAGAAGATAAGCGCAAAAATAGTGAAGAGGGATAGCATGGTAAAGATGCTTTTTTGTTTTCGCTTTTCAATTAAATTTAATTCAGCCATTAGCCATTCCAACCTTTGGCAGTCATTGATTTAGACTCAATAGTATTTTTCAATCTAAACACTTTTTTCAGCAACATTGGGGTGGCAATAAATAAGACTATTAATGCCTGCATTACCTGCACGATCTCTGATGGTGTTCCAGTATTGGAAAGTAAGGTTCTACTGCCAGTTTGTAAAGCGCCAAATAATAAAGCTCCTAACAAAGTTCCAAGTGGAGTTGCTTGTCCAAGTAAAGCCACAGTGATTGCATCAAATCCGATACTGCCAGCAATACCTGCGGTCAATGCATACTCGGTGCCAATTAGATGCACCGCACCTCCTAAACCAGCTAAACCACCACTGATAAACATGGTGGCGGTGGTAACAAATGGCACTGAAATTCCAGCAGTTCTTGCCGCATTTGAATTTGCACCCACTGCTCTAAATTTAAATCCAAGTGTGCTTCTCGTTAAAAGCCACCAAACAAACCAAGTTACTCCTAAGGCTATAAATATTCCTAGATGAATTCTTAGATCCTCGCCAAGAAGTTTAGGAAGTTGTGCACTGCTATTAACCTCAGGAGCGATTGGATCTTGTCGCTCTTCCCTTAAAAATGCTTGTGTCTTTAGTAACCAAAGAATGAAAAGTGAAGCGATGTAATTAAGCATGATTGTCACAATTACTTCATGAGCTCCAGTCTTGGCCTTAAGGAAGCCAACAAAACCACCAAACAATCCACCTAGAACAATTCCTGCAATCAAAACAAGTGGAACATGAATAAGAGGTGGAAATTCGTAAGCAAATCCAACATATGACGCGCCAATTGCACCAAAAATAAACTGTCCTTGTGCTCCAATGTTAAACAAGCCAGATCTAAAGGCTAATGCAACTGCTAAACCAGCAAACAAGAGTGGAATGGCAGTAACAAGAGTTTCAGATAATGGGTAGAAGCCTCTAAAAAATCCAGACTCTCTCGCAAGATTTACATCATAAATTGAACC